>NZ_JBPZEY010000002.1:0-386625 GCF_052061695.1 Alkalicoccus luteus
ATCCGGGTGAACGCGGAATCGATTCAGGCTTCGATAGGTCGGCGTATATCCTTGGGCGAGCCACATCATACGAATGCTGTCATGCAGCATGACCTCTATTTTCTGTCCGAAAAACGGACCGCGTATACGCACAAAGAATGACTTTCATCATCATTTTCGGGTGATACGAAGGCTGTCCATTGCGTGTATAACATGCATCAAAGGCTTTTTCCGGTATAGGTTCAATGAGATTATTTACCGCAAAGGCCACATCATGTTTTGGTAATGGAGAGGATAAATCCATCGGCAGAACGAGCTGATCCATGTTAAACTCTTTAAACATAAGGATACCTCCGGTTTTGTTATGACTTGGTCGTTCTAACTTAACCTGAAGGTATCCTTTTTTTATCGGGAAATCAAGACCGTACGGTCCTGATTATGGGTTGATCGTGAAAAAACAAGAGATGCCTGCGGGAAAAGCAAGGGCTGAAGATCCACCGCCGCTGTTTTTGCGGCGGTTAGCTGAAGCCTTGCCCGCGGTAAGCGATTGGCATTGGAAGGATCAACCCCCTCATACAGAAAGCCCTCACCAAAAATGGTAAGGGCTTCTGTTGATGCTGGTTTTATCCCAGTCTCTTTAATCGTAAGCGATTTAAAACGGATGCTGCGGACTAATTAAACTTCCATAATAATTGGCAGAATCATCGGTTTACGCTTCGTTCGTTCATATAGAAAAGGACCGAGTGTATCTGAAATAGAATTTTTAATTTCAGACCACTGCGTAGTCTTTGAACTCATCATATGCTGCAGATGACCATGCAGCTTACGCTGCGCCTCGTTTATGAGATCGCCGGATTCTCGCATATAGACAAAACCGCGTGAAATAATATCCGGACCTGACGCAATCTTATGGTTTTTCATGTTCAGGCTGACAACAACGACAACAAGTCCTTCTTCGGAAAGAATGCGGCGGTCCCGCAAAACGATATTGCCTATATCGCCGATGCCATTTCCATCTACATAAACTGCACCAGCCGGTACTTTGCCAGCAAGACCAGCTTCCTCTTTATCAAGAGCGAGCACATCACCGATATCCATTACAAAGCAGTTCTGCTCAGGCACCCCGCAATCCTGGGCCATCTCGGCATGCTTCTTCAGCATACGGTATTCCCCGTGAATCGGCATGAAGTACTTTGGCTTCATTAGTCTGAGCATCAGCTTCTGTTCTTCCTGGCTGCCGTGACCAGACGTATGAATGTCATTCAGCGGTCCGTGAATAACTTCTGCTCCAGCACGGAAAAGCTGGTCAATAATTTTACTGACGCTCAGCGTGTTTCCGGGAATTGGAGAAGATGAAAATACGACGGTGTCGCCAGGGATAACTTGAATCTGCCGATGTGTACCGTGAGCAATTCTGGAGAGCGCCGCCATCGGCTCTCCCTGGCTTCCGGTACAGAGAATTAATACTTGGTCAGCAGGTATTTTATTCAGCTGGGAAGAATCAATAAACGTGCTTTCCGGAGCCTTAATGTATCCGAGCTCACGTCCTACCCGTATAGCGTTTTCCATACTCCGCCCAAATACGGCTACTTTCCGTCTGTATTTAACTGCTGATTCAACAGCCTGCTGAAGCCGGTAAATGTTAGACGCAAACGTAGCGAAAATAATTCGGCCGTCTACTTTTCTGAAAATCGATTCAATGCTTTCACCGACTTTTCGCTCCGACATTGTAAAACCGGGAACTTCTGCGTTGGTGCTGTCAGAAAGGAGGCATAATACGCCTTCTTCACCGATTTTTGCCATTTTTGATAAGTTAGCCGGTTCACCAACAGGAGTGAAATCAAACTTAAAATCTCCCGTTTGTACGATGTTGCCGGATGGTGTTTTTACGACAACACCGTAAGCATCGGGAATACTGTGTGTCGTTTGAAAAAACGATACGGACGTTTTCTGGAATTTCACCACAGTGTCTTCGTTGATCTCATGAAGTTCAGCTGTTCGAAGAAGCCGGTGCTCTTCAAGTTTGTTGCGAATAAGTGCTAAAGCAAGTTTCCCTCCGTAAATCGGAACATTGACTGCTTTTAACAGGTAGGGAACACTGCCGATGTGATCTTCATGACCATGGGTAATAAAAACCCCTTTGATTTTATCTGCATTTTTGACTAAATACGTGTAGTCAGGAATGACGTAGTCAATACCGAGCAGTTCGTCTTCAGGAAACATAATGCCGGAATCAATTACAATAATCTCATCCTGAAATTGAACTGCATACATATTTTTGCCGATTTCACCCAGACCCCCCAGGGAAAAGACAGCAACTTGATGATTTTTTACTTTCATTTGGACAATGACTCCACAGTGAAGTCTTCATTGGATTCTTTCTCATATGCCAGGGCTTTTTCGGATAACGGGGTCACAAATTCAATGTTATATCCTCGATCTTTCAAGCCTTTTCGGACTTCTTCCTCCGTTTCGGCTTCCGCATAAAGCGAGCTGGTTCGTTCACGCACTGGTACTTCTGCGAGCGTATCTTGGTAAAATACTTTGAAAATCATGCTATTCTCTCCTTTAGTTTGAATGATCTACTGAGTAGTTGAACAGGTTGTAAAAGTCCGTCTGAGTTCCAATCCGAAATCTGTTCATAAAGATGTGCAAAGACACATATTTCATGTGCTTCCGGCTGATTTGCACATCCTGAAACAGAATCAGTATTGAAAACCGTTCTCTCCACCTTTTTCATATTTTATACGTAAATACCGTGTTATTCAAGGTTGACGTTCATTTTCTACTGTGCCTCGCGTGGATTAACAGCAGCGTTTCCAAAAAAAACTCCGCCTGGGGCGGGGAGCCCGGCGGAGTGAAGTGATGAAAAGCTTAAAGAACGAGCTCTTCTTCGCTGCGATGTACAATTGATTTAGAAGGAAGCGGCTGCTTATAATCACCTGCATACTCCTCAATCCGGTCATAAAACATAATGCCATCCAGATGATCAAGCTCATGCTGGACGACTATAGCCTCGTATCCTCGAAAGCGAAGCTTCAATTTATCTCCGTTTCGATCAAACGCATCTACCTTAATGCGGGCATAGCGCGGGACAATACCCTCCACATTACGGTCTACAGACAAGCACCCTTCACCAGACTCCAGATAGGCTGTTTCTGCAGAATGGCTGACAATCTTTGGATTAAATAAAGCAAACTCTCTTGGTTCATCATTTTCATTGGCTGTTCGTACGGCAATGATCCGTTTCGATACATTAATTTGAGGTGCGGCTAAACCGACTCCAGCACGCAGTTCATATTTTTCAGCCGTTTCAGGATCCTGGCTGTTACGTAAAAATGTCATCATGGCATCCATCATTTCCTGGTCTTCTTTTGAAGGCGGCATAGCAACTTCAGCAGCTTTTTCTCTCAACACGGAATGCCCTTCGCGGATAATATCCTTCATCGTTATCATCAATCCTGCTCCTCCCTCTCCATCCTCTCTATTTAATATAGAACGTATAAAGTATCTTTTCAATAGATGGTGACTGTCTTTTATTAGGAAGAATCATACTAAAGCGGCCTGCCGGTCAAGAATCTGCTTCAGTTAACTGACTATAGGGATTCAGTAACCAGAATCTGTACCAGAACCAGCGCTGCTTTAGATGATAGGGCGTTTATAAGCAGGGTGCTTGGTACGTGACGCATGAATCCATTATGAACGGCAAAGTGAAAATCTCTTTTTTACATCTAATCAGCAGGAAAAGGGGAGCTCATGTTAAGAAATAGACACTTGTAATCTATTGGCAACTAAGGTAATTTTGATAGGAATGATTTATTTTTAGGAGGGCTTCGTTTGACAGGATATAAATTAACTGGGTTAGCATGTGTGCTAGCTGTAACAGCAGCATGTTCAGGAGAAAATGCCGCAGAACAGGTATTTGAGGAATGGGAAGCAGCCGTGCAGATTGAACAGGATATCGCTGAGGTGCAGGACCCGCTTGCAGAGAGAGAAGAACAGGAAAATGAGCTGTATGAAGAAATGCTCAGTTTAAGTGAGACGGATGAAATAGAGCCGTTGTCTGAAGAAGCAATTGGTTCTGCGGAGGAACGCCGTGAACTAATGGAAGAGGAACGGTCCATCATTGATGAAGCTTATGAGCAGTTTCAGGAAGGTTCCGATCACATAGGGAATCTCGAAGAAGAAGAACAGGAAGCTGCCAATGAAGTCACAGAATTAATGGATGAACGATATGGGGCATATACGGATCTTTACGATACATACATGCAGTCCATTGATGAGGATATAGAACTGTTCAGCATGATTTCCAACGAAGAAATTGAAATGGAAGAATTGCAGCAGCAGCATGAAACGGTTAATGAGCTGTACGGGGAAATCGCAGAACGGAACGAATCATTTAATCGTGCAACCGAGCAATTTAATGATGCCAAAATGGATTTCTATGAAATTAGTGAACTCCAGGTCGAAGCCGGCCAGGCTTCTTAATTTCCATCCACTTCTACTTTCCGGAATATTCATTACCGGAAAGTTTTTTTGTGCACAGGAAACGGTTAATACGAATGGGGAGCGGGTATAGTTTTCAGGTGAAGCCGAAACAGGCTGCCTGGTGAGAATATAACAGGCAAAAGATTAGAATAATACAGTATGGGATGGCATTGTGAAGTGTTTTACAGAAGAAGATGATTCTTTAACGTTACACAGCAAGGGTTAAAGTCGTTGACGAATCTATTTTCATTCGTGTAAACTATGAGGTGTGAAAGCAAGTTGTACTACTTTTCATTTGAAGATGGTTGTTACAGAGCCGCGACAGACGCTGAGTTCATCAGAGGCTGCAGCAGGCTAAATAATAAAAATGAGGTGAACCTTTTCATGAAGAAAACGAAAGAGCTTCAGAAAGTTGAAGATCAGTTTGAAATGTTTCAGATTCTCGACGAAAAAGGGAAGGTAGTTAATAAGGACGCCATGCCTGAACTGTCTGACGAAGAACTGAAGGAAATGATGACTCGCATGGTGTACACGCGTATTTGGGACCAGCGTGCTATTTCGTTAAACCGTCAGGGACGCCTGGGCTTCTACGCTCCTGTTGCAGGTCAGGAAGCTTCCATGATCGGCTCTCAGTTTGCGCTGGATAAGAAAGACTGGATTCTCCCTGGATACCGTGATATTCCACAGATTTATTACCATGGGCTTCCGCTGCACCAGGCTTTTCTATGGTCTCGCGGGCACTTTAAAGGTGGACAGGTTCCGGAAGGCGTTCGCATTATGCTTCCGCAAATCATCATTGGTGCTCAGATTACGCAAACTGCCGGTGTTGCAATGGGGCTTCAAAAAGACGGTGAAAAGCAGATCGCTATTACGTATACCGGTGACGGCGGTGCATCTCAGGGTGACTTCTATGAAGGTATGAACTTCGCGGGTGCTTACAACCTCCCGGCTGTATTTATCGTACAAAATAACCGCTTTGCTATTTCCGTACCTGTTGAAAAACAATCAGCAGCGAAGACTATTGCCCAGAAGGCAGTAGCAGCGGGAATCCACGGCGAACAGGTAGATGGAATGGACATTCTCGCCGTTTACGCAGCTACACAAAAAGCACGTGAGCGCGGAGTTGAAGGAGAAGGTCCAACACTTCTGGAATTCTTAACGTACCGTTACGGGCCGCATACGATGGCCGGAGATGACCCGACTCGATACCGTACTTCCGAGGAAGATGATGAGTGGGAGAAGAAAGATCCGCTTGTACGTTTCCGTAAGTTTCTTGAAGATAAGAAACTGTGGAGCGAAGATGAAGAAGAGAAAATCGTAGAGCAGGCGAAGGAAGACATTAAAGCTGCTATTAAAGAAGCAGACGGTACAGCGAAGCAGAAGGTGACTGACCTGATCGACATCACGTTCTCCGATGAAGAGCCGACTAACCTGCAGGAGCAGCGCGAATACTACGAGAAAAAGGAGTCGAAGTAAGCTATGGCGCAGATGACGATGATCCAGGCCATTACTGATGCAATGCGTAATGAGCTGAAAAACGATGAAAAAGTACTAGTGTATGGAGAAGACGTAGGAAACAACGGAGGCGTATTCCGTGCGACGGATGGTCTTCAAAAGGAATTTGGCGAGGAGCGGGTGTTTGACACGCCATTAGCGGAGTCTGCAATCGGCGGGCTTGCTCACGGTTTGAGCCTGACTGGATACCGTTCAGTTATGGAACTTCAATTTTTTGGGTTTGTCTTTGAAGCTTTCGATTCCATTGCAGGACAGATGGCACGACTGCACTACCGTTCAGGTGGCGTTTACAATGCACCGGTAACAATCCGTTCACCATTTGGCGGAGGTGTAAAAACGCCTGAAATGCACGCCGACAGCCTTGAAGGTTTAATGGCTCAGACGCCGGGTCTGAAAGTGGTCATTCCTTCCAATCCATATGATGCAAAGGGACTGCTGATTTCTGCCATCCGCGATAACGACCCTGTTGTTTTTCTGGAGCACATGAAGCTTTACCGTTCATTCCGTGATGAAGTTCCTGAAGAAGAGTACACTATTCCGCTTGGGAAAGCGGATGTAAAGCGTGAAGGAACAGATGTATCTATCATCACGTATGGTGCAATGGTACAGGCTTCCTTAAAGGCTGCCGAGCAATTGGAAAAAGACGGCATCTCTGCCGAGGTAATTGATCTGCGAACGGTAAGCCCGCTCGATATTGATGCGATTATTGAATCAGTGGAGAAAACAAATCATGCTGTAGTCGTGCAGGAAGCGCAAAAGCAGGCAGGTATTGCAGCGAATGTGGTTGCTGAAATTAATGATCGTGCGATTTTGAGCCTGGAAGCTCCTGTAGGTCGTGTAACCGCAGCTGACACGGTATTCCCGTTTGCAGCTGCAGAGGATACTTGGCTGCCAAATGATAAAGATATTGCTGAGAAAGTGAAAGAAACACTGAACTTCTAAATCTGCATGAAATAACCCGCAGGAGGAGAGGCTGTTATCAGAATCTCCTCTTTGCGGCACTTTCAATCAATTTAAGCAAACATTACTTGAAATGGAGGCATTTCCATGGCATATGAATTTAAGCTCCCAGACATTGGGGAAGGAATCCATGAAGGCGAAATCGTCAAATGGGAAGTAAAAGAGGGCGACGAAGTAAAAGAGGATGACATTCTCTGTGAAGTGCAAAACGACAAAGCAGTTGTTGAAATTCCTTCTCCGGTAGAGGGGACAGTAAAGCAGCTTCACGTTGAAGAGGGAACAGTCACAACTGTCGGTGAAGTAATCATTACCTTTGAAACAGATGCAGAGCCTCCGGCTGATGAAGACGGGGAAGATGCAGCGGAAGAATCAGAGGAAGAAAGCAAAGAAGAGCCTAAAGAAGACAGCAAGGATGCTCAAAAGGATGAAGCTCCTGCTGCAGACTCAACGTCTGAAAGTGCTTCAAAAGAAGATGACGGCAGCCGTGTGATTGCAATGCCTTCTGTACGTAAATACGCTCGTGATAAAGATGTCAACATCCGTCAGGTTCGCGGCAGCGGAAAGAACAGCCGTGTACTGAAAGAAGATGTCGATGCATACCTTTCCGGGGATCAGCCAGCTGCAGAGACTGCTTCGGCTCCTTCAGATGAAGCAAAGGAAGAAAAGCAGCCGGTAGCTTCCTATGAGCCAGCCGAAGGCCAGGCTGAAACTCGTGAGAAAATGTCTGGCATTCGTAAGGCAATTTCAAAAGCAATGGTTAATTCCAAGCATACAGCTCCTCACGTAACGTTAATGGATGAAATTGAAGTGTCTGCATTGGTTGAACACCGCAAACAGTTTAAGCCAGTTGCTCAGGAAAAAGGAATTAAACTGACGTACCTTCCGTATGTCGTTAAAGCATTAACAAGTGCTGTACGTGAATTCCCAATGCTGAATACTTCGCTCGATGATTCAACGGAAGAGATTGTTCATAAGCACTATTACAACATTGGAATTGCAGCTGATACCGAAAAAGGTCTGCTCGTTCCAGTAGTGAAAAACACAGACCGCAAATCAATTTTCACCATTTCTGATGAGATTAATGACCTAGCAGGTAAAGCCCGCGATGGAAAGCTTGCCTCTGACGAAATGAAAGGTGCTTCTATCACTATTACGAATATTGGTTCTGCCGGCGGTCAGTGGTTTACACCAGTTATCAACCATCCGGAAGTAGCGATTCTTGGGCTGGGCCGCATTGCGGAAAAAGCTGTTGTAAAAGATGGGGAAGTAACAGTCGCACCTGTTTTAGCCTTGTCTTTAAGCTTTGATCATCGTATCATTGATGGTGCGACTGCACAGCACGCCATGAATCACATTAAGCGCCTGCTGAACGATCCACAACTATTGGTAATGGAGGGATAGTGCATGGTAGTAGGAGATTTTCCTGAAGAGGTAGACACGCTGATAATTGGGTCCGGTCCCGGTGGCTATGTAGCCGCCATCCGTGCTGCCCAGCTCGGTCAAACTGTTACAATCGTAGAGAAAGGTAACATGGGCGGTGTTTGTTTAAACGTAGGATGTATTCCTTCAAAAGCGCTGATTGAAGCGGGACATCGTTTTCATAACGCAGGTAATTCCGATGACATGGGAATTTCCGTCGGCGATGTAAAGCTCGACTTCTCTAAAGTGCAGAAGTGGAAAGGCTCTGTCGTTGACAAGCTTACCGGCGGAGTTGAAGGACTCCTAAAAGGTAATAAAGTAAATATCGTTCGCGGAGAAGCTTACTTTGTAGATGGTGAGACGTGTAAGATTATGGACGACAAAAACTCGCAGACGTACAAGTTTAAAAACTGTATTGTAGCTACGGGCTCCCGTCCTATTGAGCTGCCTGCCTTTAAATTTAAGGAAGGCAAAGTCGTTTCTTCAACTGGTGCTCTGGCACTGGAGGAAGTCCCTGAAAAGCTTCTCGTAATCGGCGGAGGCTATATCGGGGTAGAACTTGGATCTGCATACGCGAATCTTGGATCTGAAGTAACGATCCTCGAGGGTACTAAACAGATTCTGCCTAGCTTCGAAAAGCAAATGAGTCAGCTTGTTTCCAAGCGTCTTAAAAACATGGGTGTCACGATTAAAACAGAAGCATTTGCACAGGAAATGGAAGAAACGAAAAACGGTGTGAAGGTAAAAGCGGAAGTTAAAGGTAAAGAAGAAGAGTTTGAAGGAAACGTTCTTCTTGTTACTGTCGGCCGCCGTCCAAATACCGATGAACTGGGTCTTGAACAGGCTGGAGTTGAGCTTGACGATAAAGGCTTTGTGAAGATAGACAAGCAGTGCCGTACGTCAGCCTCAAACATTTATGCAATTGGAGATATCGTAGCTGGACCAGCTCTTGCGCATAAGGCATCTTATGAAGCAAAAGTTGCTGCAGAAGTGATTTCCGGTGAAAAATCGGAAATAGATTACACTGCTATTCCAGAAGTCGTGTTCTCAGGTCCAGAGCTGGCGCAAGTTGGCCTTACAGAAGCGCAGGCTAAAGAAGAAGGCTATGACGTTACCGCAGCGAAGTTCCCGTTCCAGGCTAATGGACGTGCCCTCTCGCTGAATGAATCTGAAGGGTTCATGAAGATGGTAACTCGTAAAGAAGATGGACTCGTACTCGGTGTTCAAATTGCTGGTCATAATGCATCTGATATGATCTCAGAGGCTTGTGTAGCAATTGAAGCTGGTATGACAGCTGAAGACATTGCGCTTACGATTCATGCGCATCCATCATTAGGCGAAATTACAATGGAAACAGCTGAAGTTGCTCTCGGCATGCCAGTTCATATTACAAAATAAAGGCTGCCGGACCTCATTCTTTACAACGCAGGATATCAAAGCGCTCCTTTTCCAGGGGCGCTTTTTCAATTGTTGTCTGAGCGTACTTCTCATAAAAGATGCATGGAATCCGGATAAGCCAGATTTTGTAAGAAATATTCTGGAATTTACCCGGTTTACGTTTGGAGCGGTGAATACGGATGTGCTAAAATCAGGGAGGTACACAGACAATTCAAGGGGGCGGCTTATCTATGAAACGAGCGGGAATACTTGCCGGTGTCATGCTGGTTTTTGTTGCAGGATGTGCAGATAATAATGGGAATGGGAATGAAGCCGCGGAAACAGAAGTACATAACGAGAACAACGATCAGGAGAATGACGATAACGCTGAAAATGAAGAAGCAGCCAATACAGATGAAAATGATTATACAGAAAACGAAATGAACAATGATGAACATACGGATGAGGCAGATATGAATGAAACAGACGACAACACGAACAGTGAACAAAACGAGGAGGGGAATGAAGAAGCAGCCGAGCCGGCATACTATGTAGCAGGAGATGCTTCCATTCAACCGCTGGAAGATGCCGAAGAAGAAATTGTGCTGATGACGATTGATGACGCACCTGACAATCATGGAGTACAAATGGCTGAAGCTCTGGCTGAAATGGATACACCAGCTATCTTTTTTGTAAATGGCCATTTCATCACTTCCGATGAAGGGAAAGAACAACTGGAAGAGATTTATGAGCTAGGGTTTGAAATCGGAAATCATACGATGAGTCATCCAAATTTAAGTGATGTTTCTGCTGAAGAAACGGAAGCGGAAATTGTTGAACTAAATGATATGATTGAAGAGATTACAGGAGAACGTCCTAGATTTTTCAGAGCTCCATTTGGTGTGAATACCGATGCTTCTGAAGAGATCGTAGAGGCAGAAGGCATGCAGAGTATGAACTGGACATACGGCTATGATTGGGAAGCTGATTACATGGAGGCAGGTCCGCTCGCAGAAATAATGGTTGAGACTGAAAATCTGCGCAGCGGAGCTAATCTTCTCATGCATGATCGTGAACACTCGCTTGAAGCACTGGAAGATATAGTGGAAGGATTGAGAGGCAAAGGTTACGATTTTGTTGATCCTGATGAAATTGAATAGGGGTATAAAAAAATGAAAAAATGGTATTTGATTTCTGCTGGTATTCTGCTTGCAGGCTGTGCAGATATGAATGACGATACGAATTCAAACAACAATAATTCGGCTGCAGAGCAGCAGGACAATGAGTTAACGGCTGATGAGAACAATGCAGAAGACGTTGAGAATGAAAATGATCCGGAAGAGCAGGAACCAGAGCCTTCTTATGATGCTGAGCTTACGCTGTACGGCGATTATGTTTCTGCTGAAGAAGCTGCTGAAGAACTCGGTCTATCCTACATGTATGATGACGTCAATCGCTCCGTAGAGATCACGTGGGAAGATCTTGATATCTATTTAGTTGAGCGGCTACCTGTCATGGAGATCAACGGACAATATCTACCTTATGAAGCAGCTTTTCTTGAAACAAATGAAGGAGAAGAAGCGTTGCTTCACAGAGATTTGTTTGAGTACGGATTTGAAACCGAGCTTGAAGAGGAAGAAGGAGAGCTCTTCATCACGCTGCCTGACGATCCGCCTTCCATCGAAGCAGAAGCCGAGATTGAGTCGATGACACCAGAAGATATGGTTGCCTATTTAGAGTTTTTAGAGCGCCCGATTGAAGATGCCTCTGTTAGTACCGTGGAGAGCCATCTGCCAGGTGCACCGAGAGATTACCGAAACGGTGAGCACGAAGGAATTGATTATTATGACTATGCCTCCGGTGTTGAAATAACGACGGACACGCCGATCTATGCCATGGCTGAAGGCACTGTCGTCAGATCTGATTTGGATTACGAAGATTATCCTTCTGAAGAGGAGCGGGACGCAGAACTGGAAGTAGCAGCAGAGGCAGGGTTTACACCTGAATATATTCTAGATCGGCTTCGAGGACAACAGGTTTGGGTTCAATATGACTACGGAGTGATGATCCGCTTTGCACATCTGGACGATATCCCGGAGGATGTAGAGGTTGGAGATACAGTTGATGCAGAAACGGTCATCGGATATGTTGGTAATTCTGGTACCAGCTATGCCTTAATCGGGGATGACGGTGGTCTGCATCTGCATAAGGATTTACTGATTGACGGCCAGCTTTTCTGGGAACCATTTACACTTGAAGAGACAGCGGATATTTTGCGTGAATTGTGGCCGTAACATAATCGAAAATTATGGAAGAGGCGTGGGCTGAAAGGGAGCTCACGTCTCTTTCTGTTTACTATACTTTAGACTCATTTTTTCGAATAATTTAAATATCCGTCTTTTATAGACAAAAGACGACATGATTTTAAAATTGACTATGTTATGATGGGCACAACAGTGGATATGGGGCACAAAAGGTGGTGGAGCAGAATGAACAAATCAGATTTTTTGGATGAAATGCGACTTGAAGTAGGTCTTGCTTATGACTACGCAGTCAGTCAGGAAGACTTTATGGTGCGGATTTTAAAAACGATTCATGCAGCCGGAAGGAAACAAGCCGTTTTAACGATTCATCAGTACTCAGATGATGGCATGAAGCTAAAATATGCGCTTGGCATCCGTGGCCTCTCAAAAGAACAGGAAACCCTTGGGCAGGGCTTCTTATTTCCTGAACGTCTTCAAATGACTTCTTACGTAAAAAAGGGAAGGGATCAAGCTCTCTATCTTCCCGTCTATGCAGGAAATCGGCTCACATATATGATCAGCGTAAAGCTGATCGATTCTGACTATCGTATTTCAAATCAAGATTTAATATTTGCTCAAGAGCTGGTTCAGTTTATTCAAGCAAAACAGTCCACTTTCCATTCGTAGAAAGTGGGCTGTTTCATTTAATCATTCATCGTTTTACTGGAAGTCCTTTTCGACGAAAGCACCTATTTGAATTATTGACTGAATTTTCTTATAATAAAAGGGAGGAGGGATTTTGATGGAGTTCTGCAGGGAGCTTTATAATGTTCATGAAAAAGCGGATGTTCAGTTTATAGGTGTTGATATTGCTGGGGACCGGTATGACTACGCTATCATCTACTCCACCATGTTCTTCGGTAAAACTCTTGTTATTTGTCTCCATACGGGCCGCCAGCTGCTATTAGACTATAACACGCTCGACGATAACAAAACCCTCATGGAAATGTTTCATATGGTAGACGAAACAGATACTTCCATTCTTGCTTCCTATTTCAAAAAGGCGATGAAGCCATATGCAGCTATGCCACCATCTGTTGCAGGTCAATAATTACGATTACAAAAACGTGCGCCAGCATCCGAAGCTGAAGCACGTTTTTTGCTGATTAAATGATCGGCTTGCTTTCGCGAATCACTTTAATAGAAGAAAGGGACTTATCTTCCAGTCCCTGAACGGGAAGACCGGATTCCATATTTTTTTTAATGTAACGAAGATTTTCTTCTTCAATGATTTCTCCAGGGATGAAGACCGGAATTCCAGGCGGATAAATCATCAGAAATTCAGCACTGATCCTTCCGGCAGAGGCATGCAGGGGAACTTCTTCTGTATCCGCATAAAACGCATCCCGCGGAGAATAGGCAAGAACGGGAATGGATGGTACCTCCACCTCTGCGCCGTTGTCGACCCATGTTCTGGAAGGGAGCATTTTTCTGCTTAAATGTTCTAGAGCACTGGCAAGCTTGCTG
Source organism: Alkalicoccus luteus (assembly GCF_052061695.1). Lineage (NCBI taxonomy): Bacteria > Bacillati > Bacillota > Bacilli > Caryophanales > Bacillaceae > Alkalicoccus > Alkalicoccus luteus. The sequence continues at coordinate 13,509 of NZ_JBPZEY010000002.1, forward strand.
ATTGTTTCATGTGAATCTGCCGGTGTAACAATCACGAGAATGTTGTATAAATCAGATAACTCCACTTCAATATTTTCGTTTTCTCTCAGCCAGACTTCTGCGTCATAACCGGTAATTCGAAGTTCCTTCACGCTGATCATCACTTTTGTTGTATCCATATCAAACCGGGATTTATGATTCAGCATCTCTTTACCGGGAGCAGAAAGACCGGGTATTTTATTAATTTGATCGCGAAGAGCTGTCGAAAGGTTCAATGCTTTTTCGATCTCCTGCCACCCGTTTATCGCCAAATGTCTTCTCGCCGTGTCGAGAGAGGCTAAAAGAATATAAGAGGTGGAAGTTGTAGTCAGCATGCTGATCACAGCCTGTACTCTTGCAGGCTGTACGAGGCTTCCTTGAATATTTAACACGGAACTTTGAGTGAGTGATCCCCCCAGCTTATGCACGCTTGTGGCTGCCATATCCGCTCCTGCCTGCATGGCAGACAGCGGAAGCCTATTATGAAAATGCGTGTGGACGCCGTGAGCCTCATCGACGAGGACAGGAATGCCATACCGATGAGCTGCTTCTGCAATGCGTTTTAAGTCTGCAGCTATACCAAAATAGGTGGGATTAATAACGAGAAATGCTTTTGCATCGGGGTGTGCTTCAAGGGCCCGCTCTGCAGCCTCCAGTGAAATTCCATGCGAGATACCGAATGCTTCATCTATTTCCGGATGCACAAACACAGGTCTCGCTCCTGCAAAAATAACTGCAGACATAATGGACTTATGCACGTTTCTTGGAACAATTATTTTATCGCCCGGCCCGCATACAGACATGATCATTGTCATAATTGCCCCGCTTGTGCCTTGAACGGAAAAAAACGTATGATCAGCCCCAAAAGCCTTGGCTGCAAGTCGCTGAGCCTCATCAATTATTTTTTTTGGATGATGCAAATCGTCGAGCGGCGCTATGTTTATAAGATCCATTTTTAATACATTGTCACCTACAAAACGACGGAAGTCAGGATCCATTCCGGCCCCTTTTTTATGTCCGGGTATATGAAACTGCAGCGGATCTTTGTTAATATGTTCTAGCAGGCCCTCGTATAATGGAGCCTTTTCCTGGACTCTGTTCATGATTCATCCTCCCATTTATATGAATGCCTCATAAGAAGCAAACAAAAAAAGTATAGCAGAAGCAGCCTTTAAAATATAGAAGAAAAGAGGGATACTATGAGTGATCAAGTTTATTTTCCCATTTCGCAAAATTGGACTACAGAGGAAGTAATCAATGTTGTCCAATTTTTTGAAGTGGTGCATAAAGCGTACACAACAGGAGCGAAGCGTGAAGATATTATGAATGCTTATCGTACATTTCAGCAAGTCGTACCGTCAAAATCAGAAGAAAAGCAGCACTTTAAGGAATACGAGAAGCAGTCGGGAGAAGTACCGTTTTATGTTGTAAGAGACGCGAAACAGGCAAAAACAGGAACTGTGATTCAGATGAACTGAGAAAGAAGGAGCCATCCATTGAGGATAGCTCCTTTTTAATACCTGTTAAAGGCGATTCGTCTAGTAACGGCGGAAGACCGACGTTTATAAATCGTGCAGCAATCGTATAGAATCTGCCGGTACAAAACTGTTTATCGTATTCGTTTACAAGCGGCAGCGGCCATATGCATTAAACCATCAGCTATACTTTTTGCTCGTACAGTTCCATACTGTCCTCGTAAAGCGGAAGCAGTGTTTGAAACACTTCTTTAATTTCCTGTTTTAAAGCATCCGGATTACGCAATACAGGATCGTCTGCATCAATCGTGCGGCCGCAAAGGAGCTCCGCTTTTTTCACGGATTCCAGGCGGTCCAGCATCGAGTCCAGATCATCTTTGGTCAAGGAGTCATGTGCAATGGTTGCAGGCTTAGTATGATCAACGCTCCATTCGAAAGAAGCCGGCACAGATTCCATTAGGGTTTCCGATGTTTTTTTCCATTCGTACCCGAGTTCCTGCTTAACAGGAGATTCATAAATCACAGCAAACCAGATAAATAAATGACTTCCAAACATGCCTATTTGAAAGTGAGGAAGCTTTTTATATCCGCGTTTATTACTGCAAAAAGCAACCCACGTATCGTCAGGCGGATTGACTTTTCTTCGGGCGTGTTTAGCTACATGATAATACATGTCGGTTCCCGTTAACTCTGTCAGCTCCTGAGCGAATTCTGCACCGAGCTCCTCAAGCTTTGGACGTATGCGTTCTTTGAGCACATGCATCCTCTCATCCAGTCCGTCTACTGCAAATACATCAAAATCATCCTGAGTAAATCCATTAAATCCCATTGTCTCACCATCCTGTAAGAAATACACACAGACTGCATACATTAGAGGCTGTGCGGGTAAATGTACTAGTAATCAGTTTATCAAATAATAAGCAGATACGAAACGATCACGGTTTATGCTGACAGGCGGACGATAAACAGGTTTAAATTATCAATAATTAAGGAATTAAAAAAATAAGATATATTATTGTTGCAAAATTCGGATAAATGAACTACCCTAGGTATAACCCATTTATCATTGTCGGAATCTTCTTTCAAATTAAAAAATCCGATTCCATCGGATACAAAAGGGGTGCGAATCATGGAGAAGGTCATTCAAACGTTAAAGAGAAAAGATGGGGAGCGTCGTATCCCTGTACTCAAATTAGAAATTGATTATGAGCTGCAGACGCTGTACGATGCCATGCAGGCCAGTGAAATTGAGCAGATTGAGCTCAGCAAGGGCCGCCTTGAGGAACTCCGCAGCGAGTGGCTCCGTCTGGAAGCCTAGGCTGTCGAATGAATCTGAACCTATTTCTGGCATTGTAAATTCACATTGCCCTTCATGAAAAACCTCATGAAGGGATTTTTACGGGCTTCTCCTGGTCTCCCCCCGGCCTTATCCCACCCCTTGAAAGTTGCTTCCCTTCTTACCGGTATGATATAAGTGAATACATCACCCAACTCTATTAAAGGACGTGTCGGTTTATGGATCACGGATATTTAAAGCAAAAAGCGCTTAGCTATGTGGAAGAAGCTGCGGCGTTTATTAAGGATGCGATGACGCATACATATGGAATTGATACGAAAGCGAATAAGGATGACCTCGTCACCGATGTCGATCGAAATGTGGAGAAGCTGTTTCTGGATAAAGTTGCGAAAGACTTCCCAGACCACCGGTTGATGGGGGAAGAGGGAAGCTACAAGCAAATTGATGATTTATCCGGCTACGTCTGGATATTGGATCCAATCGATGGCACGGTGAATTTTGTTCATATGGGAACATATTTTGCCGTTTCATTAGGGATTTTTAAAGACGGGGAACCTGTCATCGGAATTATCCTGGATGTCATGAACGATGAATGGTTCGTATCTGAGGCTGGAAAAGGAGCTGAACTCAATGGGAAAAAGCTTCCTCAGTTGCCTGAGGTTCCTCTGGATGAAGCGCTGGTGTCATTTAATACGGGCTGGGTGCTGAAAGATTCAAGGCTTCAGGAAATCGTAAAAAAAGCCCGAGGTACGCGCTCTTACGGTTCAGCTGCGCTTGAGATGGCCTATGTAGCTTCGGGCCGCATTGACGCATATATCAGTATGAACTTAGCTCCATGGGATGTAGCTGGAGGGTGGGCCGTATTAAAAGAAGTCGGCGGAATAGCTACAACGTATGAAGGAAATGAATTGACGTTCCTGCAAAAGGATACGTTATTTGCGGCAAGTCCCGCTATCTACCAGCAAATTACTGCTTATTTAAAACGATAACGTAAAAACAGAGGCAGCCGCGTCAGCGGGGCCTCTGTTTACGTTGTCAGGCAGATGAGCTTTGAAGCCGTTTTTTTCGTTTAAAACCAACGGCAAGAGAGCCTCCGAATAGTCCGCCAAATAGAAGCAGAAGCGGGATGCTCAACTGAGCTAATGCGATGCCAAGTCCCATAATGCCGATTGTACCCGTACAAGCTAAAATGAAAAAGATAATATCAAACGAACGCATGTAAACGCCTCCTCTATTGGTTTAGTTTACGATAGATTGATCTGAAAGAAAAGCAGGCAGTTCAAAATACGAATCGGCGTTTTTCGTGTGAACAATATGTGAAGAAGTTAGGTCCCCTCTGGCAAATGTGCTATAGTATGGTAGGCAGTGATTTATATCTTAATATAGGAGTGTTATCATTATGCTTTTTGCCTCCCCAGAAGCGGCTCCTGCCCCTTCCATGACTCCGCTGGCGGAATTTTTAGGAGCGTCTGACCCCGAAAATTTTCTTACGGCCTTCCTTGTGCTGTATGTATTAACCAATGCTCTAAGTATTATTGTGTTTAATTTAGGTTTTGCCCGCAAGCTTCCGCTTTTAAAAAATGTCGTTATTTATGCACTAATGCTTTTCGGGAATATCTTTATTACATTTTTAGCTTTCACATTACCAATCATCGAATCCCTTTTTATCGCTGGCTTAGTGCTAGGTATTTATAAGCTTCAGCTTAGAAGACATAAAAAAGATGTAGAGGCACAACCGGAAGAGGACCGTAGCTGATACGGTCTTTTTTTATGGGAAGCATTCCTTACGACTAGAAATAATAAGCAAAACGTACCAGTCATCTCAAGCTTTACCGGTACGTTCTTTACTGATTTGACAGATACGCGTTGCCTGATTAAATATAATCATCTGTTTCTTCTGCAGCTTTATGCGAACGGAATTTACCTGTTTGATGGCGTTCCGCTGTCCGCTCCGAAATGCGGTCATGACAGTCCCGGCACATGTACGTGTGAATAGGACGGTTTCGCAGCTTCTTGGCTAAGGGGAGTGTAGAAGAGATCGTTTCAATTTTGTCACAAAGAACACATTTGACCCGCATGAAGTTCACCACCCAGTAATTTTTACTTGTTTAGTATACCATGCGTTTTCTATGAAAAATATGCGTTTGTCCGATTTGCAGGCAGGAAATTAGAGGTGAGTAAGCGAATAGAATGTAGTAAACGCGCTTAAGGCGCGTGTGAAGTGAGAAAAGGGGTGTTGACAATGGGAAACAGAATTGAGCAGGCACTTCCTGAAGACCTGCTCCGGGAACTTCAGGAAGAACATTACGTAATGCTGGCGACGATCGATCAGGATACTAAAGGACCTAGCGTGAATGCAATATCCTGGATCTATGCTGTTGACCGAAATACCGTTCGTTTTGCGGTAGATCGGAAATCGAGAATTATTTCTAATATTTATGATAACCCTGCAGCCGTCATGACAGTGATTGCGGATGGTTCTACTTATGCGTTATCCGGCAATTCAAAAATGATCCAGGAAAAAATAGACGAATTGCCGGTGAAGCTTTCTATGATGGAGCTTCATATTCAGGAAGTTAAAGACGTCATGTTTTATGGAGCAAGACTTACACATGAACCGAAGTTTGAAAAAACGTATGATGAAGATGCAGCAGCGAAGCTGGATAAACAGGTGATGGAAGCATTGCAGTCTGTTTAAACCAGCTGCGTATTTTGCAGTGGAGGGATTCATATGATCAAGACATATATCCTTGATACGAATGTGTTACTGCACGACCCTCTATCCATTCATTCCTTTGCAGAGAACAAGGTGGTGATTCCAGCCGTCGTGCTGGAGGAAATTGATACTAAAAAGAGATTGACGGATGAGATAGGCAGAAATGCCAGGGAGGTTGGCAGGCTCTTAGATAAGCTGAGGGAAACCGGCAAACTGCATGCGGGCGTACCGCTTGAGAACGGCGGCAGATTGACGGTAGAACTCAATCATAAATCAGCAGATCAGCTCGAAAAGCATGGCCTTGAAAAAACGAACGATAATCGTATTCTTGCTATTGCGCTGAATTTAAAGGAAGAGAGCGCTCACCCGGAATCGATCGTTCTCGTTACGAAGGATGCACTGCTCAGGGTCAAGGCGGATGCTTTGTATATAAAAGCGGAGGATTTTTTAACGGATCGCGTCGCACAGTTTGATCACATTTATAAAGGATACAGCGAAATGTATTTGGACAGCGAACTGATGAATGAGCTGTACGAAAAAAAATCTCTGTCCATCAAAGATGCCGGTACAGCTGAAACGTATCCTCATCACTTTTATTTGTTCAAAGATCCATCCCAGCCAAGTCGTTCAGCGCTCGGCATGGTGGATGAGCGCTCGCAGCGTGTAAATTTGTTTTTAGGCGATTCGGATGGTATCTGGGGGATCCGCCCCCGAAATGTTCAACAGCGTATGGCGATGGAATTGCTTACCCGCAAGGACATCCCGCTTGTTACGTTAGTGGGAAAGGCCGGAACTGGTAAAACGCTGCTATCTCTGGCGTGCGGTATGTTCCTGACAGAAGATGTTCAGGCCTATAAAAAACTGCTTGTAACGAGACCTGTCGTACCGGTTGGAAAGGATATTGGATATTTGCCAGGTGAAAAGGATGAAAAACTGCGACCGTGGATGCAGCCAATTTATGATAATCTGGAATTTTTGTTTAATACAAAAAAAGACACGGAATTAGAAGATATTCTGGCTGGCATGTCGTCTGTTCAGGTAGAGGCGTTAACGTACATTAGGGGAAGAAGCATTCCCGACCAGTATATTATCATTGACGAAGCGCAAAACCTGACAAAACATGAAGTGAAAACGATCATTACACGTGTTGGGGAAGGCAGCAAAATTGTTTTGATGGGCGATCCGAAACAAATCGATCACCCTTATTTGGACGAATACACAAACGGTCTTTCCTACGTCATTGAGCGAATGAAGCATGTCACCATATCCGGCCATATGAAATTTGAAAAGGGAGAGCGGTCAAGCCTGGCTCAGCTGGCTGCAGATTTGCTTTAAATACGAACAGGCGCCAGCAGTGAACCTGCCGGCGCCTGTTTAAATATGCTAATGTAACTCGGTTAAAACAGAGGAAACCTACATGACTTCAATTCGTTCAATACCGGTGATTGGCTTGTCGCGGTTGGAGCCGTCGCTAAAAAAAAAGTGAACGGGTCCGTCCTCTGTCAGCGGACTGCCTTTATGAGAAAATTGGAGTATGCCGTTGCTTGCTTCGGTTAACGTCAGGTGAACCTCATCGCCTGAAGAGCGAATAAGCCTGACGGATTCAGCGTCATCGCGGGGGGAGCTGTTCTGTAAAAAAGGACGGAGTCGTATACCGAAAGATTTTTCTTTCATGTCCTTTTTACTGACCGTAATTTTATTTGTTTGCTGCTGGGGAACTGCTCCTTCTGTGCGCTGCATGTCAAATGCTTTTCCGAGCGCTGCGTAAGACTCGCTGCTGTCTTGTTTTACAGCCTGATCAAACGCTTTCTCCATATCAATTCGACGTTCGTCAAATATCCATGTTCCGGGATCCAGCATCACAGGATGCTTCACATTGCCTACTATTTTCACGAGCATTTCTGCCATAAGTAGTCACCTTCCTTCTAGTTCATAGTATAGCTTCCATTTAAGAGCGTGTCATCTATCGATTCGCGAGTTGCATTTTTAGTGAATAACCGATAAGATAAACGTAAATCATGAATCGGCATATTCGGTCCGTGATCGTTTATATAGAGGAGGGATTCGCGTGTCAACTGAAATCCTGCCTGGTCAGAGTGAGAAGGCTTTTGCACTTCTGAAAGAGGATGCAGATAAAATAGTAAAACTAATTGAGGTTCAAATGAAAAACCTGACGATGCCTCAATGTCCGCTTTATGAGGAAGTTCTTGATACGCAAATGTTTGGTCTTTCACGGGAGATCGACTTTGCTATCCGGCTTGAATTAGTGTCGGAGGAGGAGGGGCGCCGTCTGCTTTCCCAGTTGGAGCAGCAGCTTTCTTCTTTGCATGAAGCAACGATGAAGGCTCGGGGCGGCAGCGTATAAAAAGGTGATGAACACTTTCTAAGGCGTAATAGCTGATTGAAAGTGTTTTTTTATGCAGGGAATTAGTGCTCCATCTGCAGCATGTTTGGTCCTTATTCCATAAGGGAACAGATACTAGTGTAAGACATAACGAATAGGAGTGAATGGGAACATGGCACACAAGCAGACTACCGAAATCTTAAACAGGCACGTAGCAAACTGGAACGTTATGTTCGTAAAGCTTCATAATTATCACTGGTATGTATCCGGGCCTAATTTTTTTACACTGCATGAAAAGTTTGAGGAGCTTTATGATGAGGCTCAGGAGCACATAGATGAGCTTGCTGAAAGGCTTCTTGCACTAAAAGGACGTCCGGTTGCATCAATGAAAGTATATCTGGAAACGTCTACGATTAATGAGGCGGAAGGGGAGCAGACTGCTGAAGAAATGGTGGAAGCTTTAGTCCATGATTTCACACAGCTCTCCGATGAGCTGAAAGAAGACATTGAAACGCTGGAGGATGACGCTGACGATGAAGCAACGGCTGACATGCTGATTGAAATCAGGCAGTCTGTTGAAAAGCATAATTGGATGCTCCGCGCATTTCTCGGAAAAAAATAAGCATGTAAAAGCACCGGTTCCAAATGGGACCGGTGCTTTTCATGATGTTGAAAAAGTCTTTCAACTTAAATGTTTATTCGTTTGATTGTATTTTTCTCTGCTTACCTAGCCTGCCGTGGGCTGGCCTTCAGCGATTTTCTCAGGGTGACCCAGTATGAAGGGAAAAAAGTCACGGCTTCACTCGGACTCAGGCTTCTTATAAAAAGCCTTCAAGACCCAGTCCGGCTCCGCTCGCGCTTGTCATGCCGTTCAAGTTCGAACGGCTATAAGGCTTCACTCGGACACAGGCTTCTCACGAGAATCCTTCAAAAGCCAGTCCGGCGCCAAAAGAATGACTTTCATCATCATTTTCGGGTGATACGAAGGCCGTCCATTGCGTGTATAACATGCATCAAAGGCTTTTTCCGGTATAGGTTCAATGAGATCATTTACCGCAAAGGCCACATCATGTTTTGGTAATGGAGAGGATAAATCCATCGGCAGAACGAGCTGATCCATGTTAAACTCTTTAAACATAAGGATACCTCCGGTTTTGTTATGACTTGGTCGTTCTAACTTAACCTGAAGGTATCCTTTTTTTTCGGGAAATCAAGACCGTACGATCTTGATCATGGGTTGATCGTGAAAAGACAAGAGACGCCTGCGGGAAAAGCAAGGACTGAAGGTCCACCGCCGCTGTTTTTGCGGCGGTTAGCTGAAGCCTTGCCCGCGGTAAGCGATTGGCATTGGAAGGATCAACCCCCTCATACAGAAAGCCCCCACCAAAAATGGTAAGGGCTTCTGTTGATGCTGGTTTTGTCCCAGCCTCTTCATGTTAACGAATGCTGCTTCTGGAAGCAATGACCGCCATATAGCTTAGCGATCCGAATAAAAGGCTGACAATCACAGCGTGTGCCATAGTCGCGTAGAGCGTAAATCCAGTGAAAATAACGACAGCTCCACTGGCAACCTGAGCAGTAATAAACATCATCGTGAGTACGCCGCTGTATAACAAAGGTTTGTTATTGAGGTGTGATTTTAACAACCTGAAAAACATCATCAGAATGGTGATAAAGAGCAGTCCTGCTGCAACTCGATGTCCAAATTGAATACCGGTGCTTCCTGTAAGAGACGGAATCAGAATGCCGTTACACAGCGGCCAACCTGCACAGGCACCGCCTGAACCTGTATGTTTGACATATGCTCCAGTATAGACCACAGCATATGCGAAAATTAAATTACCGATCAGCGACCATCTTAAGCCTTTTGTAATTAAAGGCTTGGTTAAAGAAGCGGGCTTGCCATCTTCGAACGCCAAAATAGTCAGCAGCAGGACACTGGCAAATGAGATGAGGGAAAAACCAAAATGAAGCGCCATGACCGCGTCAGATTGTCCCCACACGACGGCAGCCGCACCAAGCAGTCCCTGAAAAATAATAAATGTTACCGCAAGAAATGCAAACAGCTTCGTCTCTCTTAAATGTCCAATAGTGCGCCAGCTCCAAATGCTGAGAGCAATAACCATTATGCCAAGTATTCCGGATACGAGCCGGTGCGTGTATTCAATTAACGTTTCTACAGCTGGATTTTCAGGAATCAGCTGTCCGTAACAAAGCGGCCATTCGGGACCGCAGGCGTCGCCTGAACCGGTTTGAGTAACGAGAGCGCCTTGGATAATAACGAGAAGCATTCCAAGAGTGGTAATGATTCCAAAAAACTTTAACATGCGATGCATGGTGTTCACCGTCTTTCCAATACAAAAATAAACAGCCACTTTGCTATGTCGGAATAATAAATTAGCGCGGCAGCCTAGCACATTCCTGTCTATCTTATCAAAATGAGGCCCTTAACAGGTAGCTTTCTTTCATAATAAATCAAATTATTAGCGATAAAATCAATTTCACATAATTGTCACAAAGCATGTGATAGATATAGTAACAACTAAAAAATGTGATGAAAAAGAATAGGCGTTCCTTTATAATGTGATATGAACGGTGCAAACTGTCATCTTTTTTGTTATGCGTACGTTTTCAGCTTAACGAGCTGAAGCCGGACAGCATCTTGCATTCTTATTCTTTTTTTAGCGGATGCAGAAAAGGTGGCCAATACAGGGGGTGAACTAAAGATGAGTAAACTCAATGCAATTTCTTCAGCGGAGTCTGTGGCTGGTATAAAGGAATCAACAGAGTCAGCCGTTACGTGGAGAGACTATGTATCGATTTCAAAAACGGGTATTGTAATGTCCAATCTGATTACCGTGTTTGCAGGTCTCTATCTGGCTGCCTATTACACAGGGGCAACGCTTGCCGAAAGCTTCCTGCCTGCGTTAATGGCTGTAGCTGGATCCGCGTTGATCATTGCCGGTGGATGTGCGCTGAATAACTATATTGACCGGGATATTGATCACTTAATGGAGCGGACGAAAGACAGGCCTACTGTCAGCGGCAGGCTGACTGGAAAGCAGACGCTTACATATGGTCTAGCACTATCAATCGCCGGTACCGCGGCTCTTGCAGCGGCTTCATTAACAGCTGCTATGATCGGGGCTGCCGGTCTTATCATTTACGTTGTTCTTTATACAATGTGGACGAAACGGACGACGACGCTGAACACGATTGTTGGAAGCTTCGCCGGTGCTGTTCCACCGTTGATCGGGTGGGCAGCGATTGACCCTGGTCTCCATCCATATGCCTGGACGCTGTTTCTGATTATGTTTATCTGGCAGCCGCCGCACTTTCTGGCGCTGGCGATGCGCCGAAAAGATGAATATAAAGCGGCAGGTATTCCTATGCTGCCGGTAGTGGCTGGCAATGCATTAACAAAACGTCAAATCATCTGGTACGTAGCCGCACTGATTCCAGTTTCGCTTTTGATAGCTGATTTTGGAATTATCTACACAGCTGCTGCCGTCATGTTAGGCGGAGGATGGCTTGTTTACGGCCTGATCGGGCTGCGGACGAAAGATGACATGAAGTGGGCAACCGGTATGTTCATCTACTCCCTGAATTATCTCACGATCATGTTTGTGCTGATGGTTCTTGTACACATGTTCTAAAACTGGAAAAGAAAGCGGGGGTTATGACGCGATGAAGCACATGCTAAAACTGCTTCCATTCTCACTTATTCTGCTGCTGGCAGGATGCGGCATGGAAAATCTCTCCGCACTGGATCCGCGAGGACCGGTTGCCGAGATGCAGCTGTCTCTCATTCAGCTGTCACTTTACATCATGATATTTGTTATTGTGATCGTGTTTTCCATCTACGCATTTGTACTTATCCGCTTCCGTGAACGACCGGGTGATACCCATATCCCTAAGCAGGTTCACGGGAACAGGACGCTTGAATTTATCTGGACGACAATTCCAATCTTACTGCTGCTTCTTTTGGCAATTCCGAACGTTATGGATACGTTTACACTTGCAGATACCGGTATTCCGGATGAGGGTGTAGATGAAGAGCTGCTGGATGAAGACGAAGAGGTAGAAGATTACGTGGTAATTGAAGCCCACGGGCATCAATTCTGGTGGGAATTTATCTATCCTGAGCTAGGTGTAAACGCCGGGCAGGACATGTATATCCCAACAGACACGCGAGTTATCGTTGAACTCGAAGCAAGTGATGTTATTCATTCCTTCTGGGTGCCGGCACTTGCTGGTAAGCAGGATAACGTACCGGGAATTACAAACGATCTTTGGTTTGAAGCACCTGAAGAAGGAATTTACATGGGTAAATGTACAGAAATCTGCGGTCCGTCTCACTGGCTTATGGATTTCAAAGTCGTAGCTGTAGACCCTGATACATTTGACTCGTGGGCTGAAACAATGGCTGAACCTCCGGAAGAGCAGCTTGAGCCGGAAGGCGAAGTAGCGGTGGAAGGCCGTGACATCTTCGTAGAAAACTGTATTGCCTGTCACGCAATCGGTGATGAAGGTGGTAATACAGGGCCTAACTTCACGAATTACAGCGAACGAACAGTTGTAGCCGGCTTCCTTGAGTACTCGGATGACAATCTGCACGACTGGATCCGTGATCCTGATTCGCTCAAGCCGGGTAACGAAATGCCTGGATTCGGAGAAGAAGCCATCTCAGATGATGAAATGGATGCGCTGATTGAGTATATCAATACCCTGTCAGTGCTCGATGAATAACGCTTGAATAAAAGGGAGGTTACTATTCGTGGCGAACAGCTCACCTGCCAAAAAGAGCGTTCTCTGGGACTGGCTTACTACAGTCGACCATAAGAAAATCGGTATCATGTATTTTCTTGCGGGTCTTTTCTTCTTCGCTGTAGCAGGGCTGGAAGCGATTTTAATGCGCATCCAGCTCATGTTCCCGGAAATGAGCTTTTTAGGCGAACAAACATATAATGAATTATTAACCATGCACGGGACGACGATGCTCTTCCTTGCAGCAATGCCATTATTCTTTGGTTTTATGAACTTTGTTGTACCGCTTCAAATAGGAGCGAGAGACGTTGCATTTCCTTTCATCAACTCTCTTGGTTTCTGGCTGTTCCTGTTCGGGGGAATTATCCTGAACGTCAGCTGGTTTACAGGCGGTGCACCTGATGCAGCCTGGACATCGTATGTTCCGCTGTCGTCTGATTCACCCGGTCATGGGGTCGACTATTATGTAATGGGTCTTCAGGTCAGCGGTGCCGGTACACTCATGTCGGGGATTAACTTCCTCGTTACGATTGTTAACATGCGTGCTCCTGGTATGAGCATGATGAGAATGCCGCTGTTTACATGGAGTACATTTGTGACATCCATGCTGATTCTGTTTGCATTCCCTGCTCTTACTGTTGGGCTTCTGCTGCTCATGTTAGACAGGATATTCGGCGGGGCCTTCTTCGATGTTGCCATGGGTGGTAACGTCGTTATCTGGCAGCACTTATTCTGGATCTTCGGACACCCGGAAGTGTACATTCTTATTTTACCGGCATTCGGTATCTTCTCAGAGGTTATTTCAACATTTGCGAAAAAGCGATTGTTCGGATACTCTGCGATGGTCTTTGCAACGCTCATCATCGGTTTCCTCGGATTCATGGTATGGGCGCATCACATGTTTACCGTTGGTATGGGGCCGGTTGCGAATGCGATTTTTGCTGTAGCAACGATGGCTATTGCAGTACCGACTGGTATTAAAATCTTTAACTGGCTTCTGACATTATGGGGCGGACGAATCCGCTTTACGGTTGCCAATCTGTTTGCTCTCGCCTTCATCCCATCCTTTGTTATGGGCGGGGTTACGGGCGTCATGCTTGCAACAAGTGCTGCGAACTACCAGTTCCATGACACATACTTCGTTGTGGCACACTTCCACTATGTCATTATTGGTGGTTCTGTATTCGGTATTTTCGCAGGAACATTCTACTGGTGGCCGAAGATGTTTGGCTATCGCCTTAGCGAAGCTCTAGGAAAGTGGTTCTTCTGGTTATTCCTGATTGGCTTCCACATGACGTTCTTCGTGCAGCACTTCCTTGGTCTGATGGGGATGCCGCGCCGAGTGGCATCATACCTGGATGGTCAGAATCTTAACGACCTGAACTTCATCTCAACAATGGGTGCCTTCATGATGGGAACAGCGTTTATTCTTCTTGTTATCAACGTGCTGATTTCCAGAAAAAACACGGACAATACTCAAGATCCTTGGGACGGGCGCACGCTGGAATGGGCAACTACTTCTCCAGTACAGGAGTACAACTTTGCTCAGACACCGCTCGTCAGAGATCTTGATGCATTTTTCTACGAGAAAATGAATGGGGACGGCCGTATGAAAGCGGCGGAGCCATTAGGTGATATTCACATGCCAAACGGTTCAATTCTGCCGATCTTTATTGCACTGGGACTTTCCATTGCGAGCTTTGGCGTCATCTATTATTCATGGCCGGTCATTATTGGCGGTCTAGTCGTTACATTCTTCACGATGATGCTCCGCTCAGTTATTGAAGATCATGGCTATAACATCCCTGTTTCTGAAATTACCGGCGAAAAGGGGGAGGACAAATAATGGCTGATAATCAAGTAGTGGAGCCACAGGTTCTTCCGCCGAATCCCGAAAAAGCGACGCTGGAAGGCCGAAACAAGTTTTTAGGTTTTTGGTTTTTCCTTGGTGGGGAGACGGTTCTCTTCGGCTCCCTCTTCGGAACCTATCTCGGTCTGCGTACAAGCACCGAGGGAGGTCCTGGACCAAGCGAACTTTTCCACCTCGATCTCGTTTTTATTATGACGATGATCCTGTTAACAAGCTCACTTACGAGTGTGTTTGCCATCATCAATATGAAGCGGGGTAATTTTAACAAGCTTTTAATCTGGATGTGGGCAACTGTAGCACTCGGTGTTGCATTCCTTTCATTTGAGATTTATGAGTTCTACGATTATTATTTTAATTACGGACTCGGCTTTACTGTAAGTGCTTTTGCGTCCTCCTTCTATACACTGGTTGGTACGCACGGCGCGCACGTGGCGTTCGGTGTTGGCTGGATCACAACGCTTTTGATCCGCTACCGTAAAGCAGGCATTACGCTTGCGAACGCACCTAAGTTTTACACAGCGGTCCTTTACTGGCACTTTATCGATGTCGTATGGGTTTTCATCTTCACCGTTGTTTATCTTCTTGGAGCAGGGGGTTGATTAAATGGCACATGTAGATCCAAGTGCTCCGTTGGAAGGCAGACCTTCCAAGGAGACTGAACGGAAGCTGAAACGCGAATCTCGCACGCAGATTGTTTCATTCGTGTTTATGATTTTCATCACGTCAACGGCATTTCTAACGATTGCCAGCGACGCTATTCCTACAGGATTCGCAATTCCATTTATCCTTCTGCTGGCAGCAGTTCAAGTCGTCATGCAGCTTTACTACTTCATGCACATGAACGGCAAAGGCACCGGCTGGGTAAATGCAATGATCTGGTCCGGGCTATTCGTTGCTGCTATGACAGTGGCTGCTCTTATGCTGCTTATCGGTATTGTGAAATACTAGTTTTCACATTCAGGAGAGCGTGCCGCTACAAGCGGCACGCTCTTTCTTAAGCGTCTGCTCGGCAGCAGCTAGACATGTTTATCTTTGGAAGGAGCAGGCTGATGGCAACATTTTTACCATTTGTAAGTACCATTTTTATTGCACTGAGTGCCGTATTTGTAGCGGTAGGCTGGATACTGGCCGCCCAGCGACGCATTGCCGCGCACCAGACTGTCATGTTTTGGGCAGCCGTCCTTGCAGTCATCTTTTTTATTACGTATCTGTCGAAAACGTTCTTTATCGGTTCCACCTCTTTTGGAGGACCAGACAGCGTGGCCCTATACTATACAGTGTTTTTGTTGTTTCACATTACGATGGCGACGATTGCAGCTGTTCTCGGTATTATTCAGCTGATTTCCGGGTATCGGGACAACCGGCGGCTTCACCGTAAACTTGGGCCCGTTACTTCCTTAATTTGGTTTGTATCAGCATCTACTGGGATTGCGGTGTATCTGCTGCTTTATGTGATCTATCCTCCTGGAGAGACCACAAGGCTGTTTGATGCAATCCTCGGAATCGTTATTTAGAAAAAACCGCCTGCCAACCGTTTTTACACGGTCAGCAGGCGGTTTTTTGCCTGAACAGCTACTGCTATACTTTTACATTCATTTTTATCAGTCCAGCTTCTCTGGCGCTCGTAAATAAAATAACGGTGAGCGGACCGAGAATGAATCCGATAGCGCCAAAAAGCATGAGACCAATGTACAGCGAGATCAGCGTGGCAAGCGGTGAAAGGCCGATATGATGACCCATCACTTTCGGTTCTACTGTACGGCGGATCGTAAGCAGTATAACGGCAAGCACGATCAGCTGAATGCCCATTGCCGTGTCTCCTGCAAAGAAGTGGTAAAGTGCCCATGGAGCGAGTACAACGATCGAACCAATTATCGGGATGAAGTCAATCAGCCAAATGATGATAGACATGATAAGCGCTACTTCCGGTGCTATCAGTAGGAGACCGATAAAAGTCACGATAAATATAATAATACTCACCAAAAACTGAGCTTTAAAAAAGCCTAAAATAACATAAGAGAGGCGGGAGGTCATAAACTGGACCTTTTCTGCCGTTTCTTCTTTGAAATAGGCGTACGTTTTTTGGCGAAGCCTTGGCAAATCGAGCAAGAAGAGATAGAGCGCAATTAAATAAACGAGCAGAGAAACAATATAAGATGGAATGCTGATTATCACATTGGTTACCCAGCCGATTACGTTCATTTCCTGAAGGTTTGTTCGAAGTCCCGAGAGCAGGGTGGTTACTTCAGCATCGATCGTATCCACGATATCCTCACTCAAATGGTCGAACTGTCCACGCAGGTTTTCCAGCAAATTCATCCAGGCCAAATTAATTTCGTTGATCATCATCGGCAGGTTTTCAATAAACGCATTAAGTTGCGTCAGAGCCCTCGTCAGCAGGAAATAAGCCAACAGAGCTATAATCGCTGTAAACAGAATGAAGACGATAAAGACCGCGAAATTACGGGATAAGCGTGTTTTCTGGTGGAGCGTCCGAACTGCCGGCGATAAAAACAATGCGGTAATAAACGCCAGGATCAGCGGTACAGATACCGGCAGAATAAAATAAAGGATCGCAGCCGCAGCAGCCACACCTAGTCCGATAAATAGATATTTTTTCAGTTGTGGGGACAATGCTGGTCTCCTTTCCGCTTGATGAGAGTATGTATCGATAAAAAAACTTCCGATCCCGTGGGCATAGCCGTCAGAGATCGAAAGTTTCCAAGGTTGCTCAGCCTACTGCAGAAGCACTGAGTTTTTCACGGACCTGTTCAATCTTTTTCTTGCATTTCTCCACGATACGCTCAGGAAATACTTCGTCGTATTCAACGCCGTGTGGATAATAATGCTTGCCGAGGTAAGGCTGAAGCAGACGTACTTTGGATGACTCTTTTGGAAATTCGCCTTCGTGCACCACTCCTGGAAAACGGAAGTAGTAAACATCATCCTTTACTTCATCAAGAATCTTATAATCATACGTGCACCGTTCGTAGTCCCATTGGGCGTCAAAGCCGGCTTCTTCCATAATTTCACGGAAGTCGGCAAACGGTACAATTTTGTCTTCCAAACCTGACTGTTCAAATTTCATAGTTTCCCTCCTACAGACGATATAACTGTTCCATTACTAATCATATTATGAAATGTTTCCCGTTGCAATGAAGAGAAAAAGATTTAAATGGAAGTTCACAGAATAACCACACTTTCTGTCTGCAGACTTCCCGTGCTATACTGACACTATGGAGGTGGCGCGGCCATGATGATCATGACAGATATTTCGCTGGTGGAGGAAGCGCAGGACCTCAGTGAAATGATTACGCAGTCTGAGCTGTTTAACCAGTACACAGAGGCAAAGCTTGCCGTTCAATCTAACCGGGAGCTTCAAAGGCAGATCATGTCTTTTCAGGAGCTCAAAGATAAATATGAAGATGTGCAGCGTTTTGGTAAATATCACCCTGATTTCAGAACAATAACGAAGGAAGTAAGGGAATACAAGCGAAAGCTGGATATGCACCCCGACATCGCAGCGTTTAAAGAAGCTGAAACAGCTTTGCATGAACTTCTGAGTGAAATCAGCCTGCTGATTGCCGGGCAGGTCTCAGTTAATATTAAGGTGCCGACCGGTAATCCGTTTTTTGATGCCCAGCAGTCTTCCTGCAGCGGCGGATGCGGATCGGGCGGCAGCTGCGGATGCGGGTAAAGGAGGCCCTATACATGAAAGACCGGATTGGACTGGCTGTTTATATTCAGTCACTAAAACAAGTCAAGCAGTTAAAACGGTTTGGCCACGTACACTACGCATCCAGGCGAATGAAATATGTTATCTTATACTGCGACCTTGAACAGGTGGATGAGACCGTTTCAAAAATAAAAAAGATGCCGTTTGTTAAGCGTGTAGATCGTTCCATGCGTCCGTGGATAAAAACGGAATACCAAGGATTGACTAAAGAGCCCGTGAAAAAAGAAGATTACCATATGGGCTTGTAACCAGCTGCTGACGATACATTTGGGTGATGGTAACGCTACGTGCTTCAGGACGCGACGTCGTCCTGAAGCATTTTTTGCCTGCGGGATAAGTCATAAGAGGGGGAGAACAATGAGGATTATCAGCGGTGAATTTAAAGGCAGACAACTGAAAGCAGTGCCAGGCATGAACACGCGGCCAACTTCCGATAAAGTTCGTGAAGCATTTTTTCATGGAACCGGTCCTTATTTTAACGGAGGATGGTTTTTGGACCTTTTCGGAGGAAGCGGTGCGGTAGGGTTGGAAGCGCTGTCCAGAGGGTTTGAGCGTGCGGTATTTGTGGAAAGAAACGGTAAAGCCTTCTCCGTTTTAAAAGAGAACGTGAACAATATCGGTGCGGGAGACCGGGCAGAACTTTATCGAAGCGAGGCTGGCAGAGCGCTTAAAGCGGCTGCCGGAAGAGACCTTGTTTTCGACATGATTTACATGGATCCGCCTTACGATGATGATACGTATGAAGAGAAGATCAGGTACATAGCCAGTCACGGGCTTCTTGCTGCGGATGGGATTCTCGCAGCGGAGCACCGAAAAGAGAAACAGCTTCCAGAAGAGATAGACGGACTCCGGACGATTCGAAGAATGAACTACGGCAGTACAGCCTTGACCCTATTTGGTCATAAAAAGTAGTTCCAGGCAGCTGCCTAACAGAAAATCTGTCTGTAACCGGTGATGAATGAAAAAATATGCTGATGAAAGAGGCTGAATACGATGACGACTGCGATAATACCAGGAAGCTTTGATCCTGTTACAAATGGTCACGTTGATATCATGCAGCGCAGTACACAGATGTTTGATCGCGTGATTACAGCTGTCATGCATAACAGCAGTAAAAAACCACTGTTTTCACTTGAAGAAAAGCTTGAGCTGCTTCGTATAAGCACAGAGGGGATAGACAATCTCGAAATTAAAACGTTCGATGGCCTTTTAGCGGAATTTGCCAGAAAAGAAGGAGCCACTGTGCTAGTGAAAGGGCTGCGTTCAGTTACTGATTATGAATATGAAATTCCAATGGCAGTTATGAATCGGGAAATAAATACAGAGCTCGAAACTATATTTCTGCCTACATCACCGCAGTACCGGGTGCTCAGTTCATCTATCATTAAAGAAGTAGCCCGGTTTGAGGCAGTACCTAACGGCTTTGTCCCGCCTGCGGTTGCAGAAGCGCTTAAGCAGAAGCTATCAGAGCGCTGAAAGCAGACTGCTGTAAATCTGTGCGCTGATCCTGTATGTTAGAACTATATAAATGAAGCTGCAGTATAGGCTCAGCGATAGAGGTGTTAATGAATGAATGAAACCGGTCGGCAACCCCGCAGAAATAAAGGATGGATTAAATGGGTAGTGCTGGTAGCCGTATTACTTGCTCTGAATTTTGTACAACTCCCTTATTATTTCTCAATGCCAGGAGATGCGCAGCCGCTGACGGACGTGATCGAGGTGGAAGAGCGTAATGACTATGAGGGAAGCTTTTCTCTTACGACGATACGGATGGGGCAAGCGAATCCCGTTAACTTCATATGGTCCTACTTCAGTGACCAGCGCGAGTTGATGCCGGCTGAAGAAGTCCGGCCGCCTGGGGAAACAGACGAAATGTATCAGCATCGGCAGCTGATGATGATGGCGAGTTCTCAGGAGCAGGCGATTCTCGTTGCTTACAATGCTGCCGGGTTTGAAGCCGAGTTTGAGGAATATGGGGTACTAGTTACGGCTGTTATTCCCGGAATGGATATCGAGGGCAAGCTGGAGCCGGGAGATCGAATTACGGCTATTAACGAAACCGACGTGTTATCGATTGAAGAAATGTTTGCAGCATTGGAATCTGCTGAGATTGGAGATTCTGTTGATGTGACGTTTGAGCGGGAAGATGAAGAAATGCAGGAAACCGTAGAGGTGCAGGCGTTCCCTGAAGAAATTGGGGCTGAAGAGGGAGCAGGAGGCCTTGGCGTTTCTAATCCGGTGACGGACCGGGAGTTGATCCGTGATCCTGAAGTAGAAATTGATACGAATACAATCGGTGGTCCTTCAGCTGGATTAATGTTTGCATTGGAGATTTATAATCAGCTGACAGAAGAAGACATCACGCGAGGGTACAATATAGCTGGCACTGGGTCTATCGATGAAGATGGAAACGTTGGAAGAATCGGTGGAGTGAAGCAAAAGGTTTACGCATCCGACGAAGACGGAATTGACATCTTTTTCGTTCCCGTAGAAGAAGGCCGTGAAGATTCTAATTATCAAATCGCGATAGATACTGCGGAGACGATTGGATCAGATATGGAGATTGTGCCTGTAGGAACGTTTGACGAAGCGATGGATTTTTTAGATTCCCTCGAGTGATTGGGTGTGGAAACAGAATGTTGCGTATGAAAAAACCGGTCGTTCTGCTGTCAGTGGAACGACCGGTTTTTATAGTTTCCCCTGCATGTATCTGCTTATACCATCCTGGCGAACTGTTTAAAGGCTGACGAGCGGCTGTGAGTCGGAAAAGCTAGCTGATGCACATCGTAGGCCGAAGCACTGAGTGGATCAGTTTTCCATTGACTGCTTCCCTTTACAGTCGGATGAATGTCTCTTTGTCGCAGTGTGCGAAGGTGCTTTCTGCCGCGCTCAGTGGCTGCCAGAAGATGCAGCGGCGGCTCGTTCTCGAACGTATCTTTTATTTCTGTCTTAGAGGTATTTGTCAAAATATGCGTGCATAGTCTCTGCAGACTCGTCCTCGTATACCGTTTTGTTTTAACGTGCTTAATAAAGCTTGCAAAATCAGGCTCGAATACTGCAGCTTTTAATCTATGCTCGATCCCCTCCCGGCATTCAGCTGTTGCAGCAAGGTCTTCCGGTGAAGCGGTTAAAATACGGTACTGCAAAAGAGAATAATAGGTTTCCCAAATAGGAAGTACACCAGTTTGCTGAAGCTGTTCGGTAACAGAGGCCGCTGAATCATCTGGCATGTACGCTTGCGCTTCACCGATTCGCTTCGAAGTGAGCATGTTCCGAATCGAGGTTGCACTTGCAATACGGGCATCCGACGGCTCGATATCATGGTAGCCTGCAGCCCGGCGCTGAATTGTCGCAGCCTCAAGCTGCAGCCGTTGAGCAGCTTTCACGTAATGCAGCCCCAGAATGTTATTTGGCTGCTTCACGTCTAAGGAATGATCAGGCGAGAGTGATGCAGCAGCTTTTGCATAAGCGGAAGGAAAACTCATGCCGGCACCAAGGTTTTTATGCAGCAGTGTGTGAAGCTGAGCTTGATGTGTTTTCTCTAGGTCCGCCTGGTACAGGAATGGATCGATACTGCCTTGCTCGCTTCCGAAGCAGACGGCGGTTGCTCCGGCTGCCTTCAACAGTTTAACAGCTCCTTCAGCAAACCGATCTGCAGACTGGACAGCAAAAGCATATGGCAGCTCAAACACGAGGTCAACGCCCATTCTGGCTGCGACCGCGGCCCGTTCGTAACTGGAAAGCACGGCTGGTTCACCGCGCTGGAGAAATGAACCGCTCATAACTGCAACAGTCAGATCAGCTTTTGTTTTTTCCTTCGAGGCCTCGAGATGGAAGGCATGGCCATGATGAAAAGGGTTATATTCAACAACGACTCCAAGTATATTCATCTTCCTGCGCTCCTTTCGGCAATAGTATAGCATATGACAGTTGCACAGAGACGAACAGTATGTTTACATATCAATAAGGCAAAACAGCTGATGCATGCTGTGTCCGCCTTAGGTGTGACGGTATTTTTTATGTAAAGAGATTACCTTGACATTTATTTTTTGCAGCGATATAATTACATTTGTTGTCTTGAGGTGAAAACTAATGAAATGGTCGATACAGCAGCTGCAGGCCTTCCGCAGAGATGGTCTGGAGCTTGATGAAACAGTCGACGTCTCACAGGTAAAAGAAGGCGACCGCGAAATTCGTGAAGTAACGCCTGTGCACGTAAAGGGCACAGGGTCAATATCGAAAGATCTTGCGACGTTCGCACTCACAATTGAAGGGAGCATGACGCTTCCTTGTGCCCGTACGCTGAATGACGTAGAATTTCCTTTTACGATTCAAGCGATTGAATCGTTTAAATTATCGGAGTGGGCCACCTTCGACGAGGAAGAGGAAGATGACGTTCATGAAGTAGAGGGCAACACGGTCGATCTAATGCCTTATGTGCGCGAGCGGATTCTGTTAGAGAAGCCGCTGCGTGTTTTCAGTGATAAGCCAGAGGGTCCGGCACCTGAATCTGGAAGCGGCTGGGAGCTTCAGGCTGAGGAGCAGGAAGCCGCAAAAGAGAAAAAGGTGGATCCGAGATTGGCGAAACTGAAGCAGTTATTTGATAAGGAATGATTTCAAGGAGGTGGGACTGAAATGGCAGTACCATTCAGAAGAACGAGTACAACCCGTAAAAATAAGCGTCGTACACACCTGAAGCTACGCGTGCCAGGCATGAATGAGTGCCCGGATTGTGGAGAAATGAAGCTTTCTCACCGTGTATGCAAATCTTGTGGTTCCTACAAGGGCCGCGACGTAGTATCCAAGTAAGACTGGGCAGGGATTTATTTCCCTGCTTTTTTGTTTTCCATCAAGCAGGAAGGTGCCGGAAGATGTCGAAATAACAGTTGGGACAGTGTATAACCTGGAGAGGGCGTGCGGGATATGAAAGTAGACATAAGTCTGGTGGACGGCGTGCTCCACGTTCAGCTTAATCGGCCTGAACAAAAAAATGCAGTTGATTTCGATGTGATCAACGCATTAGCTGAAGCTCTTGAGGAAGCTGAAACGAATCGGCATATTCACACGTTTTTGATCAAAGGCCATCGGGGTGCTTTTTGTTCGGGAGGAGATGTGCAAGCTTTTCATTCGTTATATACAAAAGAAGAAGCGCTTACTATGCTTCGGCCAATGAATGAAAACCTGATCCGTCTTAGAAAGCTGCCTTGTGTGAGCGTGTGCTACATTGATGGGCCGGCTGTAGGCGGCGGTGCCGAACTCGCAGCTGCCTGTGACAAAGTTTACATATCAGCAGAGGGAAAAGCTGGCTTTATCCAAGGAAGACTGGCCCTGTCAACAGGCTGGGGCGGAGCTGCGTGTTTAAAGCAAAAAATAGGCGCGAAAAACGCCTTTCACATGCTGACAAGCGCATCTGTCTACGATGCTGAACGTCTTTTATCGATTGGGTTTGCTGATGAAAAAGCAGAAAGCCTCGATGAGGTGCTGAGAGACCTGAAGCCTGTTACGATCCCGGGTGAGGCGGTTACAAGCTACAGAGAACCGGTGAATGCTTCCGCATTTTATAAAGAGATGAGAATGGAAGCAGACCGCTGTGCTTCGCTTTGGGAATCAGAAGAACATCACAAGCAGGTAGCGTTCTTTCTTAACAAAAAGCAATAATCCGATCAGGTAACATAAAAGCCGCCTCAGACGTGCTGTCTGAGGCGGCTGAAGGCGGTATGGACACGGGGTTACTTTTGCTCCCCGACACCTTTTGGAAACCATACATACGTATTTTCACCACGGTCACGAGCCGGGTCATACGTGACCGGTTCAAAGCCCTGCTTCGTCCAGAAATCATCTGAACGCTGACGCGCATTTGTTTTGACAGGCAGTCCCTCAGATTTAGCAAAATCGACCATCACCTTGCCGATTCCTTTACCTTGAAAGCCAGGCAGAACTTCAAGTTTCCAAAGCTCAAAGTAATCCTGCGGCGGATCAAAATAGCGGTCATACTTTGCATCAATCCGATAGAGACTCATTCTGGCAACAAGTTTATCGCCGAAGTAAACACCGTAAAATGGAGATTCACTGTCGTTCTCCACAATGTTGTCCTGCAGATCTTCCTTCATGGATAGTTCCTGAATTCCGTATTCTCGAAAGTTTTCAAAGTGCTCGAGTGTTTTAAAATTAATTTTTAATCTTTCTACTTCGTACTGATCCATGTACAGTCCCTCCAGTATCTGAAATCAATCTTTAGAGCTTTCCTGTATTGAAAGCGCTGTCTCTATTATACCGGAATACCAATTTAGATGGAAGGCTCTCCCTGTTGAACGATCAGATGATTTTCGACCTGCGGCTTTCAGGCAGCGCCACTTATGATAAACTTATGCAAGGAAAGAGGTGAACGAGCAGTGAAGATAGGTATTGCGGGAGGAGGGGCACTGGGACTCCTCTGCACGGCGCATTTGATGGCTCAAGGACACGATGTGTTTTTGAAGCTGAGAAATAGGGAGCAAATTCAAAAAATTGAGGATGAAGGTATCTGTCTCGAGCAAGAAGACAGAATGTATCAATACAGGCCCAGAGCGGGCCGTGAATCCACTGAGGAGCCGGATCTTTGGCTGTGCACGGTGAAACAGCATCACATAAGCGAATTATTTGATAATTGGAAGCCGGCAGCGCCAATGCTGATGCTGCAAAATGGCATCGGTCATATGGACATCATCCCTGAAGGAGTAGAAGCGTATCCAGCAGTAGTAACGCACGGGGCTCTGCGTACATCGCTTCATGAAGTACGGCATACAGGAGATGGCATGATCGCAGTGCCGCTGACAGGAAAAAGAGAAGTAGAAGAGCTTATTCGACAATCTGGTAAGCTTAACGTATCAGAAGTTGCGGACATCAAAACACGAATACATAAAAAACTGATCATGAATGCGGTCATAAACCCGTTAACGGTCCTGTATGAAAAGCCAAATGGATATCTTTTAGAAAACCCTGAAGCAGAAGAGGAAGCGCAGAAGCTGTGTATAGAGGCGGCCGCCATTCTCGATATGGAAAAACTCATTTGGGAAGACGTGAAGCAGTTGATTCGGATGACGGCTCGCAATCGGTCGTCTATGCTTGCTGATTACGAAGCAGGCCGGCCTCTTGAGCTTCAGGCAATAAATGGTGCGCTGATCACGATGGCCGGAGTTAAAGGAGCTCCGCATCATGAGCGCATTGTTTATCTTGTACGCAAAAAGGAGGCAGAGCGATGATGGATTTTGCTGCAGGGGCCGCCGCCACAGCCGTAACAGTCCCGCCGCTTGTATTTGTCTTCCTTTTTATTACCGTTAATAAGCTTATAGGGAAACCGGGACGATCGCTTCGACTATCTGCAGATATGACGGCCCTGTTGTTTATGATAAGTGTATACTTTATGATCGAACTGTTGTGGGGGGTGGGAACCGGCTGGTTTATGCTTATTGGTTTTCTAACAGTCGCCTCTCTGTTAACTATTCTGCAATGGTATGTTATCGAAGAAGTCAGGATGTGGAAGGTGTTAAAACAGACGTGGAGATTTCATTTTCTCGTATATGCCTGCATGTATACGGTGCTGGCCTTCGCCGGATTGTTTATCATCTAGCGGCTCTTAGAAAAGCGCTTGAACTATTGGAAGCCTGTTCATCGAGGCAGAAGACGACTGTGCAGCTTCCTGCAGGCAAGCAGGTGACTGAAGTCTCTTCGGTTTAGGACAATGCCTTCTTCTGCTATACTAAACGGGATATTGTAAGGAGAAAGGTTGGCGGACATGGACGTATTTTGTGAATCTTTACCATCTGAAGGGACCCCGGCGGCTCTGTACGAGCGAAGGGATCCGGCTGTGACGGCCAGATATGATTACATACCCGGCCGGGAAAACGAAAGATTAGCGGAGCTGCTCACCCGATCTTTTAAGCGGAAAGAATTGGCTGATATTCTCACTTCGTTTCATAAAACCTATTTTCCCTGTCCAGCTTCCTTCCGGCAGATTGCACGGCTGAGAGATGAAGAGGCCGTAGTTGTTGCGGGCGGTCAGCAGGCAGGATTGTTTCTAGGTCCGATGTATACGGTGAATAAAATCATATCGATATTGCTAGAAGCGGAATTACAGGAAACGAAGCTTCAGCATCCTGTGGTCCCGGTGTTTTGGATTGCAGGAGAGGATCATGACATAGAAGAAATTAATCACGCCTATATCCATCATCATTCAGGAGTTAAAAAAATAAAAAGTGCCGGATCGAACAAGTGGAAGCGGTCTGCTTCAGAAACAAGCATCCCTGTGGAAGAAGCAGAAGCCGCTGTAAGAGAAGCTGTCGCCTGGCTCGGAGAAACAAAGTGGACGAAGCAGATGTATGAGGAGCTGCTTGAGTCGATTAGGGAGGGGATGAGCTACACAGAGTGGTTTGCTGTGTTAACCGGGAAGCTGTTTGCAGGAACCGGACTGGTCCTGATCGATGCTCATGACCCGGAGATTCGCAAGCTGGAGCAGGAAAGCTTCAGGCGCTTGCTTACGCATACTGAAATGCTGCAGCAAACTGCCGCTGATGGAGCTGGTTTTTTCCAACAGGCAGCCGGAACGGAGCCTATAGATCCGCCGGATTCTACTGCACATTTGTTTGTACATGAAAACGGAATTCGTCAGCAGCTGTTTTTCAAAGGCGGCCGTTACTTTACAGAACATAATCCGGCTGGTTGGAGTGAACAGGAGCTTGTAGGAATGCTGGAGCAGCAAACGGTCGGCATGAGCAATAATGTCGTGACGCGCCCGTTAATGCAGGATATGCTTTTGCCGGTACTGACTTTCACTGCTGGAGCAGGTGAGCTCGCTTATTGGGGCACCCTTCGCGAAAGCTTTCATCTTTTTGATATTCGCATGCCGGTCGTCAAGCTGCGCCATTCTATCACGTTTCTTTCCAGAAGGACTCAAAAAACAATGAAACGATATGATCTTCGATTTGAGGAGCTGCAGTCTGGAGCCGCGATGCAAAAGGCGGAATCATTACAAGTCGGACTGAAGTCTCCCGAGGAAGACGCCGTATTTTCGGAGGCATATGAAAGGCTGGAGGCGCTTGCTGCACATGCAGCCGATGCGTATGGATTACGGAGAGATTTTAACAAACGCTGGGCGGCCAGGTTTCATGCGATGCTTCATTCCTTTGAAGAAGCAGTAATGGCAAAGCAGAAGGAAGACATTGAAGCAGATCTGCGGCGGTTAACAGAAGCGGATGAAGAAATTCTTTTAAAGGGGAGCACCCAGGAACGGTGGGTATCGGTATTAAGTCTTTGGAATCGCTATGGCCCATCAGCGGCGATCAAGCTTCTGCAAGCACTCCGCAGCCAGCAACATGAAAATCCTGTTCATTTTGTCATCAGCGAGTAGCCTTTTGATCGTTTGCTCTTTAACAGGAACAGGCCTCAAGCAAAGGTGCGACTCTTATGATTGAATAGAGGCTGCTTTGAAATCGGTAATCTAAAGAATATATGATCGTTATTATGCTGAAGAGACGGTACATGTGCCGTCTCTTTTTGTGTTGCACGTAAAATGATGAACGAGGAAGGAAGCCCTGGTTGATTAACAGAACCAGCTTTGGGACTCATCATGGATGCAGGTCGATACACCTCACTCAAACATCAGTCGAGTAACATGAGCGACGCAAGTCACAGGAGGGAGCTATTGATCGTACATGACGCTGTATAGGCCCCCAGAAGTGTTTCTTCGCAGTATGCCCTCCTCAGTACTCATTTATCTTCAATTGACGGTTTCATGAACGCTCATTACGTTAGAAACCTGGACAAGCTTTATTGCGATAAGGTAAAAGCGCTTAACTATATAAAATTGTGACAGTTCCAGAAAAAATTCAGAATATTTATCAATGATTTCCAAAATGAGTGGTAGAGAGTGGGGAGATGTGGTAGATTAGAATTAAGAAGTGGGGGAAGGGGTGGAACTGGCATGTTCATCGGCGAATTCGAGCATCAGATGGACACAAAGGGACGTATGATTATTCCGGCTAAGTTCCGTGAAAACCTCGGATCCGGCTTTGTCGTTACTCGGGGGATGGATCAGTGTTTGTTCGTCTACCCGCAGGAAGAGTGGCAGAAGATGGAGTCCAAATTACGCGAGCTTCCGTTTACGAAGAAAGATGCCAGAGCATTCACGAGATTCTTCTTTTCTGGAGCGACTGAATGTGACCTGGACAAACAAAATAGAATCAATATTCCTGTTTCACTGCGGAATTATGCAGGATTGGAAAAAGAATGTGTCGTTATTGGAGTATCTTCCAGAGTGGAAATTTGGGATAAAGCGGCTTGGGATTCCTACATGGATGAATCCGCTGATGCATTTGCCGAGCTGGCAGAGGGTTTATTTGATACATAATGGAAGGGGAGGGCAGACGTTGTTTGAGCATGAAACGGTAATGAAAGAAGAGGCGGTCGATGGGCTGCTTATTAAACCGGACGGCACGTATGTCGATTGTACACTGGGCGGCGGCGGACACAGCAGCCGCATTTTAGACGAACTGACTGAAGGCGGGCGCCTGTTTGCATTTGATCAGGATGAGCATGCGCTGCAGGCAGCTGCAGATCGATTAGAGGGAAGGCCTGTGACGTTTATTCAGGATAACTTCCGAAATTTGAAGCTCCGGCTGGAAGAGCAAAACGTAACAGAAGTGGATGGTGTTTTGTTTGATTTAGGCGTATCTTCTCCCCAGTTCGATGTTCCGGAGCGAGGGTTCAGCTACCGGTTCGATGCCAGACTTGATATGCGAATGGATCTTTCAAGTGAGCTGTCGGCTTATGAGGTAGTGAATGAATGGAGCTTTCAGGATCTTCATTATATTATTCATACATACGGGGAAGAGAAATTTGCCAAACAGATCGCGCGTCAAATTGAAAAAAGAAGAGCGGTTCGGCCAGTGGAAACCACGTTTGAGCTAGTCGATATCATTAAGGAAGCGATACCTGCTCCGGCAAGACGAAAAGGCGGACATCCAGCGAAGCGGACGTTTCAAGCTTTACGAATTGCCGTTAACGATGAACTGAAGGTATTTGAAGAAGCGCTCAGTCAGGCAGTAGATATGTTAAAGCCAGGTGGTCGTGTAGCGGTTATTACGTTTCACTCACTGGAAGATCGTATTTGCAAAGTGTTTTTCAAGAAAAAAAGCAGCATGCCGGAACTTCCAAGAGGGATGCCGGTTATTCCAGACGGAATGGAACCGGAGTTGAAGCTGATTACGAGAAAACCGGTCACAGCTGGCAAGGAGGAGCTTGAGAACAATAACAGAGCTCATTCCGCCAAATTGAGGATCGCAGAAAAGCGAGCATAACAGGGGAGGATTAACATGAGTCCACTAGTGAAGCAGCACAATCCGGCTCCGGTACGTAAAACGAAGACGGTTGTCAGACGAGTACATAAGAGCGGAATCACAAAAGGAGAGAAGCTGCTTTACGGGCTTGCTGTACCGCTCATCATAGCAGCAGCTTTCATGATCGTATCAAACTACGCTTCGCTCTATTCGCTGAACTATGATGCACAGGGGAAAGAGGCAGCGATTACGGAACAGACAAGTGTAAATGACGGTCTTACTCTGCAGGTCAAAGAATTATCCGATCCGGATCGCATTTTAACGATAGCGCAATCCGAACTCGGCATGTCTTTGCACGATGAACAAGTGAGAGTGCTTCATCAGCAGGATTAACGTCGTCTTTCTACCAAAAAAACTTTTTCGGTCTGAGCGTTCCGAAAAGGTTTTTTCTGCTGTTGAACCCGTTTAGTGAAGGAAGCAGGAGGAGAGTATATGGAAGCGGATAAACAAAAAGTCATTACTCGCAGAGCGTTGTATATTTTGATGATTTTTGCAGCGGCTATCTTGATCATGTTCTCACGGTTTGCGTATATACAGGCGTCTAAAGAAGTGCAGGAAGTGGATCTTGAAAATCTGCTGGAGCGACGCTGGACGCAGACAATGGAAATTGATGGAGAGCGGGGTTCCATTCTCGATCGAACAGGGGAGGTACTCGCCGAAGAGATTCCTTCTTATACGATTGTAGCTGTACTTGATGACAGTCAGTCCTCTTACGTGGAGGACCCTGGATATACGGCGTCCCAGCTTGCTGAAGTGCTCGAAGTGGATCCGGCGTTCCTCGAAGCGCAGTTGTCCAGAGAGTCCCACCAGGTCGAGTTAGGTCCTGCAGCGAAAAACATGAGCTTTGAAAAAATGCGGAGTGTTGAGGAGTTAGAGCTGCCGGGTATCGTTTTCCGTGAAGATCCTCGCCGTTACTACCCGATGCAGACTTTTGCATCGCATGTTATTGGCTATACAGAGCGCGATATGTCAGAAGCTAGAATGGGACTTGAAAACAGCTTGAATGAGTATCTGCGGGATGAACCAGGAGAAATCTCTTATCAGCAGGACGGCCGCGCTGTACCGCTTGCTGGAGTAGAAGAACGTATTCAAGAGCCAGTAAACGGAGCTGATGTGTCACTCACGATAGACGCTCGAATTCAAACGGCGATGGAGCAGACGATGAATCAGGTAGACGAGCTGTATGAGCCGGAGCGGATGATGGCTGTTGCTGCACATGCAGAAACTGGAGAGATCCTTGCGCTGTCAAACCGGCCCAGCTTTAATCCGAATGAATACGAAGATATCGAAAACTTTACGAACTATGTGATATCATCCAGGTTCGAGCCTGGCTCCACCATGAAAATTTTTACGCTGGCTGCGGCAATTGAAGAAGGAGTGTATGAAGGAGACGAAGAGTTTACGTCTGGTTCATATGAAATTTTCGACCGAAGGATTCACGATCATAATAATGGAGAAGGCTGGGGAGACATCACATTTAACGAAGGAGTGCAGCGTTCATCCAACGTTGCATTTTCAAAAATTGCTATGGAAATACTGGGACCTGAAAAGCTGTATGAATATGTGACAGAGTTTGGTTTTCGAGAGCCTACAGGCATTGATCTTCCAAATGAGGTCAATGGCGGGGACGTTGCGGAGACCTATCCAATTGATGCAGCGACCACAGCTTTTGGTCAGGCGACCTCTGTTTCTCCGATGCAGCAGGTAAAAGCAGCAACTGCAATCGCAAACGATGGAAAAATGATGAATCCGTATATTGTTTCTGCCATTACTGATGGTACGACAGGTGAACCAGTGTACGAAGCGTCTCCTGAAATTGCAGGTGAACCGATTTCTGCTGAAACAGCAGCAGAGGTCCGGGACATCATGAAAACAGTAGTGACCGAAGAAGCCGGTACAGGAAGGGCTTATGCCATTGACGGATTTGAGGTTGCCGGAAAAACCGGAACAGCCCAGATCCCTGCTGAAGAGGGTGGAGGATATATGTCTGGACACGGGAAGAACATTTTTTCTTTCATCGGCATGGCTCCGGCAGAAGATCCGGAAGTCATTGTCTATGTAGCCGTTGACCGTCCGGAGCTTGAACCTAGTCAGCTTGGAAATGAACCAGTTTCAATGATCTTCAGACAGGTAATGGAACAGAGTCTGCAGTATTTAAATATTGCTCCAACCGAAGAATCTCAGATTGATGGAGACGGCGGGACTGAGATAACCGTCGAAGACTACAGCGGTGCGCAGGCTGAAGACGTTTCTGAACAGCTGATTGCAGAAGGCTTGGATGTTTACGTGCTTGGAGACGGCGGAGAGATCGTTGGTCAAAGTGCTGAAGAAGGTGTGACTCTCGCCCACGGGACGAAGCTTTTCTTGAAGACAGAAGGGGATGCATCGATGCCGGATATGTCCGGATGGAGTCTGCGTTCAGTTCAGCAGGCAGCGAGTCTTATGGATATGCAGGTGGAGTCGGAAGGCCAGGGTTTCGCAGTCGATCAACGACCAGAGCCAGGGAGCTCTACGTCAGGAGCTGGAACAATTCGGATTCTGCTCGATATGGACGAGCCGGGTGAGCAGGTGGAAGAGGAAACAGATGAAGATGATAACGAAGACGAAGATGAAGACGATGAAACTTTCTTCATGGATTAACGTCCAATTCATTCGGGGAATATCATAATTCTTAGCAGCGATGATGCCGAAGGGTGATACTAATGACTACAACACTATACAAACTAGCTGAACGGCTTCCAATTAAGCATGTGTACGGAAGTGATGTTGCCATCACAGGAATGGAGATGGATAATCGCAATCTAAAGCAAGGCGATTTGTTTTTCTGTATTCCAGGATATACGGTTGACGGGCATACATTTGCTGAATCTGCTAAGGAGGCCGGAGCTGCTGCGATCGTGACAGAGCGAAGGCTCAATATCGGACTGCCGGAAATCGTAACAGGCAGCTCACGACGGGCCATGGCTGTACTGGCGGCAGACTTCTACGGACACCCAAGTGCCAAGCTGACGATGATCGGAGTTACCGGGACGAATGGAAAAACATCGGTAACTCATTATATCGAACAGCTATTGGAGATGAGAGACAAAGCGTGCGGCGTTATAGGTACAATGTATACTCGTTATGCAGGAAAAACAGTAGCGTCAGCGAATACAACGCCGGAATCAATTACGCTGCAGAAATTGCTTCATAACATGAGCTCGGCAGGAACTGAAACGGTAGCAATGGAAGTGTCATCGCACGCGCTGGCAGGTGGAAGAATCCATGGTACGGCATTTCAAACGGCAGTCTTTACGAATTTATCTCAGGATCACCTTGATTATCACAAAGATATGGATGACTATGCACATGCGAAAAGTCTGTTGTTTTCGCAGCTTGGTTCTTCGTTTAATCGATATCCGCTTCCGGTTTCGGTCATTAACAGCGATGATCCGTATGCGTCTGTCATGATAAGAGCTTCGGCAGTACCAGTTGTTACCTACGGCATTCACTCTGAAGCAGATCTGCAGGCATCAGATTTGAAGCTGGACCCATCAGGGAGCCAGTTTCGCTTGAATGGTTTTGGCGAATCGTATCCAATCCGCATCTCTCTTCCCGGACGATTTTCTGTCTACAACGTCCTTGCAGCTGCGGGAGCTCTTTATGCTCAAGGCATTGAGCTTCGTACAATCGCGGCAGACCTCGAAAACCTGAAAGGAGTCCGGGGCAGATTCGAACCGGTGGAATCCGTTCACCCGGTGCACGTCATCGTCGATTATGCACATACTCCAGACAGTCTCGAAAATGTACTGGATACAATCAAGGAAGTTTCAACCGGCGATGTTATTACGGTCGTCGGGTGCGGAGGGGACCGCGATAAGACGAAGCGTCCGCTCATGGCCGCAGCGGCAGAAGCGAGAAGTTCGCTGACAATCCTTACATCTGATAATCCAAGATCTGAAGATCCGGATGCTATTCTTGAAGACATGAAACAGGGGATGAGTTCAACGGACTTTCTTGTGGAGTCTGACCGTCGAGAAGCAATCAGAAAAGCAATTTTGCATGCTAAAGCAGGTGATGTTGTGCTGATTGCGGGTAAAGGGCATGAAACGTACCAGGAAATTAATGGAGTCCGCACCGAGTTCGATGACAGGAAAGAAGCTGAAACCGCGCTGAAGGAGTGGGGCTATTGAGTATTTTTGTGACGCCGGAACTGTTGTCTGCATATGCTTCATCTCAAAGAGGAAATACAGATGTTCAGGAGTTTGCAAATG
The DNA here is from genome assembly GCF_052061695.1 of Alkalicoccus luteus. Taxonomy (NCBI): domain Bacteria; kingdom Bacillati; phylum Bacillota; class Bacilli; order Caryophanales; family Bacillaceae; genus Alkalicoccus; species Alkalicoccus luteus. The sequence goes on from NZ_JBPZEY010000002.1 coordinate 47,357, forward strand.
TTACAAGCAGTATTTACGAAGTGGTGGAAGGCAGTCTGTTTGTGCCTGTGAGCGGACCCCGCTATGATGGCCACCAGTTTATTGAAGCAGCGGTTGAAGGCGGAGCAGCAGCTGCTTTATGGCGTAAGACCGAGCCGGTGCCGGATACAATCCCGGAACATTTTCCACTGTTTATGACAGACAGTCCGGAACAGGTATGTAAAGACCTCGCAGCTTATTACCTGCAGCATCATAAAGCAAAGGTTGTGCTGGTAGAGGGGGATTATACGGCAGGTGTGATGCTGAGAATGATGACAGCATGGATGAAAGGAAGGAAAACAGCGGTTTTAAATGAGCGTCAGCTGGAGTCCGCGTCAGATGCCGAGCTGATTCTGTCACTTGATACAGATACGGAAGTTGTCTTTTTGCATATCGAAGAAAATGATAAACGGAGAGAATCTTTAGCAGGCCTTTTGAAACCGGAAATATCGCTGGTTTGTACTGTAGATGCCGCTTATACAAAAGCGTCAAATGATGCTGGAACAATTGTGACTACCTTGTTTCCGCCGTCTCCTTCTGCAGACCGGAACGACCTGCCGGATTGGCTGGCCGTCTATGCGCCGCTTATTCAAACTGCTGAAAACAGCTATAGAAGACTTACCGGAAAAACACACCCGCCAGCCTCGTTTTTGCGTCCGGAGGTATTTGGATTCCAGGTCATGCCTGCGATGAATGGCGGTTATGTGCTGTTTGAGTCTGAGGCTATGGAGGAGGCAGAGCTCGATTATTCATTAGGCTGGCTGTCCCACACAGGCAATTATGACCGCAGGTACTTAATTATTGATGAAGGTTTCCAGTCTGACAGATATCACAAGGCGGTGCACGAGCTTTTTGCAAAGCATATTACCATTGCTATAACAGATGTGATTGCTGTTGGCGAGAAAGCTTTCTGGGTGCATGATGCACTGGAGAGAGCGCAGCGTGACGATGTCATCTCGTTTTACTATAAAACGCATGTAGATGCCATCGATAAGCTGAAAGAAGCACTCGTCGGCAATAATTTAATTATGTATAAAGGCGCAAACAGAGAAATGATTTACGAAATTTTGCACGAATTGAACAGAGATTAGAGAGGGGTACTACCGCATGTTTGACACCGGGCTGATTCCTGCCTTGATTTTAGCATTTACTTTAACGGTGATTAGTTCACCATTTATTATTCCATATTTACGAAGACTGAAGTTTGGACAAAGCATCCGTGAGGAGGGGCCTCAGTCCCACCAAAAAAAGACGGGAACTCCGACGATGGGCGGTTTGATTATTCTTGGAGCCGCAGTTGCCGCTTCAGCAGCAGCATCAGGATTTTATTACGGCATCAACATTGAGCTGATTCTTATCTTCATTGTGCTGTTAGGCTTTGGTCTGCTCGGGTTCCTGGATGATTACATTAAAGTAGTAAAAAAACGTAATCTAGGTCTTACATCGAAACAGAAATTTTTAGGGCAGGTAGGGATCTCAACTCTTGTTTACATCATCCTGCTTGCGACAGGCTTGTCTACAGAGATCAGCGTACCCGGGACAGAGCTCGCTGTTGATGTCGGCTGGCTTTATTTCCCGCTCATTATTGTGATGCTCGTTGGAGCGAGCAACGCGGTCAATTTAACCGACGGCCTGGACGGACTGGTAGCGGGTACCGCTGCTGCAGCCTTTACGGCCTTCGCTTTCATTGCTTATGCAGCAGGTTTGTTTTCAACCGCAGTGTTTGCGATGGCTTTGACAGGAGCACTTTTAGGTTTTCTTGTTTTTAATGCACATCCTGCTAAAGTATTCATGGGCGATACCGGTTCGCTGGCGATCGGTGGAGCGCTTGCCATGACGGCAGTGCTGACAAAAACGGAGCTGCTGTTGATTATAATCGGCGGTGTATTCGTAATCGAAACTCTGTCCGTTATCTTGCAGGTGGCTTCCTTTAAATTAAGAAAGAAACGAATATTCAAGATGAGCCCGATCCACCACCATTTCGAACTTTCCGGCTGGAGTGAGTGGCGGGTGGTCGCGACATTCTGGACCATCGGTGTGCTATGTGCAGCTGCCGGTATTATGCTGGAGGTATTATAATGTTTTCAAAAAACGATTGGAAAAACCGGCGCGTTCTCATTTTAGGACTTGCACGGAGCGGGACAGAAGCAGCCTATCTGCTTCACCAGCTCGGTGCTGATGTAACTGTTAATGACAGCCTGGCATTTGATGAAAATGAACTTGCGCAAGAACTTCAGTCGCTGGGAATACGGACGGTCTGCGGAAGTCATCCTCCGGAGCTGATTGAAGAAAAGCCGGAAGTACTCGTGAAAAACCCGGGTATCCGGTACGATCATGAACTCGTTCAAAAAGCGGTGGAAGCAGGCATACCGATTATTACAGAGGTAGAGGCTGCTTACGATGCCGCTCCCTGTGACATGATTGGAATCACGGGATCTAACGGTAAAACAACTACGACCACCTATATTCACGAAATGCTGAAGGGCAGCAGCCGTCAGCCGCTGCTCGCTGGAAACATTGGAGAGACCGCATCAAAAGTTGTTCGGCAGGCATCAAGCGATCATGTGATGGTAACGGAACTTTCCAGCTTTCAGCTGATGGGTACAGTTAATTTTCGTCCAAATGTGGCGGTGCTATTAAATATTGCCGATGCTCATTTGGACTATCACGGTTCGAAAGAGGCTTACATAGAAGCGAAAGCAATGCTTTTCCGTAACCAGACAGAATCAGATACGCTCGTCTACAATGCGGATGACCCGATTGTCTGCAGCATGGTCGAATCAGCACCTTCCATAAAAATTCCATTTTCAACAAAAAAAAAGCTGGCAGACGGTGCTTGTCTATTTGATGGCTGGCTCTGCCTCCACGGAGAGAAATTAGTGCGCGAAACAGACTTTTCACTGCCGGGAAGCTATAACATCGCTAACGGTCTTGCTGCAGCCGCAGCTGCAGCTGCAGCTGGAGCTGAACTGGAACAAATTAAATCTGTTCTTCGCCAGTTCGGCGGCGTCGAGCATCGTTTGCAGCATGTCATGGTCTGGAAAGAAAGAACCTTTTTTAATAACTCCAAGGCTACCAATGTTCCTGCAGCAGTCACCTCGCTTCAGGCGTTTACACAGCCAGTTATCCTTATTGCTGGAGGACTCGACCGCGGGCTTTCTTTTGATGGACTGATTCCGGAAATGTCGAACGTTCATGGCCTGATTTCATATGGAGAAACAGCAGGTAAACTGCTTGAAGCAGGAGAATCAGCCGGCGTACCAGAGCGGCATCAGACTGAAACGCTCGAAAAAGCAGTAGAGCTAGCGATTGATGTGTCTCGTGAAGGGGATGTGATCCTGCTTTCACCCGCTTGCGCCTCCTGGGACCAGTTTTCTACCTTCGAAGAACGAGGGAGAACATTTATCCACGCAGTTGAGCAGGCAACTGGGAAGAAAGCGGGGAATCATACATGAGAATCGCAGTATCAGGCGGAGGGACGGGCGGTCATATTTATCCGGCTCTGGCGCTTATTCGCCACTTGCAGCAAAAAGAAGAGACCGATGTGTTGTACATCGGAACTGAGCGGGGGCTCGAATCAACGCTGGTTCCAGATGCAGACATTTTATTTAAGAGTGTGCATATTACAGGGTTCAAGCGCAGCCTATCAGTTGAAAACGTTAAAACCGTCTTTCGTTTTGTTAAAGCAGTCCGTCAATCAAAGGCCTATTTAAAAGAATTTAAGCCGGATGTTGTTGTCGGCACTGGGGGCTATGTTTGCGGGCCGGTCGTTTATGCTGCAGCAAAGCTTGGAATTCCGACACTTATTCACGAACAGAACAGCGTGCCAGGCATCACGAATAAATTTCTCGCCAGATACGCCGACCGGGTCGCGGTATGCTTTGATGAAGCTGTAACGAGGTTCCCGGAGAAAAAAGTGGTCTATACAGGAAATCCACGTGCATCAGAAGCAGTAGAGGCAGAGGATACGCCTGCGATTCTGAAGGAATATGGACTTAATCCGGATCAGCCTGTTTTCGTCATAGCCGGTGGAAGCCGAGGCGCGGCTCCAATTAATAAGGCAGTATTACAAGCATACAGCGAGCTGGCTGAAAAAGAGTACCAGGTTCTCTATGTAACGGGGAGCGTTCATTATGATGCTATCCAGCAAGAGCTCCCTGAAAAGAAAGCCGACTCTATTATTACCGTCCCGTACGTTGAAAACATGCCGGCTCTGTTAAGACAGGTCCGTGGAGCTGTGGGGCGTGCCGGAGCGACTTCTATAGCAGAATTGACAGCGCTAGGTGTACCTGCAGTGTATATACCAAGTCCGTATGTAACAGAAAATCACCAATTTCATAATGCGGATGCTTACGTAAAAAAGGGTGCTGCCTTGATGATCGAAGAGAAAAATCTGACTGCAGAAACCCTTGTCGCGGCACTGGATTCTTTATTTGATCCGGAAACAGCAGCAGCCATGAGTCAAAAAGCGAGGGAAGCTGGCATGCCGCAGGCAGCAGCTTTACTCTCGGAAGAGCTGCACGCGTTAAAACGCTCATAAATAAAGGAAAAGGAGGGGGAAAATGAGCAGGGACAGAGTGGTCGACCTTGAGCATAAACTGCCAAAGCTTCAAGCTGACAGAAAGAGACGGGCACGCAAACGCTTCCTGCTCTATCTTTCCGTTTTGCTGCTGTTGATTGGTACTGCAGTTTACCTTCAAAGCAGTCTGAGCGATGTACGTTCAATCCATGTAGAAGGTGCAGCGTTTACAGGGGCCGAGGAAATAGAAGCTGTATCAGGTATTGAACGAGGTATGAAGATGTGGGGACTTGATCTTGATGAGCATACGGCTTCTATTCTCTCTCACGAAACGATAGAAGAGGCATCGATTCGCAGGACGTGGCCATCAACGGTGCGGATCGAAGTAGAAGAGTACAGGACTGCAGCATATGCATCAGCAGGAAGCTCTTATAATCCGGTTTTAAGCAACGGTAACATTGTAGAAATGGAACGTCCTCCAGGGGATGCTCCTGTCCTGCATGGTTTTGAAGAGGGAGAAATGCTGACTAAACTGGCTCAAGAAATAAACCGCATGAGTACTTCCGTCCAGTATGCCATTTCCGACATCATTCACGATCCGGTGGAAAATGACCCGGAGAGGCTGACTCTTTATATGAATGACGGGAATGTCGTCAGTACAACGGTTTCATCGTTTGCCGACCGTATGGAGCCTTACGCAGCAGTTGCAGGTCAGCTCGACAGCAGTGAAGAGGGTATCATTCATATGCGTATCAACCCATACTTTGAATCATTTGCCGAAATTGATGAAGAAGAAGAGCCCATGGAAGGAGAAGAATCCGGCGGCGGTATCGTTGATGACGTTCCTCCGGAGGAATCCGCCGATGAGCCGGCAGAAGAGGCAGAAGAGGATACAGCGGGAGACGGGGAGGCAGCGGACGCGGATGAAGTGGATTAGTGCTGCGGCTGTCTTTTTTGTCAGTCTGCTGGCGGGACTGGCCATTAGCAGCTCGATAGAGTCAGAGGAAGGATTTGTTAGTGATGAAGCAGAAGCTGCAGCACTTCAGATAGAAAATGAATTGCTGGAGGAGCAAGTTGAAGGACTTCAGCGTTCTTTAAGGGAGCAGGAAGAATTGTCAGCTGCGCAGGATGCGTCAACCGTAACCGAAGAGCAGCTGATGCGGCTTCGAATGCTTGCCGGAGACGTAGCTGTAAAAGGCGAAGGTCTGCGTGTAGAACTTGATGATACAACTACAGACAGCGATAACCCTTCAGCTTTTCTTGTTCATGAGCAGCACGTCCAAAGGGCGGTAGACGAGTTGTTAACCGCAGGAGCAGAAGCGGTCGCTGTCAATGGAGTCAGGCTTAGTCAGTCCTCTTACATTAAATGCATCGGTCCAGTGATCGAAGTGGACGGGATCCGTTCAACAGCTCCGTTTGTCGTTGAAGCAATCGGAGACAGCAGCGTTCTGGAAGCGTCCATGGAATTGCGTGGCGGTGCAGTTTATGAGCTGTTAGCGGATAATGTTCAGGTACGGATGGAAACGTTGAATGAAATCATAATTCCTGAAGTACGCACTGGAGGCGAGGTCGGATGAAGCATGTGCTTATTGGGACGGCGGTTTTCTTGTTTACAGCGGTATGCAGCCATGCCTTAGGCAGCTCACTCACTTCTTCTCCAGCTTATGAAGATGAAGGCAGCTTGCAGCAGCTGCTCTTGTATGAAGCTGAAAGGCAGGAAGAACTGCTCGCAGAAGCTGCGATGCTCGAGCGAAGGCTTGCACTTCTGGATGAACCAGACAGCACGCCCGCAGCTGATTCTGCAGTAAAGCGACTGGAAGCAGCGGCCTCGCTGACCGAGATCTCAGGAGACGGAATCGTTCTTACAGTATTTGATCCGAATGATGAGGGGATCCACTTGCCGCCGGATTTGCTGAGGCTCTTATTGAACGACAGCTTCCAAGCTGGAGCCGAAGCTGCGTCGGTCGGCCAAGAACGTATTACAGCCCGGACGTCGATCCGGGAAGTAAATGGCCGCACGCTGGTGGATGGGCACAGTGCTGGCTCGCTCCCGGTTGCTATTTCCCTCACTGCTCCCTCACCGGAGCTCGCAAAAGATCGAATCAATGCGTCAGAGGCAGCCATGCTCCTGAAGTCAGAAGGATTTGAGCTGACGCTTGAGCTCAAGCAAGTTGATGTACCGGGATTTGATGGTTCGTACAGGCTTCAGACGGCAGAGCCGGCCGAGGAGGAAGACGAGTGAAATTGGTTGTAACACTTGCCGTCGCAGTGTGTGCAGGGATAATAACTGGAGTATTTTATCAAGGGGAACTGCCAGGTGGCTACGAATCTTATGCAGCGGTTTGGATTCTAACATTATTACTAAGCATAACCGGCGGAATGAAAGCGTTTGTCGAACGTGTGTTTTGTGAAAAAATGTTTTTTTACGGATTTGTAACGAATCTGATTTTAGGTACGATAATCGCTTTTCTAGGACACCAACTTAGTGTAGACTTGTACATAGTCGTTTCCATTGTATTAACATTACGAATATTTCGCGATGCCTCTGATATAAGGAAGCAACTTTTTAACCGTTGACTGTTTTTTTCTATGACTTTACGGCAGGACTTTCAGCAGTGAGAACGAACTAGTTTATATAGAAACTGAATTAATCTTATTGAATGGATAACCGGGGGAGGTGCCTGATTGAATGAATTATGAGCATACATATGTAACGCTTGATATTGGTACATCGAATGTACGGGTGGTGATCGGCGAAGTGTCGAGCGGTGCCCTTAACATTATCGGAGTCGGCGAAGTTCCATCATCCGGTCTCCGTAAAGGAGCCATCGTGGACATTGATGAAACTGTCCGATCGATTAAAGAGGCAGTTGAAAAAGCTGAGCGTATGATAGGTATGGAAATTCGCAACGTGATCGTCGGTGTCACGGGCAATCACATCAAATTACAGCCTTGTCACGGAGTAGTGGCTGTTTCAAGTGAGCACCGTGAAATTGGTGATGAAGATGTAAAGCGTGTCATTGATGCCGCGCAGGTGATGTCCATTCCACCTGACCGGGAAATCATTGACGTAGTACCGAAGCAGTTTATCGTAGACGGACTCGATGAGATCAATGATCCGCGGGGAATGATCGGAGTCAGGTTGGAAATGGAAGGACTGATCGTGACGGGTTCTCGCACGGTGCTTCATAACCTGCTCCGATGTGTGGAAAAAGCAGGCCTCACAACAGCAGATATTGTGCTCGAGCCGCTTGCGGCTGGCGCCATTGCTCTTTCTAAAGATGAAAAAGGACTCGGAGTCGGCCTTATCGATCTTGGAGGAGGTTCCACGACGATTTCTGTATTCCAGCATGGTGCCCTTCAGGCAGTGAGGCAAATACCGGTAGGCGGTACGCACATTGCAAATGATATTTCCGTTGGACTTCGGACATCTACTGAAGAAGCTGAGGAAGTAAAGGTACAGTTCGGTCATGCTCTTATTGAAGAGGCTTCAGATGATGAGATGTTTGAAGTATCCGAAATCGGCAGCGACCAGCCGCAGGAATTTTCACAGTGGCAGCTGGCGAATGTGATTGAACCGCGGGCAGAAGAAATTTTTATGCTCGTGGAGCAGGAGCTTCGCCGAATGGGATACGATGATCTTCCGGGAGGGTTTGTATTGACCGGAGGAAATGCCAAGATTCCAGGTATGCTTGACCTTGCCAGAGATATTTTTCAGCAGAACGTACGAATTTCGGTGCCGGACTACATCGGCGTCCGCGAACCTCAGTATACGAACGGTGTCGGTTTGATCACGTTCGCCCATAAGAACGCCCGGGTGCAGGGAAAAGATCTTGATGCAGGACTTGAAAGCTCACCAGTTGCAGCAGGCGTTCAGGACGAACCGAGACGTGAACGGGAAAGACCCCGTCCGCAGGCGAAAAAGCCGGCAAAGACAGGCCCAGGACTAAAAAAACGGGTCTCTAGCATGTTTAAATCGTTTTTAGAATAGGCTGACCCGGACAGGTTCCGGCATAATCGGATTGGAGGATCGCTACTATGTTAGAGTTTGAAATGGAAACAGAATCACTCGCAACGATAAAGGTAATTGGCGTCGGCGGAGGCGGCAGCAATGCTGTCAACCGTATGATTGAAAACGGACTTCAGGGTGTGGAGTTTATTGCCCTTAATACAGATGCACAGGCGCTTCAAATGTCACAAGCCAGCGAACGTCTTCAGCTTGGCGGCAAGCTGACACGAGGTCTTGGCGCAGGGGCGAACCCTGAAATTGGCAAAAAAGCTGCCGAGGAAAGCCGTGACCAGCTCGAAGAACATATGCAGGGTGCTGATATGGTGTTTATCACAGCCGGAATGGGCGGCGGCACGGGAACCGGTGCTGCTCCGGTTATCGCTGAAATTGCCAAGGATGCTGGTGCTTTAACAGTAGGCGTTGTCACACGTCCATTTACTTTCGAAGGCCGGAAGCGGATGACGCAGGCAGCAGCCGGAATCGAAGCATTGAAAGAAAAAGTCGATACGCTGATCGTCATTCCAAATGATCGACTGCTTGAAATAGTCGATAAAAACACTCCGATGCTGGAAGCGTTCCGTGAGGCCGATAATGTTCTGCGTCAAGGTGTTCAGGGCATTTCAGATCTCATCGCTGTTCCGGGTCTGATCAACCTTGACTTTGCCGATGTAAAAACCATTATGAGCGAAAAAGGCTCTGCACTGATGGGAATTGGTGTTGCCACAGGAGAAAGCCGTGCAGCGGAAGCTGCCAAAAAAGCTATTTCCTCTCCGCTTCTTGAAACGAGCGTAGATGGTGCACAAGGCGTACTCATGAACATTACAGGCGGAGCGAATCTCAGCCTGTTTGAAGTACATGAAGCAGCAGAAATTGTTTCATCCGCATCGGATGAAGAAGTCAACATGATTTTCGGTTCGGTCATCAACGAAAACCTGAAAGACGAGATTGTCGTGACAGTAATCGCTACGGGATTTGATGAAAAAATCCAGCAGCGCACCCAAGTGAAGGCGGGACGTACATCACGACCACAGCAGGCGCAAGCCGGCAAGGAAGTTCCAAAACAGGAGCCGCAGCCGCAGGCAGAGCACCATGAGCCTGAACAGGAGCAGCAGGAAGAGGCTCTTGATATCCCTGCTTTTCTGCGTAACAGAAGGAAGCGCTGATCTGTCCAGCTGCTCATGAGCCCGGGAGAAGCTCTCCCCGGGCTCATTTTCTGTAACTGCTGAGCTTCAACGGGCCTTTCATTAGGAAGAAAAGATTGCCTGTTACCCTTATTTTCTTTATGATTATAGGTACAAGAGTCAAGTGGGAGGTCGACAGCAGTGTCCGTTTCAGAACAGTTAGCAGTTGTGAACGAGAAGATTCGAGCTTCTTGTCAAAAAAGCGGAAGAGATGAGAAAGATGTGACCATCATAGCAGTTACCAAGTACGTGTCGATTGAACGGGCACGAGAGGCGGTAGCAGCAGGCATAACAGATTTTGGAGAGAATCGTCTTGAAGGTGCAATGGAAAAGTATGAAGCTCTTGGCGATCACGTCAACTGGCACTTTATTGGCAGCCTTCAGTCGCGCAAGGTAAAAGATCTGCTTCATGCATATCGCATTATCCATTCACTGGACCGGAAGTCACTCGCAAAAGAAATACAAAAGCGCTCAGAAGATGGAATGATTACTGATTGTTTCATTCAGCTTAATGTAAGCGGAGAAGAATCCAAAGCAGGTATTCGAGCAGATGAGCTGCCAGGCTTTTTGGATATGCTTCAACATTATCCAGCCGTAAGAGTGATTGGTTTAATGACAATGGCCCCTTACACAGACGATCCGGAAGAAGTCAGACCTTACTTTCAAAAGCTTCGAGAGCTGCGCGATGAAACAGCAGCGAAAAAGCTGCCCCATGCTCCTTGCACGGAGCTGTCGATGGGCATGTCGAATGACTATCATATTGCAGTCGAAGAGGGAGCAACGTATATCAGGCTCGGTTCATCTCTCGTAGGGTCTCAATAATCTTCTGATCGAAAGGAGACAGCCATGACGTTTAAAAATAAACTTAAGCGGTTTTTCGACATGGAAGATGAGTACGAAGAAAAGGAAATTGTTGTCGAAGAAGAACCGGAAGAGTACCAGCCGCCTGCCAGAATTAAAAAATCGAAGAAGCAGGAGCGTCAGAACGTGGTCAGCCTCAGCTCCGTGACTTCACAGCAAGGATCAAAAGTGATGCTGCTTGAGCCGCACTCGTATGATGAAGTGCAGGATATTGCTGATGAATTAAAGAACAGGAAAGCAGTGGTCATCAACCTTCAGCGCCTTCCCCGTGATCAGGCAAGGCGGATCGTCGATTTTTTAAGCGGAACAGTTTATGCTATTGGCGGGGATATTCAAAAGCTGGGTGAACAAATTTTCCTTTGCACCCCTGATAACGTTGATGTCAGCGGCAGCATTTCTGAAATGCTTCACGAATAACAAGGAGAGTGGCACAAATGGCACTGCTCGGAGATATTGTCGTACAAGTGTTAAACTTGTACTGGATCGTCTGCATTATTTATATTTTCATGTCCTGGTTCCCCAATGCCCGTGACTCTGCGTTTGGACAGGCCATCGGCCGTATTGTAGAGCCCTTCTTTGCACCATTCCGGCAAATGATCCCTCCGATTGGCATGTTAGACATTTCCCCGATCGTTGCGCTGATCGGTCTGCGTTTTGCCATTCGGGGAGTAGAATTTCTGTTTGGATTGGTCGGGTGAAGAAGTAGATGAGTCTGTATGAACATTTCCGGAAAGATGAGCATCCGTTTATCGACCAGGTTACGGATTGGCTTGAGACTGTTGAAAATGAGTATCGAACTAAGCTGACAGATTTTCTCGATCCTCGTCAACAGTTTATCGTGACAAGTTTGACCGGTCAGGGAAACGCTGTGCGCTGTGCTTTTTTCGGCGGAGCTGATAAGGCCGAACGCCGCAGGGCGCTCCTATATCCGGATTACATAGAACCTGAAAAATCGCTGTTTGAACTAGCTGCTTTTGAACTTGATTTCCCATCAAAATTTGTTCGCATGACCCATCCGCAAGTACTGGGTGCTTTACTCTCGCTCGGTTTGAAACGGGGGAAGTTCGGAGATATTATGATTAGCAGCAACGCGGTTCAGTTTGTTACGTGTGCAGATACGGCTGATTATGTCGAGCAGCATTTTCGTGAAGCAGGTCGTGCTCCGGTGCTGCCAAAACGAATTGAGCTGTCAGAGCTCAAGCTGCCCGATGAAGAAACGACGGATGTACAGGTAACTGTCTCCTCTCTCAGGCTGGATACGGTGACATCAGAGCTTTACAGGCTTTCACGTGCCAAAACAAAGCCATTGATTCAGCAGGAAAAAGTGAAGGTGAACTGGAAGATCACGGACGATCCTTCGTTTCGGATCGAAGAAGGCGATATGATTTCGGTCAGAGGAATGGGGCGTTGTAAAATAGTAGCGCTTGGCGGTACGACAAGAAAAGGAAATACAGTGCTCAAGGCTGAAAAAATCGGTTCTTCGAGCTGAGAAGGAAATTTGCTTCGCATGTCGAATTCATGCATATACAAACATTTTATGTGGAGGTGCCTTACATAATGCCATTAACACCGCTTGATATTCATAATAAAGAGTTCACGAGAGGGTTCAGAGGCTATGATGAAGATGAAGTTAATGAATTCCTTGACCAGGTCATAAAAGATTATGAAACGGTGACGCGAGAGAAAAAAGAACTCTTTGACAGGGTGAATGAGCTGGAGCAAAAGCTGAGTCATTTCTCTAACATTGAAACGACATTAAATAAGTCTATTCTTGTTGCGCAGGAAACTGCAGAGGAAGTAAAGCGAAATGCAGACAAAGAATCTAAACTTATCATTAAAGAATCGGAGAAAAATGCAGACCGCATTGTAAACGAGGCTCTTTCCAAATCTCGTAAAATTGCTTTGGAGATTGAAGAGTTGAAAAAGCAGGCAGCAGTTTACCGCACCAGATTCAAGATGCTCCTCGAAGCACAGCTGGAAATGCTGCAGACAGATGATTGGGAAGAAATCATCGATTCTCATGATGAAGCGCACTACGAGCCGCAGGAAGAGCGTTCTTGACGAAGAAAGAAACGTCGCTTATACTGATAGTTACTTTCATATAGGCTTAGACAGGGACGAGTAGCTTTTAGACTCTGCTGACCAGCGAATCGGGGACAGTGAAAGCCCGAGAGCAGGCTGAATGTGAAGATCACCCTCGAGCCGCAACCTGAACCTGCTTTCAGCAGCATTAGGGAAGCCGGGTCATGACCGTTACCTCATGCCTTAGAGAGCAGTTTGATAACTGCAGCTGGGTGGTACCGCGGGTTTTACGCCTCGTCCCTGTTTTCAGGGACGGGGCTTTTGTTTTTATCATGCAATTTACTTTTTCAGGAGGAATGAAACATGGATTATAAACAGACGCTGCTCATGCCGAAAACGGATTTTCCAATGAAGGGGAACCTTCCAAATAAAGAGCCGGCTATGCAGCAGGACTGGCAGGAAAAAGACATGTACGATAAAGTTCAGGAGCGTACGAAGGGGCGTCCACTATTTGTACTGCATGACGGACCTCCTTACGCCAACGGAGATATTCACATGGGTCACGCGCTTAACAAGATCCTGAAGGACTTTATTGTGCGGTCTCGTTCCATGATGGGATGGCATGCGCCTTATGTACCCGGCTGGGATACGCACGGTCTGCCAATTGAGACGGCACTTACAAAAAAGGGGAAAGTCGACCGAAAAAAGCTGAGCATTGCGGAGTTTCGTCAAAAGTGTGAAGAATATGCGCTCGGTCAAATCGACAGCCAACGTGAGCAGTTTAAACGCCTGGGTGTACGCGGCGACTGGGAGAACCCGTACGTCACGCTCACACATGATTATGAAGCACAGCAAATTAAAGTGTTTGGTGACATGGCTAAAAAAGGATATATTTATAAAGGAAAGAAACCAGTTTACTGGTCGCCCTCTTCTGAATCCGCATTGGCAGAGGCGGAAATCGAGTACCACGATAAGCGTTCCCCTTCCATTTATGTGACGTTCGATGTTACGGAAGGGAAAGGAATTCTGCTGGGAGATGAGAAATTCGTTATCTGGACAACTACTCCTTGGACCATTCCTGCAAACCTTGCGATTGCGCTGCATCCTGAGCTGGAATATGCTGTCGTAAAGGAAAAGGGAGAAAAATATGTAGTAGCTCTTGGACTTTTAGATGAATTGAAGCAAGTGTTTGAATGGGAAGAGGCAGACATTGTTAAAACGTTCCGTGGTCAGGAACTTGAAGGCGTCCGCACGAAACATCCGCTTTATGACAGAGAATCTCTTGTTATTTTAGGAGACCACGTCACTCTTGATGCTGGTACTGGATGTGTACACACAGCACCGGGACATGGGGAAGATGACTATATCGTCGGTCAGCGCTATGACCTGGACGTTCTTTGCCCAGTTGATGATAAGGGTGTATTTACAGATGAAGCACCGATGTTCGAAGGACTTTTTTATGATACTGCCAACAAGCCGATCACGGAAAAACTTGATGAAGCTGGCCACTTGCTGAAGCTGACCTTCTTTACGCATTCCTATCCGCATGACTGGCGTACAAAAAAACCGGTAATCTTTCGGGCAACTGCACAATGGTTTGCTTCAATTAAAGATTTTCGGGAAGAACTGCTGCAAGAAATAAAAGAAGTAAACTGGCTGCCTGAGTGGGGGGAAACCCGCCTCTATAATATGGTTCGAGACAGAGGAGACTGGTGCATTTCCCGCCAGCGCGCTTGGGGCGTGCCAATTCCTATTTTTTACGGCGAGAATAACGAGCCGATCATCACGGACGAAACGATTGATCACGTTTCGAATTTATTTCGGGAGCACGGATCAAACATCTGGTTCGAATGGGATGCAGGTGAACTGCTGCCGGAAGGGTTTACTTCCGAGCATAGTCCGAATGGAACATTTACGAAAGAAACAGATATTATGGATGTCTGGTTCGACTCTGGCTCTTCGCACCAGGCGGTTCTTGAGGAACGAGAAGATCTCGCCCGTCCGGCAGATGTTTATCTGGAGGGATCTGATCAGTACAGAGGCTGGTTCAACTCCTCCCTTTCAACATCTGTAGCCGTTACCGGCAAGGCCCCGTTCAAGTCCGTCATCAGCCACGGCTTCACGCTGGACGGCAAAGGCAAAAAAATGAGTAAGTCACTCGGCAACGTTATTGTACCTGATAAAGTCATGAAGCAGCTCGGCGCTGACATTCTGCGATTGTGGGTGGCATCTGTAGACTATCAGGCAGACGTGCGAGTATCAGATGATATTTTAAAGCAGGTGGCAGAAGCTTACCGCAAAATTCGGAACACGTTCCGCTTTCTGCTTGGCAATCTGCATGATTTTAACCCTGAGCATCACTCTCGTGCTTTTCACGACTTATCTGGAGTCAATCAATTCATGACGGTAAAGCTGCACGATCTCATCAAAGATGTGAAAACAGCTTATGAAACCTATCAGTTTTCAACGGTTTTTAACAAGGTACACAATTTCTGTACGATTGAACTAAGCTCGTTCTTTATGGATATTTCCAAGCATTCGCTTTACCTGGAACACGCTGACCATGAAGAACGGCGGGGGATCCAGACAGTGATGCATGAAACGCTCACGTCGTTAGTGAAGCTGATGAGTCCGATTCTGTCACACACTTCTGAAGAAGTCTGGGCGCATATTCCCGGCAGCAAATCAGAAGCAGTACAGCTGACAGACATGCCTGAGCCGGCTGCATTCCCTGGAACGGAAACGCTCGTATCCGAGTGGGATCGATTCATGGACCTGCGGGACGACGTGCTGAAAGCGTTGGAGCTTGCAAAAAATGAAAAAGGCATAAAGCGAAGCCTTCATGCGGCAGTAACCGTATATGCGGGGGAAAAAGATAAACTCATGCTTGATAACACGGCTGATCTGCACCGTTTATTTATCACCTCCAAGGCTGTCGTAAAGCCGCTTTCCGAAGCACCTGAAGAAGCGTTTACAGGTGATGAAGCTAAGGTTCTTGTAGAAGAAGCAGAAGGGAATACGTGTGCACGCTGCTGGCACGTTCGCAGCGATATCGGCACACACGCCGATCATCCGGAACTATGCCCGGAGTGTGCGGAAACAGTGGAAACGTATTACGCAGATAAAGTCTAAACCCGGATACAGGGGGCCGTCAGTGTGAACTGCCGGTCCCTGTTCAGGGGAAAACGGAGGAAATGCGCTTGATTTATTACGTGATCGCAGCAGTTATTATCGGCGCTGACCAGCTGACGAAATGGCTTGTTATCGACCGAATGGAAATTGGACAGAGCATTGAGCTGATCGAAGGTTTTCTTTATTTAACCTCTCATCGGAATGCCGGCGCTGCTTTTGGTATTTTGCAAGGACAAATGTGGCTGTTTTACATCGCTACTGTCGTCGTGGTTGGAGTCATTATCTATATGATTCAGGCGAAGCTGGACGGCAGCCGCTGGTACGGAGTTGCGCTCGGTTTAATTCTCGGCGGTGCACTTGGAAACTTTATCGACCGGGTATATGCTGGAGCCGTTGTTGATTTTATCGATGTATACATCTTCACGTATAACTTCCCTATCTTTAATGTAGCAGATAGTGCACTTGTTACCGGTGTTATAATGGTGATACTGCATGTATTTATAGAAGAAAAACGTCAGGAGACGAATGCGACATGATTGAACATGAATTTCAGCCGGAAGAAACCGGCATTCGATTGGACAAATGGCTGAGCGATCATTCCGATTGGACGAGAAGCGCTGTTCAGGACTGGGTGAAGTCTGGATACGTTAAGGTAAATGGCAGCCAGGAAAAAAGCAATTACAAGTTGAAAGCAGGAGATCTTATTCACGTGCAGGAGCCAGAACCGGAAGAGCTGGAGCTTATTGCAGAGGATCTGCAGCTGGACGTCATCTACGAAGATCAGGATGTTATCGTCGTGAACAAACCTCGCGGAATGGTCGTTCACCCGGCTCCTGGACATCCGTCAGGTACGCTCGTAAACGGTCTGCTTCATCACTGTACTGACTTATCATCTATCAATGGTGTTGTCAGACCAGGTATTGTACATCGTATTGATAAAGATACATCCGGTCTGATTGTTGCTGCTAAAAACGACCGGGCACACCAGTCACTAGTCGAGCAGCTAAAAAATAAAACAACGAAAAGACGATACGAGGCTATTGTAGCCGGGATTGTTCCTCATGATAAAGGCACAATCGATGCTCCAATCGGGCGTGATCCGGAAGACCGTCAAAAGATGGCAGTTACCGACCGTCATTCCAGAGAAGCTGTGACTCACTTTCAGGTTATTCACCGCTACTCCAGGCATACGCATGTCAGCTGTGAGCTTGAAACGGGACGAACGCATCAAATTCGCGTTCATATGAAGTATATCGAGTTCCCTATTGTCGGCGACCCAAAATACGGTCCAAGAAAAAAACACGACTTCCCAATCGAAGGTCAGGCGCTTCATGCAGCACTCCTTGGTTTCCGTCATCCTGTTACAGATGAAGAAATCCTTTGCGAAGTGGAGCCTCCGTCTGATTTTAACGCCTGCCTGACACATGCTGCTTCTTTTTAAGTTGACAAGTAAAACACGGTATGACATACTTTTTAAAGATGAATAAAGCCTTTAAATCAGTTCAGAGAGACTGGTAAGGAACGTTTCGGAGTCCATGGACTCCGTATATCCTCCTGCCTAGTTTCCTGGGCAGGAGTTTTTTGTGCTGGAGGTGGAAGTTGGTAATGACAAAAGAATTAATGGACGATCAGGCGGTGAGACGAGCCCTTACCCGCATTGCTCATGAAATTATCGAACGCAACAAAGGAATCGAAGACTGTGTGCTTGTTGGTATCAAAACACGAGGCGTTTTCTTGGCGCAGCGGCTGGCTGAACGAATCGAATCGATTGAAGGCGCAGCTGTAAAAACTGGTGAAATTGATATCACTCTTTACCGGGATGATCTGACGCATAAGCGTCATGATGAAGAGCCGGAAGTTCACGGTACGGAAATAACAACGGATGTGACAGACCGTAAAGTGATTCTTGTCGATGACGTGCTTTATACCGGACGGACAGTCCGGGCTGCTTTGGACGCAGTCGTCGATCTGGGCAGACCTGCACAAATTCAGCTTGCCGTTCTCGTAGATCGGGGCCATCGGGAGCTCCCAATCAGACCGGATTACGTTGGGAAAAACGTACCGACGGCTAAATCTGAAATTGTCGAAGTAAAGCTTCAGGAATCAGATGGGGAGGAAGGCGTCAGCATCCTCTAACCACCGAATATATACTATCAGCAGAAACCTCCCTTTTAAAGCGGGCCTGTGAGCCTGAAAAGGGGTGTGTTTTCTGAAAGCCTGTTCGTTACGGACCTTTTCAGTAAACAGACCTCTTAGGGAGACTAAGAGGTTTTTTGCTGTTCAGGAGGTCATATTATGGAATCAAACACAGTAGGAATAAGAGAAGTACCTAGACTTGATAAATGGCTGATGCTCAGCATTCAACATTTGTTTGCCATGTTCGGTGCAACGATTCTGGTACCGCTTCTCACAGGATTAAGTCCTGCAGTAGCTTTAGTCAGCAGCGGACTGGGCACCTTGGCTTATCTCGTCATCACGAAAGGACGAATTCCCGCTTATCTAGGTTCTTCGTTCGCGTTTATTGCTCCGCTGATAGCGGCGGTCGGCATTGGAGGCCCCGAAGGCGCCATGATCGGAAGCTTTTTTGCAGGGATTTTGTATGGAATTGTAGCACTTATCATTCAGGCTACAGGTGTAAGCTGGCTCATGAAACTTCTTCCGCCAGTTGTGATTGGACCGGTTATAATGGTAATTGGACTCGGGCTCGCAGGCGTTGCGATTGAGATGGCGATGGAGAACCCCGCTACAGAAAGCTACAGCGGCACGCATTTTAGCGTAGCAATGATCACACTCGCAATAACCATTACAGCCGCAATCTTTTTCCGAGGATTTTTCAGCCTTGTACCGATTCTTACAGGAATTGTCGGAGGGTATACCACGGCCTGGTTTTTTGGACTTGTCGATTTCAGTGCTGTCCGGGAGGCAGCCTGGATCCAGTCACCAGAATTTCTCATTCCCTTTGTCACATACGAGCCTTCCCTAAACTGGACGATTGTAGCAATCATGGTACCGATCGCAGTTGTGACGCTCAGTGAGCATATAGGAGATCAGATGGTTCTCAGCAAAGTAGTGGAGAAAAACCTTGTAAAAGAGCCGGGACTGCATCGCTCCATTATGGGGGACGGGGTCGCAACTGTCATCAGCTCCCTTCTCGGAGGTCCGCCGAATACAACATACGGTGAAAATATTGGTGTCGTCGCTTTGACAAGAGTGTTCAGCGTTTTCGTCATAGGAGGCGCCGCTGTCGCTGCGGTACTGTTCGGTTTTGTCGGGAAGGTTTCAGCTCTAATTACCACAATTCCGACAGCTGTCATGGGAGGCGTATCCATCCTTCTTTTTGGAATTATTGCTTCAAACGGACTGCGTATGTTGATTGACAATCAAGTGGAAATTGGTAAAAAGCGCAATTTAGTTATCGTATCCGTCGTTTTGGTCATCGGCATTGGAGGCGCCTTTATCCAAGTATCAGATGATGTGCAAATTGCTGGTATGGCGCTCGCAACGATTGTCGGCATTTTACTTAACCTTATTTTACCGGGACGGGATCCTGTTAAAACGAATGAAGAAATGTTTCACGATATGAGCCGTAAAAAAGACGGCTCAGCTGCATAAGCAACACCTTTTAAAGCCGGTCAGTGAACCGGCAAAGGGTGACTGCTTCCGGTCTCTTTCCGGAAGCTCAGGCACCCGTGCATCGTCAACGGGTGTCTTTTTTTGCCAGTAACCTGCAGCGCTCATTTTCAAAGGAGGTATTCGATGAAATCATTAACGTCACTGCAGCACCTGTCGGATCAAGCTATTTTATCAATTCTCGAGCAAGCGGACGGAACCGAATTTCCGGACTTTGCTAATCGAATGGCAGCAAACGTTTTTTTGGAGCCGAGCACACGAACGAGGTGCAGCTTTGAAATGGCAGAGATGAATCTCGGAATGCGCTCGCTTTCGATTGATGAAGCCGGATCGAGCCTCCAAAAAGGGGAAACGCTCTACGATACGGTTAAGACACTGGAGGCGATCGGCGTAAGTGCGGTCATTATCCGCAGTAAAGAAAAAGCATTTTATAACGAGCTGCAGGATGTTCATATTCCCATCATCAATGCGGGAGACGGATCTGGTGATCATCCGACACAATCGCTGCTGGACCTGTTGACGATTAAACAGGAATTTGGTTCGTTCCGCAGTCTGCAGATTGTGATCAGCGGAGATATTCGTCACAGCAGGATTGCTTCTGCCAATGCATCAGTCTTGAAGCGGCTCGGGGCAGAAGTTTGGTTCAGCGGTCCTCAGGAATGGATGCCGGATGGGATCACGCCGATTTCAGCAGATGAGGGGTGCAGACAAGCTGATGTGTGGATGTCGCTCCGAACACAGCTGGAACGGCACGATGCGATGGAGCCGGTGTTTCCGAACTACCTGGAACAGTTCGGATTGACGCCTGAGCGTGCTGAAAGGTTTAAGCCGCATACGATCTTAATGCATCCAGGCCCTGTGAATCGCGGAGTGGAACTGCATACATCACTCGTTGAAGCTCCTTTTTCCCGGATTTTTAAGCAGATGGCAAACGGTGTAAAGGTTAGACAGGCTGTTCTAGCTGAGGTGTTGAAAACAAAGGAGGAAAAACGCTATGAAAAAGCTGTATAAAGGTGCACAAGTTTATCAAAACAGAAAGCTGGTCAGACAGGATATTGTGGTTTCCGAGGAAACCGGGCTGATTGAACAGATGGCTGGAGAGCTTTCACCAGACACAGCGGATCAAACAGTCGATGTGAGCGGGCTGATAATTAGTCCAGGCTTTATCGATGTACATGTTCATCTTCGTGAGCCAGGCGGTGAACAAAAAGAAACAATCAGCTCCGGGACGAAGGCAGCAGCTAAAGGTGGATACACAACAGTGTGTGCGATGCCAAATACGAGACCGGTGCCGGATACGAAGGAGCAGATGGAAGCACTGCAGAACATGATCAGCCGCAATGCGCACATCCGTGTGCTGCCGTACGGTTCCATCACGATCCGTGAAGCTGGCAAGGAGCTTACCGATGCCAAAGCATTAAAGCACGGAGGCGCTTTTGCACTTACTGACGATGGTGTCGGTGTGCAGTCGGCCGGTATGATGTATCGAGCTATGCAGCAGGCTTCAGAAGCCGGTATTCCTGTCGCTGCCCACTGTGAGGATAACAGCTTGCTATTCGGAGGGCATCTTCATGCAGGGATAAAAGCGGAGGAGCTTCACATTAACGGGATTCTTTCTTCAGCAGAATCTGTACATATTGCAAGAGACGTGCTGCTTGCAGAAGAAACTGGAGCACATTACCATGTCTGCCACGTCAGCACAGAAGCATCCGTCAGAGTAATCCGGGATGCAAAACGAGCCGGCATTCACGTGACAGCTGAAGTGTCCCCGCATCACCTGCTGCTAAACGAAGAGGATATTCCAGGAGATGATGCTCAATATAAAATGAATCCGCCGCTTCGGAGCCGCAGAGACCAGCTTGCATTAATAGAAGGACTTATCGACGGTACTCTCGATTTTATCGCGACTGATCATGCACCGCATACAGAAGAAGAAAAAGCCGGGTCTATTCAGCATGCGCCTTTCGGTATAACAGGCTTGGAAACGGCTTTCCCGCTGCTGCACACGTTTTTTGTGAAAACGAAACAGTTTAAGCTGGAGGATCTGCTCGGTTGGATGATTGATAAACCAGCTTCTGTCTTTAACCTGCCTTACGGAAAGCTGGCTCCTGGACAGCAGGCTGAATTTACGGTGCTGGATTTGGAGAAACAGCGAACGATTGATTCCTCCAGCTTTGTCTCGCGCGGGAAAAACACTCCATTTAACGGATGGGTAACAGTTGGTCAGCCAGTGATGACAATATTTAATGGAAAAGAAGTTTGGAAAGAGGGGAAAGCATAATGCGGAAATTAGTACTGGAGAATGGAGCAGTCTTTAAAGGGAAGGCGTTAGGCAGTGATCGGGCAGGGCAAGGAGAAGTTGTTTTCAATACGAGTATGACGGGCTACCAGGAGATAGTAACAGATCCATCGTACCGTGACCAGATCATATGCATGACCTATCCGCTGATTGGCAATTACGGCATTAACCGCGATGATTTTGAAAATATAATTCCACACTGCGCTGGTATGATTGTTAAAAAAGCGGCAGCGAATCCGAGTCATTTTCGCCAGGAACGGACGCTTGATGAGTGGTTACATCACCACAACATTCCTGGTATCCAAGGCATCGACACACGCAAGCTGACGAGAATCATCCGTACAGGTGGAACGATGAGAGGGGTGCTTTCAGATAGTACGGAATCTGTGGAAGAGGCACAGATACGAGCGGCGGCTGTTCATAGCAGTGATCAGGTTCGTCAAGTTTCAGCTTCTCAGCAGTACTGGTACCCGGGGCGCGGGCGGCACCGGATTGTCCTTATTGATTACGGGGCGAAAAAAGGCATTATCAGCCATCTGCTCCAGCAGGAATTTGAAGTCATTTCGGTGCCATGGAATACGACAGCAGAAGACGTCCTCTCCCTTTCACCGGACGGCGTCATGTTAAGTAACGGCCCCGGAGATCCGCAGGATATTCCGGAGGCGGTGCAGCACGTTCGAAAACTGGCCGATGTCCTGCCGGTGTTTGGCATTTGCCTCGGGCATCAGCTGCTGGCGCTTGCTTTTGGGGCGGACACAGAAAAAATGACGTTTGGACACCGGGGCGGGAACCACCCTGTCCGCCATCTTGAAAGCGGAAGAGTAGCGATCACCTCTCAAAATCATAGTTATACGGTAAGAAAAGCATCGCTTTCCGGAACGGGACTTCATGTATCGCATGTCAACGTCAACGATGGTTCAATTGAAGGATTGAAACACGAGACGCTTCCAGTATTCAGCGTACAGTATCACCCGGAGGCCGCTCCTGGACCGACGGAATCCGCTATTTTGTTTGACCAGTTCAAAGCGCTCGTACATGAGCAGACAGGGGGAACGATTCATGCCTAAACGTACAGATATTCAAAAAATCCTCGTAGTAGGGTCCGGACCAATTATTATCGGTCAGGCGGCTGAATTTGATTATGCAGGGACACAGGCTTGTCAAGCTCTGAAGGAAGAAGGATATGAAGTTATTCTCGTCAACTCTAATCCGGCTACGATTATGACCGATGCTGCAACGGCTGACAGTGTCTATATTGAACCCCTGACCCCTGAATTTGTCACTTCAGTGATCCGCAGGGAGCGGCCGGACGGCATCATTGCGACGCTTGGGGGACAAACTGGTCTGAACCTTGTCATGGAACTGGAAAAGCAGGGGATTCTCGAGCGTTACAGTATTGAACTTCTGGGAACCGACTTGGATGCGATCCGCCAGGCAGAAGACAGAGAAGCATTTCGTGAATTAATGCGCACTATATCTCAGCCTGTGCCGGATAGTGAAATTGTTCATACAGTTGAAGAAGCAGAAGTATTTGCCAATGCGATCGGACTTCCAGTTATCGTGCGTCCTGCCTATACGCTCGGCGGTACGGGCGGAGGAATGGCGCACACAGAGGCACAGCTTCGAGAAATCACGGCTCAAGGACTTTACGCGAGTCCCGTTAACCAGTGCCTGATCGAAAAAAGTATCGCCGGCTTTAAAGAAGTGGAATATGAAGTGATGCGCGATAAAAGCGGGCAGTCGATAGTGGTCTGTAATATGGAAAACCTCGATCCCGTCGGCGTACACACAGGAGATTCTATCGTAGCAGCTCCCAGTCAGACACTCTCAGACAGAGAGTATCAAATGCTGCGCACCGCTTCACTGGATATTATTTCTGCACTTGGCATCGAAGGCGGCTGCAACGTTCAGTGTGCCCTTGATCCTCACAGTGAAGATTATTACATCATTGAAGTGAATCCGCGTGTGAGCCGCTCATCTGCCCTCGCTTCCAAAGCAACAGGATATCCGATCGCCAAGCTTTCAGCTAAAATCGCCGTCGGTTACAGATTGGATGAGCTGCAAAATCCGGTTACTAAAAATACATTTGCAAGCTTTGAACCTGCCCTGGATTACGTTGTTACAAAATGGCCAAGGTTTCCTTTTGATAAGTTTGATTCTGCCAATCGCACGCTCGGCTCGCAAATGAAAGCGACTGGAGAGGTGATGGCAATCGGCAGAACCTTGTCTGAATCTTTGCTGAAGGCTGTTCGGTCGGCCGAGATCGGGTTGTTTCACCTGATGCCGGAAGATGCGGATCGAACGGATCTGCGTGGAAAGCTTGCAGCACAAGATGATGAACGCCTTCTTTATTGTGCAGAAGCGCTTCGCGAAAGATGGACTCCGGAAGACATTCACGCTGTTACTGCTGTTGATCTTTACTTTCTTTATGAAATTCAGGAGATCGTGAAGCTCGAACAGAGGCTTGAAACAGAACCATTATCGAGTGAACTGCTTCAGGAAGTGAAAGAAGCAGGGTTTTCGAATCAGGCAGTCTCCTACTTTTCCGGAAAAGAGATCGAGGCAGTCGAAGCGATGCAGGAAACACAGAAGCTGTACCCCGTTTTTAAGATGGTGGATACGTGCGCAGGAGAGTTTGCATCTGCTACACCTTACTATTACAGTACATTCGAAGAGGAAAATGAATCGATTGTAACTGCGAAGCCTTCTATTCTGGTGCTGGGGTCCGGGCCAATCCGGATCGGCCAGGGGATCGAATTTGACTACGCGACTGTACACACGGTTAAAACGATTAAGGAAAGCGGCAGGGAAGCCATTATCATGAACAATAATCCCGAGACTGTTTCGACGGACTTTGAAATATCAGACAAGCTTTATTTTGAGCCGCTTACCATTGAAGATGTAATGAATGTGATTCGGCACGAAAAGCCGGAAGGAGTCATTGTCCAGTTTGGTGGCCAGACGGCTTTGAACCTCGCTGGAGAATTGGAAAAGCGCGGGGTGCCAATTATTGGGACTTCCCTTGAGTTTCTTGATGCGTGTGAAGATCGGGATAAGTTTGAAGCCACTCTGCAAAAACTAAATATTCCACAGCCAGAGGGAAGAACGGCCGTATCGGTGGATGAAGCTGCAGCCATTGCGTCCGGCATCGGCTACCCGGTCTTAATCAGACCCTCCTACGTTTTAGGAGGAAGAGCCATGCAGATTCTTTATCATGAATCAGAGCTTGTCACGTATATGAAAAAAGCTGTCAAGGTTAATCACAACTATCCGGTGCTTATTGATAAGTACCTCGTCGGGAAAGAAGTGGAAGTCGATGCCGTTTGTGACGGCGAGACAGTTGTTATTCCAGGGATTATGGAGCATATAGAGCGGGCCGGGGTACATTCCGGAGATTCCATTGCTGTCTATCCGCCTCAGAATATCAGTGACCTTGTCAAAGAAAAACTGATAGACTACACGATTAAACTGGCAAAAGGGTTTCAAGTAAAAGGACTTATGAATATTCAGTTTGTCATTCAGGAAGATGATGTCTATGTACTGGAAGTAAATCCACGCTCCAGCAGAACCGTTCCGTTTCTCAGTAAAATTACGGAGATGAACATGGCAGAAGCGGCGGTAAAGAGCCTGCTTGGTCAATCACTTAAAGAGCAAGGCTTTATCTCCGGCCTGCTGGATGAGCCGGAGGAAGTGTCCGTTAAGGTACCTGTTTTCTCCTTTCAAAAGCTGCGCAGTGTCGACATAACGCTCGGACCTGAAATGAAATCAACAGGAGAGGTAATGGGACGCGATCATTCTTTGGAAAAGGCTCTGTATAAAGGACTGGTAGCATCAGGTATGGACGTGCCGCTGCACGGCAACGTGCTCTTTACAATCGCCGATCAGGACAAAGAGGAAGCAGGGATTCTTGCCCAGCGATTTCATCAGCTCGGTTTCGATATCACTGCAACTCCTGGCACAGCGGCGTATTTGAGAGGTTTAGGTATTCCTTCCGAGACGGTTTACAAGGTCGGCGGAGGAAAGCCGGATATGCTGGACCTAATTTCAACACGCCAAGTACAATACATTGTAAACACACTGACGACTGGCAAAAAGCCCGCAACGGATGGTTTCCGGATCCGTCGGGAGGCAGTGGAACGAGGCATTGTCTGTAATACGTCGCTCGATACGACAAAAGCAGTACTGCAAGTGATTGAGTCGATGCACTTCAGTACCATTCCGGTAAGGGAGAAGCAGGCGGTGACTGTATGATCAAAGAAAAACTGAAGTTAGTGGAGAAGGAAGAAGTCGCAAAAAATGTCTACAAATTCACCATGGAAGGTTCTCAGATTCCGTCTCAATGCACACCAGGCCGATTTCTGCACGTGCAGGCAGGGGATGGGAGAGCGATGCTGCTAAGAAGACCTATCAGCATAAGCGCTGCTGATGAACGAACGGTTGTCATTATCTTTCGAGCGTCCGGGGCAGGGACAGAAGCAATTGCCTCCGTAAGGATCGGGGATACGATTGATGTGTTTGGCCCTCTCGGCCAGGGATTTCCCATGCTTGAGGATGGTACAGCTCTGCTGATAGGCGGCGGGGTAGGAGTACCGCCGCTCTATTTCCTTGCGGAAGAGCTGGTAAAAAACGGTGTCAGCGTAAAAGCAGTTATTGGCTTCCGGTCAGCTGAAGATGTGTTTCTTGAAAAAGAGCTTCGCCACCTGGGCGAAGTAGAAGTAACAACGGAAAACGGCTCATACGGCACAAAAGGATACGTCACTGATGCTGCACTACTCAAATCAGCGTTTACCACCTTTTATGCGTGCGGCCCGAAAGCAATGCTGCGTCCGCTTCAAGATACGATGGATGCTCCTGGCTACGTCTCTCTTGAAGAACGAATGGGATGCGGAATCGGGGCCTGCTTTGCCTGCGTATGCGATAAAAAGGAAGGCGGCTACGTGAAAATATGCAGCGATGGCCCTGTGTTTGAGAAAGGAGTGGTTCAGCTGTGAGCAGATTAAAAACGGTGCTGCCGGGTTTGGATATGAAAAATCCAGTGATGCCGGCTTCAGGTTGTTTTGCGTTCGGCGCGGAATTTGCTGATTTGTACGATCTGTCACTGCTTGGAGCCGCTGCGGTAAAAGCAGCAACACCAGAGCCCAGGCGCGGCAATCCGGTTCCAAGAGTAGCTGAGACAGACAGCGGGATGCTCAATGCAATCGGGCTTCAGAATCCAGGTGCCAAAGCGATCAAGGCGGATCATCTCAACCATTGCGGACAAGCCGGGATTCCCGTACTGGCTAACATTGCAGGCACCTCCATCGACGATTACTGCGAAGCAGCAAGTGTGATGGCGGATGCCCCGGAAGTTGGGGCGCTGGAGCTTAATATTTCCTGTCCAAATGTGAAAGAAGGCGGCATTCAATTTGGTAATGATCCGGAGCTCGCTGCCGAAGTAACGCGGGCTGTCTGCAACATCTCCAACAAGCCCGTTTATGTAAAGCTTTCTCCGAATACCGGGGACATCTCAGCGATTGCGAAATCCGTCGAGAAAGCTGGCGCTTCAGGTCTCAGTATGATCAACACATTGATAGGCATGCGCCTGGATACGGAAACGGGAAAGCCAATATTAGCAAATAAAACCGGAGGACTTTCCGGACCGGCAGTCAAGCCTGTAGCAATTCGAATGATTTATGAAGTAAGCCAGCAAACGGACCTCCCAATTATCGGGATGGGCGGAATTTCATCGGTTGAAGATATTATTGACTTTTTCAGTGCAGGGGCATCTGCTGTCGCTGTGGGAACAGCTAATTTTCAAAACCCGTTCATCTGTCCGGAGTTGATTGAGCAATTGGATGAATGGCTTGCAAGACGGCAAATAGCGCATGTTTCTGATTTAACAGGAAGGAGTTGGAAATCTTGCAGCGTCCCATCATTGTAGCACTGGATGTTGAAAATAAAGCAAAAGCATCGATGCTCCTGGAGCAGCTCGGGAGCGATGTCTATGTCAAAATCGGCATGGAGTTGTTTTATAAGGAAGGCCTTTCTTTTGTTGAATCTGTTAAACAGCGCGGACACGGAGTATTTCTGGATGTCAAAATGCATGACATTCCCGAAACTGTCAAGCGGGCGATGACGATTGTCGCTGCTTCCGGAATTGATCTTGTTAATGTCCATGCACTCGGCGGAAGACGCATGATGGAAGCAGCCCGGGAAGGCATCGAAATTGGTTCAGGCTCTCCCGGCCGTCCTGCACTGATTGCTGTGACCCAGCTGACGAGTACTTCTGATGCGCAAGTTGTTGCGGAACAAGGCGTGACGTCCGGATTAGCGCATTCGGTTGAACAGCTTGCTCTCCTTACGAAGCAGAGCGGGTTGGATGGGGTCGTGTGCTCCGTTCATGAAACAAAACAGATTAAACACGTTTGCGGCAGTGATTTTCTTTGTGTCACACCTGGAATCCGCTCGGCTCAAACAGCAGAGCACGATCAGGTGCGGACTGCGACTCCCGCTGATGCTGCAGCAGCAGGAGCAGATGCGATTGTGTGCGGCCGGCAAATTACGAGAAGCAGCAATCCTTATAAAGCGTATCAAGCAATTCAAAAGGAGTGGTTAAGCAATGAACCAGTATAAGGCAGCGGAATTGCTGCTTGATATAGAAGCTGTTGTCCTATCACCTGAGCACCCGTTTACATGGAGCTCCGGACTGCAATCCCCTATCTATTGTGATAACCGTTTACTGATGAGTTATCCGGATGCCCGTAAACAAGTAGCAGAATGGTTCTCCGCAAAAGCTCGTGAGCTCGGTGCGGATATAATTGCAGGCACTGCAACAGCAGGAATTCCACATGCTGCCTGGGCTGCTGATCTGGCCGGACTGCCCATGATTTATGTACGGAGTTCACCAAAATCACACGGGCGGAAAAATAAAATAGAAGGAAATCTTCCGCAGGGAGCGAAAGTATTGATTGTTGAAGATTTACTTTCAACAGGAGGATCTGCCTTCAAAGCAGCGGAGGCTGTTGAAGAAGAAGGCGGCATTCCGGTTGGCATTGCAGCCATTTTTACATACGAACTGCATATTCTTCAGCGGCAAATTGAAAAGCGTTCTTTTCCCGTAGAGGCATTAACGTCTTTTCCGATTCTGCTTGATACCGCAAAAAGCCGGAAAGTTATCTCCGGCCAAGAGGCAGATCAGTTAGCGAACTGGAATACAGATCCTGCAGGATGGAGCGATGCTTTTACAAGGAGTTGAGCGGCGTGAGAAGATTTACTGCAGCAGATTTTGACAATAAAACCGATTTCTTTGATCAAATGGCAGCTTCATCCTGGTTTATTCAGCTTCAACATGAGGCCAGCCGGAATTTATCAGGAACGAACCTTCTCGATGCCGGCTGCGGAACAGGAAGACTTGCCGCAAGGCTTCAGCAGTTTGAAAACAGAGTGGGTGTTGATCTTTCCACAGAGATGGTCAGAGAAGCATCTGAGCTTCACAGCAAAGAAGCTGGACTGACATTTGTAACAGCAGACGTGGAGGCGCTCCCGTTTCCGGATTATCAATTTGATGCCGTCATCAGCACTTGCGTATTGTTTCTGCTCCCTGATCCAGAACGCGCTTTAGCAGAATTATACCGGGTACAGACAAAAGGGGGAGAACTGCGCTTGTTAAACCCTTCTCCTGCATTTTCCTTCGCGCGGGCGGAAAAAGATGCTCATCATTTGCCTGCACAAGAACGAAACGGCCTGCTTCAGTGGGGGCGTATAGCTGAACGGCGGCATCGATTTACTGAGCTTGAACTGAAGCATCGACTTGCTGCTGCTGGCTACCGGGAAGCAGATGTCTCTTTATCCACGTGCGGGCGTGCAACGATTGCTGCTGCCATTAAATAAAGCTGAGAGGAAGGTGACAAGTGCTGCCGTTTCTAGGTTTTCTCTTATGGCTTTATAATCCCTGGTCCATCTTATTCACGTATTCAAAGCAGACAGACCCAGCACCGGCTCTTCTAGTCAAAAGAAGGGCTGGTGCTGATTTTCTATCGTCATGCTGTCACAAGACAGCTTCCAAGGAAGATGTTGAATCGGCGTTTTGATTCTCATGATCAGGGTACGGTCAGCATAGGAGATGAGGATAGGGGGAGATGAATTGTTTCACGAACCGCTTTCGACTGGCAGCTGGCTGTTAGTTGTTACTGTAACTGCTGCGGTGGTATGCTTTTCTATTTGGAAGGGTCTTCAGCTGAATCGATACGTTGCCGCCGGATCCGTTGTAATCGCAGCAGCGTTAATCCCACTGGTTTCTATATTGGAGCTGATGACATACAGCTATCCGGCACCCGAGCTACCGCAGCTTGTTGAGAGGCTGATGCAGGCAGAACCACTTGCAGGGACGGTCCTGCTGCTGCATCTGTATGTGTTCTTAGTTCCGGTTTATCTTATTTTGAAGACAAAGCATTGATTTTCTGCGGCCTCCATGATATTCTCATGAAGGCTTTTTTACATTAGTGATTTATCACGATAAAGACAGGAGCGTACCGTTTTATGAATGCAGTTATCATTGCCGTATTAGTCATGATCGTTCTCAGCCTATCCCGTGTTCACGTAGTTGTGGCTCTTCTCCTCGGGGCGGCAGCCGGTGGAATCACAGCCGGAATGGGGATAAGTGAGACAATCCAAGTGTTCTCAGATGGACTGGGGACAAATGCGCAAATCGCGTTAAGCTACGGACTTCTTGGAGCATTTGCAGCAGGTATCACGTTTACGGGTATTCCTGATAAGCTCGTAGCTGGAGCAGTAAAGCTGCTGGGAAGGCGCGGTGAGGCAAGGAAAACGACACTTGTGAAAGTGCTGCTTCTTTTCACTACAGCACTGATCGCCTGCTTTTCCCAGAATCTTGTACCGGTTCACATTGCGTTTATCCCGCTTCTCATCCCGCCTTTGCTGAAGGTGTTTAATGAACTTTTGCTTGACCGGCGGGCAGCAGCCACTGCTTTAACGTTTGGATTAAAAGCTCCCTATATTCTGCTTCCAGCAGGATACGGCCTGATTTTCCACCAGACAATAGCAGAAAACATGGAAGCGAGCGGAATGGCGATTGACCTCGCTGACATTCCCGTCGCTATGGCACTCCCTGTAGCCGGAATGGTGGCAGGACTCGCAGTTGCCATCTTAGTGACGTACCGCAAAAATCGCTCCTATGAAAACAGAGATATTGCAGAAGCCGGCTCTGACAGGGAAGCACCGCCTTACGGAACAGCAGTGGGAACGCTCGCTGTGCTCGCCGTACTGGCTGCTCAAATCTGGTCAGATTCCATGATTTTTGGTGTCTTTGCAGGGTTGGCACTGTTGTATCTGTACTTTGGAGTGCTGCACGTTTTAAAAAAATTCACGCTTCAGGAAGCGGACGGCCTAATTACAAGCGGAATGAAAATGCTCGCCTTCATTGGGTTTGTTATGATCACAGCTGGAGGATTTGCAGAAGTGATACGGGAGAGCGGCCACGTAGAGCTTCTTGTTGCATCTACAGAAGACTGGTTTGATGGCAGGCAGGCTCTGGCTGCGCTCGTTATGCTGCTGATTGGTCTTTTTATCACAATGGGAATCGGGTCCTCTTTTGCTACTGTGCCTATTTTGGCAGCCATTTTCGTGCCGCTTGCCGCATCACTCGGATTTTCACCGCTGGCAGTTATTGCCCTGATCGGAACCGCTGGTGCGCTTGGAGACGCAGGAAGTCCGGCCTCTGACAGTACGCTTGGGCCGACAGCCGGGCTGAATGCAGACGGCCAGCATAATCATATCTGGGATACCGTTGTTCCGACCTTCCTGCACTTCAATATTCCGCTGCTCCTGTTTGGCTGGGCGGCAGTGATGATGTTTATGTAAGAAGCAACTGTTCAGAGCTCGATGCTCTGGACAGTTTTTTCGATTTAAAGACAGGTAACAAGACGAAACACGAGGCAGATTCGTATTATTTCCGCGCATGTAAGAGTATAATCCAGTGAAAAGGTGAAAATATTCAGAAATCACCTGATCATTCCAGTTGAAAGCCATATCCGGCTGAAAACAGCGCTGGATTATTATTTCGGAAACCGATATATTAGAAGAACTGCCATTGATCGGAAGGAGGAATTGTTATGGATACATTTAAGAAATTAAAACAGTTTTACTGGCCGTTTAAACGTTATTTTTTCTGGTCGATCGTTCTGCTGCTTGCCGTAACGGGCTTTACCGTAGCCTATCCGGTCATTCTGCAAATCACAATAGACTATATTGTGCTTGATCAGAACTACGGCTGGATTCCATATGTAGCCGTAGGTTTTTTTGTGATTACACTTCTGAAAGGGATCGCTGTCTACTTCCATCAGTATCTCGGAGACTTGTTTGGAATCCGTGCGGTTTTTGAGCTGCGGAATGCACTGTATGAGAAGCTTCAATATTTGCCCTTCCGCTATTATGATAACGCCAGGACGGGTGACCTGATGTCGCGTCTGACAGCGGATGTTGAAGGTTTTCGCTTTTTTCTTTCCTTCGGATTTGCTCAGCTGATTAACCTGGTAATGCTCGTTGGACTAAGTTTGGGCATTATGTTTTTTTACAGCCCTTCGCTTGCAGTCGTTACGCTGGCGGCGATGCCGTTTTTGATCGTTACTGTCTATCGGTTTGATAAAAAGGTTCACCCTGCCTTTACAGATATTCGGAAATCCTTTGCTGGGCTGACAACAAAGGTTCAAGAAAACATCAGCGGGATGACGACTGTAAAATCCCTGTCTAAGGAAAATTATGAGATGGGCAGGTTCGAACATAAAAACACAGATTATAAGGATAAGTACATCTATACGTCAAATATCTGGGCCTCTTACTTTCCGTTTATGGAGTTAATTGGACATATATGTGTCGTCGTGCTCCTCGGCTATGGTGGTTTCCTCGTCATCAATGGGGATATCCAGCCGGGGGTTCTAGTTGCCTTTTTCAGCTTAATCTGGTTTATTATTAATCCGTTAATGAACCTCGGTTTTATTGTAAACACCTTTTCCCAGGCTAAAGCCTCCGGAGAGCGGCTGCTGCAGGTGCTTGAGCAGCCGGAGGAAATCATGGATAAACCGGGTGCTGTTTCAAAAGACCGTCTGGACGGAAGAGTAGAGTTTAAAAACGTGCGGCACCGCTATGATGAAGAGGAAGATCTGGCCCTCGAGGACGTCAGCTTTAAAGCCGAGCCTGGAATGACGATCGGACTTATAGGTGCGACAGGTTCAGGTAAAACGTCTATTACGCAGTTGATCACCCGGTTTTATGAACCAGATGAGGGAGAAGTGCTGATAGATGGCAGACCGCTCGCAGACTACACGCTGAGGACGATCCGGAGCAGTACGGGTGTTGTTCTTCAGGAGTCATTTTTGTTTTCTTCCTCTGTTAAAGACAATATCTCATACGGTAATCCAGGAGCTGGTATGGAGCAGATCATAGATGCTGCGAAACGTGCAGATGCACATGAATTTATCATGCAGCTGCCAGAAGGGTATGATACCGTGCTCGGCGAACGGGGCGGCGGATTATCCGGCGGTCAGAAGCAGCGTATCGCAATTGCCAGAGCCATTTGTGTCGACCCGAGCATCCTGATTTTGGACGATGCGACAAGTGCCGTTGACATGGAAACGGAAGCGAAGATTCAGAAGGCGTTTCAGGAAGTTATGAAGGGACGAACAACGTTCATCATTGCTCATCGAATTTCTTCTCTCATGCATGCCGACGAAATTCTTGTGTTGGACAACGGTCGAATAATGGAGCGCGGTAATCACGATGAACTGATGCAGCAGCATGGGGCATACCGCCGCATATTCGATCTGCAGTATAAAGACAAGCACACATTTATGCAGGAAGCCAAATAAACAGGGGGTGAGGCTATGAGTAACAAGCAGGAAAGCCGCACGCTGAAACGATTTCATTATTCGACGGATCAGGCGATTGAAAAGCCTTTTAATTGGAAGCAAATGACGAGACTGCTTCAATATATGAAACCATATGCTAAAACCATTCTTCCAATCGCTGTATTCGGGATGCTGCTGTCCACAGCTGTAAGGCTGCTGGCACCGGTTCTAATCGGGAGCTATGCACTTGATCACATCATCGAATTTGGTGATATGAACTTTCTTTTTATCATGGTTGGGGTGATCGCCGGACTGTATGTCATTTCCTGGATAGGAAACCTGCTCCGGATCAAATACATGAACAAGCTTGGCCAATACATCATCTTTGACCTGCGGACGGCGTTGTTTAACCATATCCAGCGGCTCTCGCATCGTTTTTTTGATCAGCGTTCCGCAGGCTCCATCCTCGTAAGGATCACAAACGATGTCAACAGTCTGCAGGATCTGTTTACGAATGGCGTCATTAATTTGCTGATGGACATTATCATGCTTGTAGGGATTATTGCGCTACTCTTTTATATCAGTCCAGAACTGACGCTTGCGATCATGATTGTTCTGCCGATCATGTTCTTTATTTCGACGAGGCTGCGCAGAAATATCCGGCGCTCCTGGCAGGATGTCCGTCTGAAGCAGTCGATGCTTAATTCACACTTAAATGAGAGTATTCAAGGAATTCGCGTGACACAGTCTTATACACAAGAAAAGCCGAACATCGGCTTTTTCAACAAGATTAACGGTCAAAACTATGAATCCTGGAGAAATGCTACTCAAAAAAGTGCGATGTTCCGGCCGTTCGTGGAAATGAGCGGCGCAATTGGTACCGCAGTTCTGCTTTGGTACGGCGTTTTTCTCATTCAAACAGGCGGTCTGACCATTGGGGAATTCTTTACCTTTTCTCTTTTTCTCGGTATGTTTTGGGAGCCGATTTCCAGACTTGGACAGGTGTATAACCAGCTGCTGGTCGGGATGGCTTCTTCAGAGCGTATCTTTGAATTTCTGGACGAACTTCCGTCCGTTCCTGAACAGGAGAATGCCGTTGAACTCGGGCAGGTTGAGGGGCATATTGAGTTTGATAACGTTGAATTTGCTTACGACAGTAAGCGAAAGGCGCTGCAGTCCATTAACCTTGAAATGAGGGCCGGACAGACCATTGCGCTCGTTGGTCATACGGGAAGCGGGAAAACGACCATCGTCAACTTGATCAGCCGATTTTATGACCCGACATCCGGCTCAGTAAAAATAGATGGACACGATTTACGTGATGTGAGCCTGGACAGTCTTCGAAAACAGGTGAGTATCGTTCTGCAAGATACGTTTATTTTTTCCGGCACCATCATTGATAACATTCGATTCGGAAAACCGGATGCCACAGATGAGGAATGTAAACGCGCTGCTCAAACGGTTGGAGCGGATAAATTTATCCAGCAGCTTGCAAACGGCTATGAAACGGAAGTAGAAGAACGGGGCAACATTTTGTCGGTAGGCGAAAGGCAGCTGATTTCCTTTGCCCGTGCACTGCTTGCAGATCCACAAATATTAATTCTTGACGAAGCAACGGCTTCTATTGATACGGAAACCGAACAGCTGATCCAGCGTGCACTTGAAAAACTGCTGCATGGAAGAACAGCTGTTATGATCGCGCACCGCTTATCAACCATTCGGGAAGCTGATCATATTTTCGTATTGGAACAAGGGCAAATATTAGAACAGGGCAGCCACGATGAGTTAATCGATCAGCGCGGCGAATATTATGCGCTGGTCAAATCGCAGTTTGCCGCACTTGATGCAGGCTGATCGGCCGGTATACACTGCAAAACCTCCGGGCTATAAAAGCTCCGGAGGTTTTGGATGTTCTTCATGTATTAAAATGAAAATCTAGGTTATAGTTATGTTCAACGTAATCGGTCTGGTGTTTTGGAACGTTTTGAGCAGGCCGTGACACTTGCAGTCCTCCACCTTCAGTCTGCGGGCCTCAAGCTGAAAGGCAATGTTCTTGTGAAACGGCGAAGGAGTGCACGACAGGCTCCTATCCCTCCACTCTGCTTGAAAAGGCAGACCGTTTGTAAAAGGAAGTTCTTCAGACGTGTGAAATCCGCTTTCTTTCTGACGGTACGTTCCCGATTGATTCGGCCGCATACATACGAACAAGGAAAGACTGTCGGTGAATTGGAGAAGTTTCAGCAGCACGTCTACTTCGGCTTCCGGTACCGTCTTTGCTAATCTGGCTTGCCGGACCTGCTCCTGTTTTAAGAAACGCTTTTCACCGCCTGTACGCCCTTTGACAAGGGAGCAGTAATGCAGACTTTGCAGCAGAGCAGAGGCAGGATCCTCTGTCTCTGATGCCTCAATACCCTGTTCATAAAATACCATCTTCATATCAGCTGGAAAATCGAGAAAGGAGTACGGCTTGTCCGCGCGGTCATTCCAAAGCGGTTCTGCATCTGGGAGCTTCCAGGAACGATCGTGGCCTCTCACAGCTGCTGTGAGAAGCTCCGGCATGGATGTCAATCCAGGTTGAAATGCTGCAGCCATGGCTGCTGACAAGCGTGCATGCTCATGCTGCTCGATCAGCCAGAAGTGGTCGAGCTGATGGGTGACAATCATCTCGCTACCCCCTTTGGTTTTGCTTTAAAGAGCGGATTTTATGTTCGTCCGGTGTCACGAACAGTGTTGTTTGCTGGTCGTAGGTGACAAAGCCAGGCTTCGCTCCATTGGGTTTTTTAACGTGACGTATTTTAGTGAAGTCCACTGGTACATTGCCCGACATTCTGCTTTTACTATGCCAGGCAGCAATTTCTGCTGCTTCCTGCAGCGTTGTTTCATCAGGAGCGGTGCTGCGAATCAGTACGTGTGACCCGGGGATGTCTTTCGTATGAAGCCAAATTTCATCCTGGCGCCCAAGCCGCATTGTCACATACTCATTTTGTTTATTGTTCTTGCCGACAAAAATTTCCGTACCCGCGGAAGACATATACCGGTCTGGAACCGGTTTAGCAGCTTTTTTCTTTTTCTTTTTCGACGGCTTTGCTTTTACGTATCCCTCATCCATAAGCTCTTCCCGAATATCTTCAATATCCTGTGTATCGGCTGTTTCAAGCTGCTGCAGCAGTCTTGAAAGGTACTCCATATCGACTTCCGCTTTCTTAATCTCCTGTTCGACATATACAGCAGAGTTTTTAAGCTTATGATATTGTTTAAAGTATTTTTGAGCGTTTTCAGACGGGGTGAGGCGCTCTGATAAAGGAATCGTTAGTTCAGATTGATTTTCATCATAATAATCAATGACTGTAGCCTCTTTATCACCAGGTTTAACCGCATGCATATTCGCTGTCAGCAGTTCACCCAGCTTTTGCTTATGGTCTGCTTTATCAGCATCTTTCAGCGCTTTTTTCAGTTTTTTGATTTTAGATGCACTGCGGTCGTACTCGTTTTTCAGCAGTCTCTCCAGATCGTGCGCCTGCTGCCGAACTCTGTCCCGCTCTGCTTTCCCTTCGTAAAAGCGGTCGAGCATGCTGTGAACATTATCAAACGTTTCAGCCTCGCCCTGCAGGTGGTGAAGGGCAATAACGTGAAAGTAGGCTTTGCCATTGACTTGAGTTATAGCAGGCGTATACGTGCCGGTTCTGACATCTCCCATGATCCCCTCAAACGATTCACTCAGCGAGCGGCTGTTAACGAATCCGGCACGGTGCAGTATTTCATCAATAATAAGCGGAGAGAGCCCGCTGAAAAGCTGCAGCAGCTGCTGATTCATTTTTCCTTGATTAAAATCAACCTGCCGGATAAGCTCTTCGGTGCTGATATCCAGCGGATTTCGTTTATCCATGTAAGGTGGATCCATGTACTCATGTCCGGGCAGGACGGTTCTGTATTGAGAGATCGATGGCGGAACATGCTTCATGCTTTCGATAATTTTTCCGGTATCCTCATCGATGAATATTAAGTTACTGTGGCGCCCCATAAGCTCGAGCACAAGCTTTTTTTTTGAAACATCTCCCAGCTCGTTTCTGCCGGTAAAAGAAAATGTGATGATCCGTTCCATTCCCTGCTGTTCTGCAGAGTCCAGTACAGCCCCCTCTAAATGCTTACGAAGCACCATACAAAAGAGAGGCGGCTCGGCAGGGTTTTGAAATTTAACATTTGTCAGCTGAAAACGGGCAAAGCTCGGATTCACTGAAATAAACAACGGGTGGTTTTTCCCATTTGCTCGAATCGTGATGATTAAATCATGCGGGTGTGGCTGGTGTATTTTTACGACCCTGCCGCTGACTAACGTATCAGCGACAGACTGCGTTACGGCTCGGGTAACGATTCCGTCGAATGCCATGGCTGTTTCACTCCTCTAAGATAACTACGGCTCATTATAGCAGATGCGGTCCGGCGAGGGAATTTACGCGACAGACTTGTCCTGTTATTGGAAATTGTTTAGAATGTAGAAGTGGATGTGATAGCAATGCTAAGAAGTATGACAGGATTTGGCCGTTCGGAAGGATCAGTTCAAGAAAGCCGCCTTACAGTCGAAATTAAGACGGTAAATCACCGTTTCCGAGATGTATCGGCGAAGCTTCCCAAAGGCTGGGGAGTGCTTGAACCAGCATTTCGTGCGAAGCTGAAGGACATTATCATCCGCGGCCGCGTAGAAATACATGTGCACGTTACTTCACCGGAGCAGGGCGGCAAGCTGATCCTGGACCGAGAACGGCTGAAGCAGTATGCAGATGTATTATCTGAGATTAATCATATTCTCGATACCAGTCTGAGTGTGGAAGCTTCTGCTCTTCTGTTTCAGGCAGGTGTTATCAGCGAATCGGAATCACTGCCTGAGGTTCACGTCATGACAGAAGCAGTATTACCGGTATTTCAAGAAGCACTGCAGCAAGCAGTGGAGATGAGAGTAACCGAAGGAACTGCATTGCAGAAGGATCTTCTCAACAGCCTGGGTGCTCTCGAACAACGGAGAACAGAGATGGAGCAAGCATTTCTGGAATATCGTGAGGGCATCTACCATACGTTGAAGCACAAACTGCTGACATTTGCTGATGGAGCAGGTGTCGATGAGCAGCGCGTTATCCAAGAAGCAGCGATGCTGGCCGAAAAGGCTGACATTTCGGAAGAACTCTCGAGATTGACAAGTCACATCAGCCAATTTCGCGCGACATGCAGCGGCGGCTCTCCGTCTGGCAGAAGGCTCGAGTTTATACTCCAGGAAATGAACCGGGAGACAAATACGATTGGATCTAAGTCAAGTTCGGAATTCGTCAGCCGGCAAGTAGTCGAAATGAAAGATCTTTTGGAAAAAATGCGGGAGCAGGTGCAGAACGCAGAATAAATCAGAAGGCGGTGCCAGAATGGATATTAAACTGATCAACATCGGATTTGGAAATATTGTATCGGCAAACAGAATTATTTCGATTGTAAGTCCGGAATCAGCCCCAATTAAACGGATTATTTCAGATGCCAGAGAACGGAATATGCTCGTAGATGCTACATACGGTAGACGCACAAGAGCAGTGATCATCGCGGACAGCGACCATGTGATCTTATCAGCTGTTCAGCCTGAGACGGTAGCGCAGCGAGTCATCACCAGCAAGGAAGACGCGACTGAAGAATAGGGCGTGGCATCAAGCTTGCGCACATGCTATACTAAAGAAATCATGGATTCAGTTGGAGGCGAAGAATGAAGCGAGAAAAAGGTCTGCTGATCGTACTGTCCGGCCCTTCCGGTGTTGGGAAAGGGACCGTCTGCGGTGCGCTGAGGCAGCATGACACGGATATAAAATACTCTGTTTCCGCCACTACACGCTCACCGCGTGAAGGGGAACAGGATGGAATTAATTATTTTTTTAAATCAAAAGAAGAATTTGAGCAGATGATCGAAGAAGGCGACATGCTTGAATATGCCAGATATGTTGATAACTACTATGGTACGCCCAGGGCATATGTGACGGAAATGATTGAAAAAGGTCACGACGTGATCCTTGAGATTGAAGTACAGGGCGCTCTTCAAGTAAAAGAAAGCTTCCCGGAAGGTGTTTTTATCTTCCTGATGCCGCCAAGCCTCAATGAACTTCGCAGCCGGATCGAAGGCCGTGGAACAGAGACAGGAGATCTTATTGAAAGCCGGATGACAGTGGCGCGGGATGAAATTGAGCTTATGGATAAGTACGATTATGTCGTGGAAAATGATGAGGTAGAGCTTGCTGTCGAGCGAATCAAATCCATCGTGACGGCTGAAAATTGTAAAAAAGACCGGCTGATTCATCAGTACAAACAACTAGCGGAGGAGTGAATCAACAGTATGCTGCAGCCATCAATTGATTCGTTACAAACTAAAATTAATTCAAAATACACCCTTGTGACCGTTTCTGCGGCCCGGGCCCGTGAATTACGCGATTTTCCGGATAAGTTCAGCAGACCGCAAGGCTCAAAATCGGTAAACTTTGTCGGAAAGGCGCTGGAGGAGATTGAAGCAGAAAGTTTAACGTATGAGCTGAATGATGACGATGTCCACGAAACGATCTGAGTTCCCAGATCGTTTCTTTTTTTGGTTGATGCCATACGAGCGTTCTGGTTTTTCACCTTACAGCAGGGGGCCTTGTCAGCACAGCCATCATCATGAATATACATCGGTTAATCCTGCATGACTGGTGCTTGATAGGGTATACTAAGAACAGAAAACACGAGGATGGATGAAAGAGAAGGGGGCTGCATGCGATGAATGATAAAAAGCGAGTACTCCTGGCAGTATCGGGTGGAATTGCGGCATTTAAAGCGGCTGCTTTGACATCACGGCTCGTCCAGGCAGATTATGAAGTGAAAGTCATGATGACAAAAAATGCGCTGAATTTTGTAGGGGAGGTAACGTTTCAGGCATTATCGCGTAATCCAGTTTATACGGACACGTTCATCGAGCCGGATCCGGAAAAGATTGCGCACATCGATGTAGCAGACTGGGCTGATGTGGTCTTCATCGCACCAGCTTCTGCTGATCTTATTGCACGGCTTGCCAACGGCATGGCAGATGACATGGTTTCTACCACGATTATGGCGTCTACTGCACCAGCCTACATCGCTCCCGCAATGAACGTACATATGTATGCCAACCCTGCGGTACAGCGTAATATGCAGCAGCTCGAGCAAGACGGCTATCAGTTTGTAGAGCCGGACGAAGGATATTTAGCATGCGGTTATACAGGAAAGGGAAGAATGGCAGAGCCAGAAGATCTGCATGCCATGATCGATCACCACTTCACTCGTGCCGCTCATCCCGAATGGAATGGAAAACGAGTGCTTGTTACTGCAGGGCCAACTCAGGAAGTAATCGACCCAGTCAGATTTTTATCCAACCGGTCTTCCGGAAAAATGGGGTTTGCCTTGGCTGCTGAAGCTGCAGCTCGTGGAGCAGCCGTTACGCTCGTTGCCGGACCAGTGACACTAGCTACTCCTCATGGGGTTAACCGGATTGATGTACAGTCAGCAGAAGAAATGTATCGGGCTGTGATGAATCGGGCCGAGGCAATGGATGTTGTTATAAAAGCAGCCGCTGTATCTGACTATAAGCCTGCTGAAGCTCTAACAGAAAAAATGAAAAAATCAGTGGACGGTGAAGTGCTTCACATGGTACGAACGGCAGATATACTGGCTGAACTTGGCTCCTTAGAGAAGAAGCCGGTCCTGGTCGGTTTTGCTGCTGAATCGGAAAACATCGAAGCCTATGCGAGAGAAAAGCTGCAGAAGAAAAATATTGATGCGGTATGTGCAAATTCTGTTGTGGCAGAAGGCAGCGGTTTTCAGGTGGATACGAACTCACTGGATCTCTTTTTTCGTAACGGGCAAAAAGCACACATTCCGCTTATGTCTAAGTCAGATGCGGCCAAACATATTCTGAATCATATCCCTCAACTGTGGAAGAGCCGCTATGATCGCTGAAGTGATTGTCGATGTCCCGGCTCAGGCAGTTGACCGTACATTTGATTACGCTGTACCGGAAAATATGCGGCAGACGGCTGCTCCCGGCTGCAGGGTTCATGTGCCATTCGGTCCTAGGCCGGTCCAAGGATTTATTACGAAACTGAAAGAATCCTCTGACATACCGCCATCCAGGCTCCGCGACGTTCAAAAACTGATCGATTTGACGCCGGTTTTAACCGAAGAATTAATGAAGACAGCTGATCGGTTATGTCAGGAGACCCTCTCTTTAAAGGCTTCTGTACTGAAGGCGATGCTGCCTCAGGCTATGCGGGCAGTGTACCGCAAAAAAGTTATCGCGG
This sequence comes from Alkalicoccus luteus, assembly GCF_052061695.1. Lineage (NCBI taxonomy): Bacteria > Bacillati > Bacillota > Bacilli > Caryophanales > Bacillaceae > Alkalicoccus > Alkalicoccus luteus. Next base: position 89,198 of record NZ_JBPZEY010000002.1, read on the forward strand.
CTTCAGCCGCAGGGGAACGTCATTTTTCAAGCCTCCTGCCGATCGAGGACTGGGATACCTGGCAGCAGCATGCTCCGGCTGCCGAGCGCTCCCAGCTTTTGGCCGCAGTGAAAAAGGGGGACCTGACAGTTGAACCGCAGGTGAGCACAAAAGAAGCCTCAAAAAAACAGTTTGTTTATGAAGCAGCTGCCGGTGTCTCGCCTGCATTGATCGACGAGATGGCCTCAAAGGCTCCTAAGCAGGCGGACGTTCTCAGAAAGCTGCTGAAAGCAGACAAAGCATTGCCGGTGTCGATGCTGGGGTCTGATGGTGCAAGGGGGGCAGCAGAAGCGCTTGTCAAAAAGCAGCTTGTTTTGAAACGGCAGGAAATCGTAGAAAGGGACCCGTTTGCCGGAAGGGATGTGCAGCCGGATGAGGCGCTTCTCTTATTTGATGATCAGAAGCAGGCTCTCGATAAAATTGGCGCGTCTGTTCAAGAAGCCTTTCACCGGGTATTTATGATTCGTGGCGTAACTGGAAGCGGAAAAACAGAAGTGTACCTGCAGGCGATTGAACGTGTACTTCAAAAAGGAAAGGAAGCAGTCGTTCTTGTTCCGGAAATTTCCCTGACGCCGCAGATGGTGCACAGGTTCAGGGCAAGATTCGGTTCGCTCGTGGCAGTCATGCATTCGGCGCTTTCCAAAGGTGAAAAGTACGATGAGTGGCGGAAAATTCGCGAAGGCAGAGTGAAGGTCGTCGTAGGAGCCAGATCTGCTGTATTCGCCCCGTTTAAAAATATTGGAATTATTATTATAGATGAAGAACACGAAAGCAGCTACAAACAGGAAGAAGCTCCTCGTTATCATGCTCGTCAGGCTGCGATTATCCGCGCAGAGCATTTTTCGTGTCCGGTCGTGCTCGGAAGTGCGACACCTTCGTTGGAGAGCTATGCAAGAGCCGAAAAAGGGGTATATGAGCTTCTCACGATGGAGAACCGTGTGAATGAACAAGTCATGCCTTTCGTACACGTCGTCGATATGCGAGCGCAGCTGAAGGAAGGCAATCGGTCGATGTTCTCACGTCCACTGCTCGATGCTATTAAAAGCCGCATGGAAAAAGGGGAGCAGACGGTCCTTATGCTTAATCGCAGAGGCTATTCATCCTTTATTATGTGCCGCGACTGCGGGTATGTGCCGCAGTGCCGGCACTGCGATATATCGTTAACCTATCATCGGAGCTCCCATTCGCTTCAGTGTCATTACTGTGGTTATCTGGAGACACTTCCTTCAAGCTGTCCGGAGTGTGAAAGCGACCAAATTCGCTTTTTCGGAACCGGGACACAAAAGGTGGAGGAAGAGCTTTATCAGGTCCTGCCAGGAGTAAAGGTAATTCGGATGGACGTCGATACAACAACTCGCAAAGGATCTCATGAACGGCTGCTGGAGTCGTTTGGCAAGGGAGAGGCGGACATACTTCTTGGCACGCAGATGATTGCAAAAGGACTCGATTTTCCAAATATTACGCTCGCAGGCGTACTTGCAGCAGATTCCATGCTGCATTTACCTGACTTTCGCTCTGCAGAGCGGACCTTTCAGCTGTTAACTCAGCTTGCCGGGAGAGCAGGACGTCATGAAAAACTGGGAGAAGTTTTTATACAGACATATTCACCGGATCATTACAGTATCTCTGATGTAATTAAGCATGATTTTACCGGTTTTTATGAAAAAGAGATGTATTTAAGAAGAGTCGGCGGCTATCCGCCTTACTATTTTCTGACGATGGTACATGTTTCTCACACGGACTTAAATCAGGCAGTAGCGGCCACTGAAAAAATCGGGGCATTTTTGAGAAATTCCCTGTCGCAACAAGCAAAAATTCTGGGACCTGTGGCTTCACCCATTCCTCGTATTAAAGATCGTTACCGGTATCAGTGCATGATCAAATACAAGCGCGAGCCGGACCTTTCGAACGTGTTGAAAAGCATGCTTCGTGCATGGCAGAAAGAGACAGCCGGAACCGATCTGCAGCTGTCCATAGATACGAATCCATACATGATGATGTAAGAAAAAGAGCTAGGAGGCATTTATGAAACGAGCAGTGTTTATGGGAACCCCGGATTTCTCGGTGCCCGTACTGGAAAAGATTTTGGCAGAGGGCTACGATGTCCCGTTAGTCGTCACGCAGCCGGACCGGCCGCGCGGCAGAAAAAAAGAATTGATTCCTTCCCCTGTAAAGCAGGCAGCGCAAGCACATGGAATACCTGTCTGGCAGCCGGAAAAGCTGACCGATGGGATCGCTCCTATAGAAGAGGCAGAGCCTGATATCATTATTACAGCTGCATTCGGCCAGCTGCTTCCAGCGAATGTATTGGAGCTGCCTCCATTTGGATGCGTGAACGTTCATGCATCTCTGCTTCCGGACTACCGCGGGGGAGCGCCGATTCACCAGGCCGTTATCGATGGAAAAAAAGAGACTGGCATTACGATTATGTATATGGCTGAAAAGCTGGATGCCGGTGATATTATCGTGCAGGGAGCCATTCCGATCCACGCAGACGACACCGCAGGGACCATGCACGATAAGCTCAGCCTGGAAGGAGCAGATTTGTTAATAAAAGCGCTGCATCAGATTGAAAAAGGAGCTGCGGAGAGAATTCCGCAGGACCATGAAAGTGCAACGTTTGCTCCTAACATTACGAGAGAGATGGAAAAAATAAACTGGCATAAGCCGGCTGAAGCTGTTCGAAATCAAATTAGAGGACTTGTCCCCTGGCCTGTCGGTTATTCGGTCATTGAAGGAATCCGGTTGAAGCTGTGGGAAGCAGCAGTCACCGATCACCAGACTGACGCTGCTCCAGGAACCATATTGACGTGTGAAGATGGCGTATTAGAGACTGCGTGCGGACAGGGAACGGTGATTCGTCTGATCCATGTGCAGCCTGCAGGCGGAAAGCCTATGACTGCCGACACCTTTTTAAACGGCAAAGGCAGGAAGCTAAAGCGCGGACATCGTTTTGAAAGCGGTGCTGCCAATGGCTGAGGCATCAGTACGTGAAGCTGCACTTGATGCACTGCTCCGGATAGAAAAAAATCAAGCGTACAGCAACCTGCTGCTGGATGAGGTTCTGAAAAAACATCAGCTTTCAAGCCGTGACAGCGGACTGCTTACTCAAATTGTATATGGAACACTTCAGCATCAGCGCCTGCTTGATCATACGCTGGCAGCCTATTCAAACCGGCCGCCGGATGAACTGGCAGGCTGGGTGCGCCAGCTGCTGCTGCTAAGCTTATTTCAATTGAAGTATTTAGACCGTGTGCCGGATCATGCGGTTGTGAACGAAGCCGTTAATCTGGCAGCTAAACGAGGTCATAAAGGAATTTCAGGAATGGTCAACGGAATATTGCGAGCAGTCATCCGGAAAGGATTTGCAGCGGTTGAAGCAGAAGATACTGTAACGAGAACCGCGATTGAAACGTCGCACCCGGATTGGATGATAAGCAGGTGGACAAGGCAGTACGGAGCAGAAACAGCTGCAGACATTGCGGTGCAAAACAATGTTCCTCCCGTAACCTCTATCAGAGTAAACGCCATGCTGATATCTCCGGAGGAGGTCCGCTCTTTATTAGAGGAGGAAGGATTAACCGTGAGGGACAGTCCGATCTTTAAGACGGCCTTTCGGGTGAGCGGAGGAAGTGCTGCTGCCACAGAAGCTTTTAAAAAAGGGTTTATCAGCATTCAGGACGAAGGATCAATGATAGCGGTTCAGGCGCTTGATCCTGAAGCTGAAGATATCATTTTAGATGCGTGTGCTGCACCTGGTGGAAAAGCGTGTATGATTGCAGAACGATTAAACAACTCTGGACGCGTCACTGCCAGAGACCTTCACACTCATAAAGTGAAGCTGATTGAGTCGCAGGCAGCAAGACTGAAGCTCACCAATCTGCTGGCCGAAACAGGCGACGCCCGCAGCATGGAAGAGGAAGCTGTTTATGATAAAATTCTGGTGGATGCACCTTGCAGCGGGCTTGGAGTTATCCGCAGAAAGCCAGATATGAAATGGTCGAAGCAGGAGGCCGATATTGAAAGGCTGTCTCGTTTACAAAAGGACATTCTCGATAAAGCCTGGCGCGCTTTAAAACCTGGTGGGCGGATGGTTTACAGCACTTGTACCATTGATGAAGCAGAAAATGAAGCCCAGCTGCAGTCCTTTTTAGAAAGACATAGGGATGCAGAGCCGGACGAAACGATGAAGTCCAGGCTTCCCGAAAACGTGCAGCAGCTGATGACGACTGAATCTTCTCTGCAGCTAATTCCTGGAAAAATTGGAACAGACGGATTCTTTATTTGCAGTTTGACGAAATCGAAAAGGCAGGAGAGATGAACGTGATTTACAGCATTCACTCGGATACTGGAAGAGTACGGAGTCATAATGAAGATTCTGTATTGTTTCATGAACGTTCAGGCTGGTTTCTTACGGTAGTAGCAGATGGAATGGGAGGCCACCAGGCTGGTGATGTTGCCAGCCGCATGGCCTGCAACCGGATGCTTGATCAGTTTAAATTAGCCGCAGATGAACTGGATACAGAGACGATCGAGGAATGGCTTCGGAAAACAGTGAGCCGGATCAATTCCGATTTATTTACGTATCAGCAGGAACACCCTGACTGCAGAGGGATGGGAACGACGTTAACCGCTGCAGTAGGAAATGGAGAAGACGTTTTTTACATAAATGTCGGTGACTCAAGGCTGTACCTGCTAAAAGAACATGAGATAACTCAGATCACGAAGGACCAGTCTCTGGTTGGTGAACTCGTCCGTCAGGGAGAGCTGACAGAAGCAGAAGCGGAAGTACATCCTCGCAGAAATGTGCTGCTGCAGGCGCTAGGCACCGAGATCGATGTTTCCGGTGAAATTGGATCGGTACGGTGGAGACCTCAGGAGATCCTCTTGCTGTGTACGGACGGATTGACGAACAAGCTGGCTGATTCGGCGATTAAAGCTATTGTGTATGAAGCAGCAAGTATGGAAGATGCTGGCGAAAGGTTAATTGCATCGGCGAACGACAGAGGCGGCGAAGATAATATTACAGCTGCACTCATCCGTTTCTCTGATCAGGACGGCGGTGCCGTATGATCGGCCGCAGGATTAATGAAAGGTACAAGCTGATCCGTCCAATCGGCGGAGGTGGAATGGCAGATGTATATCTTGCAAAAGATTTAATCCTCGACCGCCACGTAGCAGTGAAAATGCTTAAAAGCCAATTCTCTAAAAACGAAGAATTTATTCGCAGGTTTCACCGCGAGGCTGAAGCCGCAACCAGCTTGTCACACGAGAATATCGTGTCGATCTACGATGTAGGGGAAGAGAATGATTTGTACTACATCGTCATGGAATATGTAGAGGGTCAGACGCTAAAAGAGTATATTCAATCCAGCGGCGTACTCTCGGTAGAAGAAACAGTGCGAATTTTAAAGCAAATCTCGGAAGCCGTGAAGCACGCACATGATAATCACATTGTGCATCGGGATGTAAAACCGCAGAATATTTTAATGAGCGTAAACGGTCAGGCTAAAGTTACTGATTTTGGTATTGCAAGAGCAATCAGCGAGGCAACCATCACGCATACGAACTCGATCCTGGGCTCTGTTCACTATTTGTCGCCTGAACAAGCCAGGGGCGGACAGGTCACCTATAAATCAGATCTGTACTCACTCGGTATTATTGCGTACGAGATGCTTACCGGGAGCGTTCCGTTCAAAGGGGATACGGCAGTTACCATCGCGTTAAAGCATTTACAGGAACCACTTCCGGAGCTTCGCACAACTGCTGTTCCAAACAGCGTAAAAAATATGATCACCCGTCTTACAGCTAAAAAGCCGATCGACCGCTTTAACAGTGCCGGGGCGCTGCTGGAGGATTTAAGAACTGTTCTGGACAGCTCCAGACGCTCCGAGCGGCTGCTTGAATGGACGGCAGAGAATGATGAAGAAACAAAAAAAATGCCCGCTGTTTTCCCCGAGGGACGAGGCAGTGATCCGGAAACCATTGTTCATACTAAAACTAGTTCGGGAGGAGAAGGAGAAAAAGTTTCCTCAAAGCCGAACCGAAAGAAAAAGTGGATACTGCCAGTGCTAATAGCCGTGCTGCTGACGCTCAGCGCGTTTATATGGCTTCCCGGTTTGCTGCATGTCGATGAAATAGCCGTACCGGAGGTCTCCGGCCAGCATGCAGACGCGGCTGCTGAACAGCTCGAAAACCTTGATTTGGAAGTGGAGCGCGCGTACCGTGAAAGCACAGATACAGCTGATAATCACGTCATCAGTGTACAGCCGGATGAGGGAACGACTGTTAAAGTCGGCTCGACTGTGAGACTCGTAATCAGCGAAAATGACGCTTCCATGGAAGTTCCTGATGTTACAGGCCTCTCAGAGGAAGAAGCAGAGTCACAGCTTGAGGCATTTGACAACGTGTCTGTGTCGTATGAAACGGTCTCAGAGCAGGAAGGCGGCATTGTGTTGGATCAGGAGCCTTCAGCCGGACAAACCGTAATGCCTTCAGAAACGACGGTCATGCTTACGGTAGCAGAACGAGAAGTGGTTTCGATCGGTAATTTGTTCGGAATGACGGAAGAGGAAGTGGAAGAATCGTTCGAAGGAGTCCCTTATGTAACGGTCAGGTTTACCGAAGAGTATGACGAATCAATGAGTGAGGGACGAGTGATCGAACAGGATCCGCCTCGGGGGACAGAGATTTCGGAGTCAACTACTGTGATGGTTACACTTTCCGGAGGTCCGGAACCAGGCCCGGCAGTCGCTTCAGCAGAAGTCCCTTTTTCGGTTCAAGTGCCGGAAAATGATAACGGACGATCCTATCAGATTGAGATTCAGGTGATTGATGATGAGAACGAGACGCCTGTTGAAGTTATTAACGAAGAGATAACGGCCTCCACTGAATTTGACGTTCCCATGACCGTTGAAGAAGGCTCCACCGGATACTTGATCCTGTATGTGAATGGGGAAGAGTTTGATGCTTCGCCATATGAATATTCGTATGAGGAAGTGCAGTCCTACAGTCCGGATGAATAAAATCGATTTGTGAGGTGACTATGGCAAAAGGACGTATTATTAAAGCGCTCAGCGGATTTTATTACGTAGAGTCGGAGGGACAAACGATACAATGCCGCGCACGAGGAAACTTTCGCAAGAAAAACATTACGCCGCTCGTAGGAGATATGGTTGAATTTGAAGCAGAAAACCCGACTGATGGATATATTCTAGCGGTCGAGGCACGAACGAGTGAACTGTTCAGGCCTCCAATCGCAAATATTGATCAGGCTATTCTCGTTTTTTCAGCTAAAGAGCCTGATTTTAGCCCGCTGCTGCTTGATAAGTTTCTGGTCCATACCGAAGCAGCAGAGCTGGAGTCAGTTATCTGCGTCTCAAAAGCAGATCTTGGGTTGGATAAAGCAGAGCCTTATCTGCCTGCATACGAGCAGGCCGGCTACCGTGTTATTATCACGTCCTCTGAACTTTCCGGCCAGGTAGAGGAGCTGCTGCCAGTTCTGTCAGGACGGCTTTCCGTTTTTGCCGGGCAGTCAGGGGTTGGAAAATCATCCATTCTTAACGCGCTTAAACCAGAATTGAATCTGGAAACTGCAGCTATTTCAAAGAGTCTGAACCGCGGCAAGCATACGACTCGTCATGTTGAACTGATTCATATGCCCAATCAGGGATTTGTTGCCGATACACCCGGGTTCAGTTCACTTGATTTCCGCCATGTCGAAACGGAGACGCTAAGTGCCATGTATCCAGAAATGGCAGCACGGATCAATGACTGCAAGTTCAGAGGATGCACCCATTTAAATGAACCCGGGTGTGCGGTAAAGCAGGCTGTTGATACGGGAGACATTGCAGCTTTCCGCTATCATAGTTATCAGCAGTTTTATGAAGAAATAGCCAATAGAAAACGGAGGTACTGACAATGACTGAGAAGATTGCGCCATCGATTCTGGCTGCAGACTTTGCTGCGCTTGGGTCCGAAATAAAGGAAGCCGAAGCAGCAGGAGCCGACTACATTCATATTGATGTAATGGACGGCCGTTTCGTTCCGAATATTACGATTGGACCGCTGATCGTTGAAGCGGTTCGTCCGCATACGAGTCTGCCGCTTGATGTGCATTTGATGATTGAAAACCCGGAAAGGTACGTTGATGCTTTTGCTGACGCGGGGGCGGATATTATCAGCGTGCATGCTGAAGCATGTCCACATTTACACCGGACGATTCAGCAAATTAAGGGACGAGGGGTAAAAGCGGGCGCTGTTTTAAATCCAGGCAGTCCGTTGAGTATGGTAGAGGAAGTCATGGACGAGCTCGATCTTCTGCTGTTGATGACCGTGAATCCAGGCTTTGGAGGTCAGACTTTCATACCATCTGTGCTGGATAAAATGAAGCGAGCAAGTGAGATAAAACCAGCGGCTATGGAAATAGAGGTAGACGGAGGGGTCAACGCAGATACTGCAAAGCTTTGCCGGGAAGCAGGTGCAGATGTATTAGTAGCAGGGTCTGCATTTTTTCAAGCGTCGGACAGAAAACAAGCGATGAAATCCCTTCGTTCCTGAACGGATTAGTTTAACTGAATGATAAAAACGCATGGGGAGCCTTGTAACGGCTGAGAGGGTGCAGAGCAGCACCGACCCAGTGAACCTGTAAGTTAATGCTTGCGCAGGGATGTGGGATCGATCAGAAGCCAGATGCTTCTGAGTTGGCCGTATCCTGAGGATGCGGCCTTTCTGCGCTGCAAAAAAGAAAGGGTGACGCACGTGCGTTCAACTAAAATAGTTATAATGATTGAAACAGCTTTTATGGCTGCGCTAGCGCTGATTTTAAGCTTTATTACACTATTTACGATGCCGTTTGGAGGATCTGTGAACCTAGCTATGCTGCCAATAATTCTGTTGTCGTTCCGAAGAGGTCCGGCTGCAGGAATCGCGTGTGGCATTGTGTTCGGACTGCTGAACTTAATGACTGGACCTTATGTCGTCCATTGGTCTCAGGCGATCCTGGAGTATCCTGTAGCTTTTGGACTTGTTGGTACGGCTGCCTTTTTCAGTGCCTGGTTTGGAGGGAGGAGAGTGATTGGGGCAGTGATTGCTGGAATTGCTCTTGCAGTGGCTCTCCGATTTGCTGCTCATTTTAGTGCAGGTGTTATCTGGTTTGGAGAGTTTGCTCCTGAAGGTACCCCGGTCGCCTTGTATTCGTTTCTCTATAATTTAGGGTATTTAGGGCCATCTCTTCTTTTAATTTTGATCGTGACCATCTTTTTATTAAAAAAAGGCGGCAGAATTTTGCAGCCTGAGGGAAGATCAGTATGAATCCTGTTATCATTGCCGGGGGCAGCCCTGAGCTGACCGAAAGGCATCTGTCCCGGCTGGTTCGTTTTTATCCGGAAGCTGATGTTATTGGAGTTGACCGAGGGGCAGCGTGTGCAGCTGCCTGCGGCATCCGCATGGTACGAGCTGTTGGAGACTTTGACAGTGTGACGCCCGAACAAAAGATGCAGATTGCAGAACTGGCTGAACAGATCGAGGGTCATCCTCCAGCGAAAAACTGGACAGATCTGGAGCTTGCGCTGCAGCGAGCAGAGGGAATGCCGCTGATTATAACCGGAGCGGGCGGAGGAAGATTGGATCATACACTGTCTGCCTTGTTTTTGCTGGAAGCCTCGCCAGAGCAAACCGTAATCGAGGAAGAGCACTACTCGGTGCAGCTCCTTCGTCCGGGCACGCATCAGCTTCGAACACGCGGCCATAAGTATGTATCGCTGATCCCGCTTGGGCAAAACGTAACGGGTGTAACGACGTCAGGGCTGCTGTATCCGCTCCAACAGGCTACGCTTTATCGGCATCGATCGCTCAGCGTCAGCAATGAATGGACGCACCGTGAAGCGAAGGTGTCGTTTAACGACGGGCTTCTTTACTTCATCGAATCAGGCGATGCATGAAGCCGGCAGTCAATTTTTCCGTTCAAGCATGAGCTGGACAAATGAAAAAAGCTTCCGTCCCATTTCGGGGCGGAAGCTTTTTTTAGCGATTATACGCGCTGTACTTTGCCTGATTTTAGAGCGCGGGCGGATACGTAAACGCGCTTTGGCTTGCCGTCCACCATGATGCGGACTTTTTGCACGTTAGCACCCCAGCGACGCTTTGTAGCGTTCAATGCGTGGGATCGTTTATTGCCTGTAGACGGCCCTCGGCCGGTAATAACACATCTGCGTGACATATGCATTCCCTCCTTCATTTCACTAGCATCGATCATACCTGAATATTGTAGCATTGTACATTTTTTAATTCAAGCAGTAATTTCAAGTAATGAACCTTGACAGATGATATCGCATTTTTGGAGCTTTTGTGCTATTCTCTTAGACGGGTGCACGAACTATGCAAGCTGTCATGCGTATAGTAAAATGACGATAGCTGAAAAGCCAAATACCCCCATTGAGGAGGACTACCTTCTATGACGATTGAAATGAATACGAAATACGGAAATATTGATGTTTCAAGAGAAGTTGTCGCTGTTATCGCAGGCGGTGCGGCAGTGGACTGCTACGGCATTGTCGGAATGGCTTCCCAGAAGCAGCTGAAAGATGGCATTACGGATCTTCTTGGTAAAGAAAATCTGGCGAGAGGTGTTGTCATCCGGGAAGAAGGCGAACAGATCCACATTGATATGTATATTATCGTCAGCTATGGAACGAAAATTTCCGAAGTAGCGCATAATGTTCAGCAAAAAGTAAAATACCAGCTGAGCCAGATGCTCGGGTTGAAAGTTAGTTCGGTCAATATTTTTGTTTCCGGAGTCAGAGTTACGAATTAGTTTTATGTCAGGAGGAACATACGTGGCAATGAATACAATTAACGGAAAAAAACTTGCTGCCATGATGCAGGAGGGTGCCGCCAATCTGTCTGCCAATTCGCAGCGGATTGACGCACTAAACGTATTCCCTGTTCCGGACGGCGATACAGGGACGAATATGAATCTAACCATCACATCCGGAATTCAGGAAGTGAAGAACAACGATCAGAACCATGCGGGAAGCGTCGCAGCCAGCTTTGCAAAAGGCCTCCTTATGGGGGCGAGAGGGAACTCGGGCGTTATTCTGTCCCAGCTTTTCAGAGGCTTTTCAAAAGCGGTCGAAAAGAAAGAAACACTGGCTCCTAAGGATCTTGCTGACGCATTTGATAAGGGCGTGGAAACGGCCTACAAAGCTGTCATGAAGCCGGTTGAAGGTACGATTTTAACTGTTGCGAAAGATGCAGCAGCAGCAGGAAGAGAAAGCGCCGGCCAAGATGATTGTCTCGAGCTGATGAAGCAGGTTCTTCAAGAAGCTGAAGAGTCTCTGGAGCGGACGCCCGACCTGCTTCCGGTGTTAAAGGAAGTTGGAGTCGTTGATTCCGGCGGCCAAGGATTGGTTACCATATACGAAGGCTTTGCAGCTGCAATGGAAGGCCGGTCGATTGCTCCAGCTGAGGAAACACCTTCACTGGAAGAATTGGTCAAATTTGAGCATCATCAGTCTGCTCAGAGTCATATGGCTACCGAAGATATTGAATTTGGCTACTGTACTGAGGTTATGGTTAAATTTGCAGATGAGCAATTGAAAGATCATCCGTATGATGAAGAAGCATTCAGAGAAAAGCTGAGCGAGTATGGCGATTCCCTGCTTGTCGTATCGGATGAGGATTTACTGAAAATACATATCCACGCGGAATACCCGGGGGATGTGATCACGGAAGCTCAGCGTTTTGGCTCGTTAGTGAATATTAAAGTCGAAAACATGCGGGAACAGCATTCATCCCTGCTGGAAGCAGATAAAGCTCCTGAACCTCCGAAAAAACAAGCTGGTCCTTCAAAGTATGCCGTCATTACCGTCGGGATGGGTTCAGGCATTACGGAACTCTTTGAGGGGCTCGGCTGCAGCAAAGTCATTGAAGGCGGACAAACGATGAATCCGTCTACTGAAGATTTTATTAAGGCAATTGAGGAAGTAAATGCCGAGAACGTGATTCTTCTGCCTAATAACAGCAATATCATCATGGCTGCAGAGCAGGCTGCGGACGTAGCTGAGATCGATGTGGCGGTTGTTCCTAGTAAATCAGTCCCGCAAGGTCTCGCAGCAATGCTCTCATTCAACGAAGAGCAAAGTCTTGACGACAATGTTTCTGGTATGAAAGAGTCTCTGCAGACCGTTAAAACCGGAGAAGTAACTTATGCAGTGCGTGATACGAGTCTGAATGGGGTATCCATTAAAAAAGGGGACTTCATGGGTATTACTGGCAAAGATATTATTTCTAACGGCGAAACAGTTTCCGATGTCTCTAAAGAGCTGCTGGCGAAGCTAATTGATGAGGAAAGCGAGATTGTAACCATTATCTTCGGGGAAGACCGGTCAGAAGAAGAGGCTGAAGAACTATCCGCTTATATTGAGGAGCAGTTTCCAGAAGTGGAAGTGGAGATACATGCGGGCAGACAGCCGCTTTATTCTTACATTATTTCAGTTGAATAACCATTCGTAATAAAGGGGGCGGCATGATCATGGCAGCAGTAAAAATTGTAACTGATTCTACAGCTGATATTCCGAAAGAATGGACGGATAAACTGAACATTGAAGTAGTACCGTTGAAAGTCCACTTCGGCGAAGATTCGTTTGAGGACGGGGTGACGCTTACGTCAGATGAATTCTATGAGAAACTGGCTGATGCGGATAAAATTCCGACTACCTCTCAGCCTACACCGGCTCAGTTTGAAGCGATTTACAACGACTTGCTGCAAAACGGTGATACAGTCATTTCGATTCATCTATCTGCAAAGCTGAGTGGTACATTTCAAGCTGCTTCCATTGCGAAAGATACGATAGAAGCGTCAGACCGGCTGCATGTAATTGATTCAAAGCGTGCTTCTTATGCGATCGGGCTGATCGTCGTTGAAGCTGCAGAGCTTGCAGCAGCAGGTGCAGATGAGAAGGAGATTCTCGCCAGAATCGACACACTTGTAGAAGAAACAACGGTGTTTTTTATGGTGGACACGCTCGAATACCTGCAAAAAAATGGCCGGATTGGAAAAGCTTCTGCGTTAATGGGCTCCCTTTTAAAGATAAAGCCGATCCTGTCGCTTACGGAAGAAGGAGAAGTATTCCCTTTCGAAAAAGTGCGCGGCTCTAAAAAGGCCGGCCAGCGAATCAGAGCGGAATTTTTGAGGCGATTTAACGGAAAGCCGCTCCATGTCGGTATCTCCCACGCGTTGGCTGAGGATGAGGCAAACGCATTCATGGATTCCATGAAAGAGCAGTTTGACGTTCAGCAGGAGGTCATCACCTCGATCGGTCCTGTAATCGGCACGCATGTTGGGCCGGGTACGATCTCCATCAGTGCTGCACCTGTGAAACGATAGTGATGGATGAAGCGCTTGATAAATCTTCACGGCATATGCTGTGAAGATTTCTTCTGTGTGGAGGGAACCGCCGTTTACGAATGACCTGGGATATGAGATGATATATTAGGAAAATAATAAGATGATAGCGCTTTCAATCGAAGCGGGAGGTAGATTAATATGAAATACCGGAGCGTGTTTGAAATCATCGGCCCTGTCATGATCGGGCCTTCCAGCTCTCATACTGCTGGGGCTGCGAGAATCGGACTCGTTGCAAGGCAGCTGTTCGGAAAAGCGCCTGAAGAGGCAGATTTTCATCTTTACGGATCATTTGCAAAAACGTATCAGGGGCACGGTACAGATGTAGCACTTCTCGGAGGCGTATTAGGATTTGATACAAGCGACGAACGAATAAAAGATGCCTACCGGGAAGCAGAAAAAGCAGGCATACGATCCCGTTTCATCGAAGAAGATGAGGTCAGCCACCATCCGAATACAGTTAAAGTCGTCCTTCGTTCCGGGGACTATGAAATGTCGCTTGCTGGCATTTCAATCGGGGGAGGAAAAGTGGAAATAAAAGAATTAAATGGATTTGAACTCCGCTTAAGCGGAAATCATCCGGCCATACTTGTCGTGCACGATGATCGGTTCGGTGTAGTGGCAGGTGTCGCCTCTATCCTGGCTGCCCGGCAGCTTAATATCGGCCACATGGAAGTGTCACGAAAAGAACAGGGGAAAGATGCACTTATGGTGATAGAAGTTGATCAAAACGTAACGGCACGCACTCTGGGTGAATTAAAGAAAGTTGAGCACGTGCGGCAGGTTACAAAGATTCACGAGTAGGAGGGAAGACCATGTTTCGAAATGCAGAAGAACTCGTTTCACTGGCTGATAAAGAACAAATTCAGATTTCAGAAGTAATGATTCGTCAGGAGATGCAAGTACACGATCGATCTCGGGAAGATATTTTTGCTCAGATGGAACGGAACCTGGATGTCATGGAGCGTGCGGTCAACCGGGGCATTACGGAAAGCGTACGATCCGTTTCTGGATTGACAGGAGGGGATGGAAAGAAGCTCCATGAATACATGATGCTTCATGATACACTGTCCGGTCATTTGACGCTGGATGCTGTTGCGAAAGCTATGTCAACAAATGAAGTAAATGCAGCAATGGGAACGATTTGTGCGACCCCGACTGCAGGAGCAGCAGGGGTGGTTCCCGGAACGCTGTTTGCTGTAAAGGATAAGCTGAATCCAACCCGAGAACAAATGGTCCGCTACTTATTCGTGAGCGGTGCATTCGGATTCGTGATTGCGAACAACGCTTCAATTTCAGGGGCTGCGGGAGGTTGCCAGGCTGAAGTCGGATCCGCGACAGGTATGGCTGCAGCTGCCATTGTGGAAATGGCCGGAGGCACTCCCCGCCAGTCTCAGCAGGCGATGGCAATTGCATTGAAGAACATGCTCGGGCTTGTGTGTGACCCGGTTGCAGGACTTGTAGAAGTTCCATGCGTAAAGCGTAATGCATTCGGGGCGTCACACGCCCTGGTAGCGGCAGATCTCGCTTTAGCGGGGATTGAGAGCAAAATCCCATGTGATGAAGTGATTGACGCCATGTATCGAATCGGGCAGAATATGCCTACTGCACTGAAGGAAACCGGTGAAGGCGGACTAGCGGGAACGCCGACCGGCCGTCGCCTGCGCGATGAGATTTTTGGAGAGAAACAAAAAGCGTGAATGTTCTGGAGCAGCCTGTAACATCCCTGAAAGGGATTGGAGGAAGAGCTGAAGAACAGCTTGCCCAGCTGAACATAGCTACAGTAGAGGATTTGTTATTTTACTTTCCGTTTCGCTATGATGATTTCTCAATTCGGCGGGCTGACGAGGTACAGCATGAAGAACGTGTGACGCTCCAAGGCACCGTTCACAGTGAGCCTGAGCTGCGCTTTTACGGTCGAAAAAAATCGAGGCTTACGCTGCGAATTTTATCAGACGGCGTGTTAGTGCAGGCTGTTTTCTTTAATCAGCCGTTTTTAAAGCGGCAGATTTCTCCAGGCGATCACGTTATCTACCATGGGAAATTTGATAAACACCGCCTTGCTGTGCAGGGGGCAATCATCAAAAGCGGGGCAGCGGAAGGGGCATTCGAGCCTGTTTATTCATTAAAAGGTGACATAAAGCTTGCATCCTTACGGAAATGGATTGCCGCCGCATATGAACTTTATCAGCAGGACATACCCGAAATTCTTCCGGAGCAGGCGATGGAAAAGTACCGGCTGATGCCGCGTCCGGAAGCGTGTAAATCGCTGCATTTTCCGGAAGATATGGATGAGTTTAAACAAGCTAAGCGCAGGATGGTATATGAGGAGCTGCTTCTATTTCAGTTAAAAATGCAGTTATTCCGCCGTAAAGCGCGCGAATCTTCTGAAGGAACAGCTAAGGAATGGCCGGAGGGAGCTGTTTCTGCATTTGTTGACTCCCTTCCATTTCCGCTGACGGGTGCACAGCAGCGCGTTCTGGATGAAATACTTACGGATATGCAGTCTCCTTTCAGAATGAACCGGCTTTTACAGGGGGATGTTGGCTCCGGTAAAACGATTGTAGCCGCAGCTGCGCTGCTTGCAGCGGTTCGTTCTGGCAGCCAGGGAGCTCTGATGGTCCCGACAGAAATCCTTGCTGAACAGCACTATGAATCGCTCACGAAGCTTTACGAGGGCACGGGGATTCGTGTGGGCCATTTATCCGGGTCATCCAGAACAGCGGAAAAACGTACGATTCTGGAGCAATTGAAAGATGGAACGATTGATGTCGTTACCGGGACTCATGCACTGATTCAGGAAACTGTTGATTTTAAACACCTCGGGCTCGTTATCACAGATGAACAGCACCGATTCGGCGTGCAGCAGCGACGGGTGCTTCGGGAAAAAGGATTGAATCCGGATGTGCTTTTTATGACAGCTACTCCGATTCCAAGAACCCTGGCTATTACTGCATTCGGTGATATGGATGTTTCGACAATTGATGAAATGCCGGCTGGCCGAAAGCAGATTGAAACATACTGGGCAAAGCCGGAGACACTGCCTAGAGTGATGCAGTTTATCCAAAAAGAAGTCGCTAAGGGGAGGCAGACGTACGTGATTTGTCCGTTGATTGAAGAATCAGAAGTGCTGGATGTGCAAAACGCCATTGATCTGCACGCCCGTTTTCAGGCGGCGCTTCCAGATTTGACAACGGGTCTGATGCACGGCAGACTGCCCTCGCAGGAAAAAGAAGAGGTAATGCAGGCGTTTGCTTCCGGAAAGATTGACATTCTGGTCTCCACCACCGTTGTCGAAGTCGGCGTAAACGTCCCGAATGCCTCGGTTATGGTCATCTACGATGCAAACCGTTTCGGGCTTGCCCAGCTTCATCAGCTTCGCGGCAGAGTAGGCAGAGGAAGCGAACAGTCTTATTGTATTCTGCTTGCAGACCCAAAGTCAGAGTCCGGCAGAGAGCGAATGGCGATAATGACAGAGACAACAGATGGTTTTGAACTGTCGAGACGTGATCTGGAAATGCGCGGACCTGGAGATTTTTTCGGTTATAAGCAAAGCGGTCTGCCGCAGCTGAAGGTAGCAGATATCGTAGAGGATTACCGTGCTCTTGAGGCAGCACGTGACGATGCGGCTAAGCTGGTGCAGTCAGAAGCATTTTGGAAGCGAGACGAGTATCTCCCGCTGCGGGAAGCTCTCGCCAGACAAGCTGGTGATCTTTCTCAACGGATAGACTGACACCTTCCTGTTGAAATGGGAAGGTGTTAGCTATATACTACAATTAGTACCTAGTCCTAGTAGTGCAGAGGAGATGGCCGAATGAAATGGACGAAAAAGCTGCGGCAGCCGAAGCTCCAGCAGTATATCGAAGAAGATCCGTTTATCACAGATGATGAGCTTGCTAAAAAATTTGAAGTAAGTGTCCAAACCATCCGTCTGGACAGACTGGAGCTTAGTATTCCTGAAGTTAGAGAGAGAATTAAGGGAGTAGCTAGAAAACAGTATGACCCGGTGAAGGCACTTGCCGAAGAAGAGATTATTGGTGAAATTGTGGATCTTGAACTGGACAGCTATGCCATATCGATTCTCGATATTAAACAGGAGCATGTCTTTACAAGACAAAATATAGCGAGAGGCCACCATTTATTTGCGCAGGCTAATTCGCTTGCCGTTGCGGTCATCAACGATGAACTCGCGCTGACGGCAGATGCATCCGTATCGTTTACGAGACAGGTTCAAGCTGGAGAACGAGTAATTGCTAAAGCGAGGGTAGCAGATATCCGGGGCTCGCGAACGATCGTGAACGTCGAAAGCTTCGTTGGCCAGCATCCCGTATTTAAAGGAGAATTTCATATGTTCAGGAGTGACAGACCTGAAAAGGAGGAGCAGTTATGAGACTGGCAGTAGATGTCATGGGTGGTGATAACGCCCCGGACGCTGTACTGGAAGGGTGTCGTACGGCCCTGAATACATATGCTGATCTGCACGTTTTGCTGATCGGCGACGAAAAACGTATCAACGGTATGGAATCATTTGGCGACAGAGTGACCGTTCTTCACACAGATTCAGTCATTGATAATGATGACGCACCAGTGCGTGCAGTGAGAAGAAAAAAAGATTCATCTATGGTAACCGCAGTTCGAAAAGTGAAAGAAGGCGAAGCAGACGCATGTATTTCAGCAGGGAATACCGGCGCATTGATGACTGCGGGACTGCTGCACGTAGGGCGCATTAAAGGGATTGACCGGCCTGCCCTTTCGCCGATGCTGCCGACGATTGACGGAGGCGGATTTCTGCTGCTTGATGTAGGCGCAAATATGGAAGCAAAGCCTGAACATTTACTGCAGTATGCGGTAATGGGCGATATTTACATGAAGCAGGTGCGGGGGGTGAAACGTCCGCGAATTGGGCTTTTGAATGTCGGTTCTGAGGAAGGAAAAGGCACGGAACTTGCAAAAGCAGCATTCACGATGATGCAGGATGCCCCGTTTGACTTTGTCGGAAATGTGGAATCCCGTGAACTCTTGGATGGTGCTGCAGACGTCGTAGTATGCGATGGATTTTCGGGGAACCTCGTGCTCAAATCAATTGAAGGAACAGCGATCTCATTATTCTCAATCCTGAAACAGGAATTGACATCATCATTTAAAAATAAGCTTGCAGCAGCCGTCCTGAAGCCTGCATTTAAACGTGTGAAAAATAAGATGGATTATTCCGAGTATGGCGGTGCCGGCCTCTTCGGACTAAATGCACCTGTTGTTAAAGCGCACGGCTCTTCAGACGCCCGAGCGTTTTTCAGCGCTGTGAAACAAGCGAAACAAATGCATGATGAAAAGGTGACGAATCGGATTAAAGACGTCATGACCGACATTTCAGCAAAGGAGGAATACCATGACTAAAACAGCAGTATTGTTTCCAGGTCAAGGGTCACAGCAGACTGGAATGGGAAAAGAGCTGTTTGACACCTATACAGAAGCGGAGGCAGTTTTTCGACTTGCAGATGAATCGCTGAATGAAGCATTTTCCGATTCCATCTTTACCGGATCGGAAGCGTTCTTAAAGCAGACAGAAAATACGCAGCCTGCCCTTTATGCTGTAGGTACGGCAGTGTGGGAAGTTCTGAAAAACCGCGGCGTTCAGGCGGATTATGCTGCAGGGCACAGTCTCGGCGAATATACTGCTTTAACGGCATCCGGCATGCTTTCCTTTTCTGAAGGGATTCAGGCCGTACGCCGACGAGGACAGCTGATGGAAGCAGCTGTGCCGTCAGGAGAAGGGGCGATGGCTGCGATTCTCGGTCTGGAGCGGGAACCGCTCTCTGCTGTACTGGAGCAGGCCTCTGAAGAAGCTGGTGTCGTAGAGGCGGCAAATTTTAATTCTCCTGGTCAAATCGTTATTTCAGGCCGGGCGGAAGGTGTCGCGCGCGCGGTTGAACTAGCGAAAGCGGCAGGAGCAAGGCGGGCGATTGAACTTCCTGTCAGCGGACCGTTTCATTCCAGCCTGATGAAGCCGGCAGCAGAAGAAATGAAAAAAGTGCTTGCTCATCTCCATCTTGGAGAAGCGGATATAACTGTGATTGCGAACGTAACGGCAGAGCCTGTCTCACGTGAAGCAGCAGGTCAGCTTCTCGAGCAGCAGATTTATTCGCCGGTAAAGTGGGAGGATACGATAAAGTATTTACTGAACGAAGGGGTAACAACTTTTATTGAAGCTGGTCCAGGCAAAGTGCTGTGCGGACTTGTGAAAAAGATGGATCGCCGGGCTGCGGCGATACCGGTGTACGATAAGGAAACGCTTGAGAAAGCTGTTTCACAGCTGGGAGGAGAGGATCAGTCATGAACGCACTCGTAACAGGAGGTTCCAGAGGCATCGGCCGTGCCGTTTGTCTGGAGCTGGCTGAAGCAGGTATGAACGTAGCCGTCAATTATTCAGGTAATCAAGAAAAAGCAGAACAGACGGCTGAAGAATGCCGTGCAAAAGGGGTCGAAGCACTAATCATTCAGGCGGATGTCGGGAACAGTGATTCTGCCCAAGAGATGGTAAAAACAGTTATAGACTCCTTCGGGTCGGTGGATGTACTCGTTAATAATGCAGGCATTACCCGGGACAATCTGTTAATGCGAATGAAAGAATCTGAATTTGATGAAGTCATCTCAACGAATTTAAAAGGTGTATTCAATTGTTCAAAAGCTGTAACACGCCCTATGATGAAGCAGCGGAGTGGAAGAATTATTAATATCTCCTCCGTTGTCGGAGCACTAGGGAATGCGGGGCAGGCCAATTATGCTGCATCGAAAGCCGGGGTCATTGGGTTCACTAAATCAATGGCGAGAGAGCTTGCTAATCGGAATATCCTGGTCAACGCTGTTGCACCTGGTTTTATTTCAACTGAAATGACAGATGAACTTACTGATGAACAAAAAGAAGCTCTTCAAGAGCAAATTCCGCTTGGAAGACTTGGGGCTGGCGCTGATATTGCAAAAGTGGTTCGTTTTTTAACTTCAGACAGTTCTGCGTATATGACAGGACAGACGCTGCACGTTGACGGCGGAATGTACATGCCTTGAGCTTGAAAACTGCTAGTATTTGAGACTGCTTTATCCTATAATAGCGGAAGGAGGTGAAACACATGGCAACAAAGCAGGAACGCATTGCAAAAATCGTCTCTGAGCGACTTGGAGTAGATGAATCCGAAGTAAAGCGGGAAGCTACGTTCAAGGATGATCTCGGTGCAGATTCTCTAGATGTAGTTGAACTGGTTATGGAACTAGAAGATGAATTTGATCTCGAAATCTCTGATGAAGATGCAGAGAAGATTGAGACAGTTGGAGATGTTGTAGACTACATAGAGAGTCACAAATAAGATATGCCGGGCGGCCGGTCCGGCCGTCCGGGTCATCTCTTCAGCATCTCTGTACCGACAATTGAGACTGGTGGAGGTTTTCTCATGCAGCAATCAAGAAAGATTTACAGGCGCGGCATGAAGCGTCACGGTAAAAAATTGCAAATGACAAAAGCACAAAAAGCCAAATACAAACAGTTTTTGGATGATATAGGTGCAACCTATCAGAAAGAAGATTTGTTTATTCAGGCATTCACTCATTCGTCCTATGTTAACGAGCATCGGATTCGTCCTCATGATGACAATGAGCGGCTTGAGTTCCTCGGCGATGCTGTTTTGGAATTGGCCATCTCCCAATATTTGTTCAAGCTCTTCGAACACATGAGCGAAGGCGAGATGACCAAACTCAGAGCTGCCATCGTATGCGAGCCATCCCTTGCGAAAAATGCGGAAGAATTGAAGTTCGGCGATTACGTGCTTCTCGGCAAGGGAGAGGAAATGACCGGTGGAAGAGAGCGGCCAGCTTTGCTTGCGGATGTCTTTGAAGCGTTCATCGGAGCGCTCTACCTAGATTCCGGAATGGATGCTGTCTATGCCTTTTTGGAGGATTATGTGTATCCAAAAATTCATGACGGCGAATTTTCACACATGATGGATTTTAAAAGTCAGCTGCAGGAACTGATTCAGCGAGAGAATCAGGGGCAGGTCGTATATCGCATCGTGCAAGAAAAAGGTCCGGCCCACTCGCGCGAGTTCGTTTCAGAGGTTTTATTGGATGAAGATCCGCTCGGACGAGGAAGCGGACGTTCAAAAAAAGAGGCAGAGCAAATGGCGGCGCAAAAAGCGCTTGAAAAATTAAATGAAGATGAAAAACAGGGTTAAAAAGTCTTTCAATTTACATGTTTAATCGTTTGATTTTCTCTCTACTTAAAGTAGCCTGCCGTGGCCTGGCCTTCAGCTATTTCTCAGGGTGACCCAGTATGAAGGGAAAAGAGGCATGGGAGGATGGTGCGGCTTCCACGGGCACGCTGGACACATCGGGAAGGTTCTATCCGTATGAAAGCCAATCGCGCAGGCATAACCAGGCACGTGAAACGCACTGCCAGCTGCCGGCATCGAAGGACTTCGGCTCAGAACGTGGCGAAGATCCAGCGCTTCCAACGGAAGATGGGAAAGCCGAGACCGTTGCTACCGGTAAGCGAGTCTCCGCAGATACAGGCAGATGCAACGTGATTCACCTGAAATGACGTTATCAACACTCTGAAAAGAGCTTCGCGGGCTTATCCGCGAAGCTCTTTTTCTGTACAGGTATGAAACTATGGTTTTAAGCGGTAGTCCCGCTGCAGGCTCCGCAGTGCTTGCAGCGAGGCATCTGCAAATGGACTGTGCTCGTTTACGAGCCCTTCCTCAAACAGTTCAACGGCACGAATAAGGGATTCGTTATAGTCTGGTACATCGCCGCTGTAAGGCTTGAGGTGGGTGTCCGGAATGTTTGCTTTTTCATTAAATGCAAGCGCCTTTCGTTCCTGAAACAAAGCAACGTCGGTTTGACCCGGCTGATGAAGATCACCTTGCACTGGATGGCGCAGAACAGCGAGGATCTGAACAACAGACGTTGATTTAGCCGGAGTAGGATCGATCAGCTTGCCGATATACCGGCCTGTTTTATACGTGCACGTTACCAGCTCTCCCGTTTCCATTCCAGTCACCTCCTGCTATGCTTTGTTCCTCATTGCACCAAGTTCACTAACGATGGCATCCATTTCGTTCACGCTGAAAGACGGCTTCGCCATCACCATTTGATGAATCTCTTTAATTTCTTCATACTGGTCAGCTGCGTAAAATTCCGACTTCATCGCACCAGCATTAACAATTTGCAGCTTCGTTTTTATATCATCGATCATTTTCTCAATTTCTTGTTTTCGCGCTTCTTTTTCTTCCACTATTATCATCCTTTCCAATTCATATACTGTTTATGATAACATGCCCGCACGATGGATACACTCGTTTTTAAAGGGGTTGTTAATAATACAGCCGAACTGTGATAAAATAGGCTGGTTAGAACGATTATTTTACTAGAAACAGAGGTGAGTGGCATGTTCCTGAAGCGGCTTGAACTGTCGGGCTTTAAATCGTTTGCGAAGGCTGTATCAGTAGAGTTCGAAAACGGCGTGACCGCAGTTGTCGGACCTAACGGCAGCGGGAAAAGCAATATATCAGACAGTGTCAGGTGGGTGCTGGGTGAACAATCCGCCCGTAATCTGCGCGGTGCCAAAATGGAAGACATCATTTTTTCAGGCAGCGAGGGAAGAGCCGCCCAGAACATGGCGGAAGTCACGCTCGTATTAAATAATGAGAAAAAGCAGCTGTCCGTTGATTATACCGAAGTTGCCGTCACTAGAAGAGTTTTTCGCTCTGGAGACAGTGAATACTTAATGAACGGCCAGCCGTGCCGATTGAAGGATATTATTGAGCTTTTTATGGATTCCGGTATCGGCAGAGAATCATTTTCTATTATCGGCCAGGGACGGGTGGAAGAAATCTTAAGCTCAAAATCGGAAGACCGCCGCGCGATATTCGAAGAAGCTGCCGGCGTTCGTAAATATAAACAGCGTAAACAGCAGGCTGCTAAAAAGCTTCATGATACGGAGGACAATCTTAGCAGAGTCAGAGACATTCTGTATGAAATTGAATCCAGACTGGAACCATTAAAAGAACAGGCTTCCGTGGCAGAGGAATTTCTGGGGCTTAAGGATGATCTTCGCCAAGTGGAGACAGGCGTGCTTGTTGAAGAGATAAAAGAGCGGCACGAGAAATGGTCAATGGCCGGTGAAAAGCTGCAGGAGCTTGAGTCGCAGCATCAACGTGCTGCCAGTGCGCTGAAAGGGCAGCAAAAGGAAAAAGAACGGCGCCGCAAGCTGCTTGAAAATGCAGAAACAAAGCTGGACGACGTGCAGAACCAGCTGCTGCTTGCAAGTGAAGAAGCAGAAAAGCAGGAAGGTCTTCGTGAGCTGTGGAACGAACGAAAAAAGCACTATTCGGAAAATAGAACGCAATACCGTAAAGAGCTGGAACAGCTTCAGGCAGAGCGGGAAGCGCTCGAATCTGAACGAAGCCGTGCGCAGTCTGTTTTGGAAGAAGCGGTTATAAAAGCAGAGGAGGCAGACGAAGAGCTGCAGCGTTTATTAACGCGTTTGTCAGCGGCAACCGGAGATAAAGAATCCGTGTTGGAAGATTGGAAAAGCGAGTATTTTGAGTTGTTAAATCATAAGACAAGTGCCGCCAACGATCTCAAATTTATACAGGACCAGCTGGAGCGGTCAGAACGTGTAGCAGCATCAAAAACGGAGGCTTATGAGAAGCGGCAGGCGGAGCTCGATGAACTGATTGACGCATTTCAGACAGCAGAAAATAATTGGAATCAGCAGGTTCAGCAAAAGAAAGACCTTCAGAAATCCTGGAAAGAAACGAATTTGCAGTACGATGAACTTCGCAAGTCGTATGAAAAAAAAGAGACCTTTTATTATGAAGCACTCCATCGGCTGCATCAGCTGGATGCTAAATTGGAATCCATGAAAACGATGCAGCAGGAATACAGCGGGTTCTTTCACGGTGTTAAAGAATTACTGAAGGACAAGGATCATCGTTTTCCAGGTATTGCGGGGGCCGTGGCCGAGCTCATTCACGTTCCGGAATCACATACTACAGCACTGGAAACAGCACTTGGCGCAGCTCAGCAGCATGTCGTGACGAACGATGAGTCTGCGGCTCAGAAAGCGATTGGCTATTTGAGAAAGCATAAGCTCGGCCGCGCCACATTTCTTCCGCTCACGACGATAAAGCCGCGAACAATTGGTGCAGCAGACCGCAAGAAACTAAATCAAGTAGAAGGCTGCCTCGGAACGGCTGCAGAAGCGGTAACTTCCGATAAGGCGCACGAACGTGTCGTAGAGCATCTTCTTGGAAATGTGATCCTGACGGAGACGCTGGACCAGGCAAAGCTTGCGGCAGCGGCTGTTCAGCACCGCTATCGAGTCGTCACGCTGGAAGGCGACATCGTTAATGCAGGTGGCTCAATGACAGGTGGAAGCCGTCAGACCAAGCAGGCTTCTCTATTAGGGCGCAGACAGGAGATCGATAAGCTGCAGGCTCAGAAGGATAAGCTGCAGCAGCAGACAGATAAAGCCGAAACACAGCTCGCTGAGACGAAACGTGCAGGGAGCAGGCTGAACGACCAATTGGCGGAAACTCGGAAAAAAGCAGAAGCAGTTACAGAAGCAGAAGCTGCGGCACGCAGCGCCTATGAAGAATTGACTTTGAAAAAGCAGCACGAAGAAGAACGTACAGAGCAGCTCCGCTTCGAGCTGGAGGAAATGAAGCGTGAGTTTGCCGCTGCTACTGCGAAAAAACAGGAAAAGCAGTCTTTATTGAATGAAGCAGAGCGGAAGCTTGCACAAGCAGATAAGCAAATCTCTGAATTGACCGAAGCCC
Source organism: Alkalicoccus luteus (assembly GCF_052061695.1). NCBI lineage: Bacteria > Bacillati > Bacillota > Bacilli > Caryophanales > Bacillaceae > Alkalicoccus > Alkalicoccus luteus. The sequence goes on from NZ_JBPZEY010000002.1 coordinate 114,470, forward strand.
GTGAAGAGGATCGGACCCGCGAAGAGGAGCTGCGTGAACGTATCTCCGAATTAAAAGCAGTGAAAGCTGCCGTCCAGGAGCAGGTTCGCAGTGCTCGGGAGAATAATGAGCGAATTCAGGCAGCAGTTCAGAAGCTGACGAGAGAAATTATAGAAAAAGATGAAGCGAACAGCCTGCTTGAAGCAGAACTCAGTGAATCGGCACTTGATTCGTCCAGTATAGAGGAGAATCTGAAAGAAAGCAGAGCCGAGCGGAAGCGTCTGCAGCGCGAGCTGGCAAATCTTAAAGAAACGAGAAAGCAGCTTGCTGACGAAGTTGAGGAGCTGGATGAAGCTTGTTCGAGAGCACGAAACCAGCTCACATACTGCAGCGAGCAAAAACATTCTGTAGAATTAGAGAAAGGGCGCCTGGATGTCGAGCTGGATACAAGGCTGGAAAAACTTCAGCAGGAGTATGAGCTGACGTTTGAGGCAGCGGAGGCCGAATTCCCTCTGCAGGAGCCGATTGAAGATGCTGTCCGTAAGGTGAAGCTGCTAAAAATGAGCATGGAAGAGCTTGGCCCTGTAAACATCGGAGCTATTGATGAATATGGGGAAGTGAAAGAACGCTTTGAATTCCTTAGCGGTCAGCAGATGGATTTGGAAGAAGCAAAAGCTTCTCTGGAAGCGATAATTAAGGAAATGGACACCGAAATGACAACGAGGTTTATGGATGCTTTCACAGAAATTCAAACCCATTTTAAAGATGTATTCCGGTCGTTATTCGGCGGCGGCAGTGCATCTTTGGAGCTCACAAACGGGGATGACCTGCTCCATACAGGCGTAGATATTACGGCTCAGCCCCCAGGTAAAAAGCTGCAGCATCTTGCGCTTCTTTCGGGAGGAGAGCGTGCACTTACAGCTATCGCGCTGCTGTTTGCCATTCTTCGCGCCAGACCAGTGCCGTTCTGCGTCCTGGATGAAGTAGAAGCAGCCCTTGATGAAGCTAATGTGCACCGATTTGCTTCTTACTTGAAAGAATTCAGTCGTGATACGCAGTTTATCGTGGTGACGCACCGGAAGGGCACGATGGAGGAAGCGGACGCTCTCTACGGCATCACCATGCAAGAGTCCGGCGTCTCTGATATCGTGTCGGTCCGCTTGGAGGAAAGCAAAGAGCTTGTCGAGGCGGGAGCATTGAAGGAGGAAAATAAATGAGTTTTTTTAAGAAGTTAAAGGATAAATTGTCAAACCAGACGGAACAAGTAACGGATAAGTTCCGGGACGGGCTGACGAAAACGCGTGAATCGTTCGTAGGCGCAATGAATGAGCTTATGATGGATTACAGAACCGTGGATGAAGAATTCTTCGAAGAGCTCGAGGATATTCTGATCGCTTCTGATGTCGGCGTGAACACCGTCATGGAGCTTGTAGACGAACTGCGGGATGAGGCATTGAGACAAAACATAAAAAAATCAATTGATCTGCAGCCGCTGATTTCCGAAAAGCTTTCGGAGCTGCTCGTCCGTGATGATCAGGAAACAAAGCTGAACATGCAGAACGACAGCCTTACCGTCATCTTATTCGTCGGCGTAAACGGCGTTGGGAAAACAACTACGATTGGGAAAATGGCTCAAAAATTTAAAGACGAAGGCCGCCGTGTCATGCTTGCAGCCGGTGATACCTTTCGAGCAGGTGCGATTGAACAGCTGGAAGTTTGGGGAGAGCGTGCAGGTGTCGAGGTTGTGAAGCAGCAGGCAGGCTCTGATCCGGCAGCTGTCATGTATGATGCGATCCAGTCTGCTAAATCCAGAAAGGCAGATGTTCTTTTGTGTGATACAGCGGGCCGCCTGCAAAATAAAGTGAATCTCATGAAAGAGCTGGAGAAAGTAAAGCGTGTGTTGACGAGGGAAATTCCGGATGCTCCTCATGAGGTTCTCCTCGTTCTGGACGCTACGACCGGGCAAAATGCGATGACGCAGGCGAAGATGTTCGGAGAGGCGACGGATGTTTCTGGAATTGTTTTGACGAAGCTTGATGGAACAGCGAAAGGCGGAATCGTCCTCGCCATACGGAACGAGCTGGATATTCCGGTTAAATTCGTTGGACTGGGCGAAAAGGTAGAAGATTTGCACGAGTTTGATCCGGATCAATATGTTCACGGTTTGTTCGCAGATGTCATTGAACGTGAAGAGCAGGAGAGTTCCTGATTGACAGCGAAAGAAGTGTCAAGTAGCATTAATGTGTAAAGGTTCAGTCCTTAACAAGGTGGTGCAGACATGATTGATAAAACGATCCGCATGAATTATCTATATGATTTCTATCATGCACTGTTAACTGAAAAACAGAATCAGTATATGTCCATGTACTATCTGGATGACTGGTCTCTTGGTGAAATTGCAGAACATTTTTCCATCAGCAGACAGGCAGTCTACGATAATATCCGCCGGACAGAACTGCTGCTGGAAGAATATGAAGAGAAGCTGCAGCTTCTTGAAAAATATGAAGAACGGCGCTCGAAGCTGAACGAGCTGAGGGATCTGCTCGAGGACAGCAGCGATACGAAATTGAAGCAGCTGCTCGCAGGCCTTGAAAAAATTGAGTAGGAGGCGCTGAAATGGCATTTGAAGGATTAGCCGAACGTCTGCAGGGCTCCATGAAGAAGATTAAAGGCAAAGGAAAAGTGTCGGAGCAGGACGTTAAAGATATGATGCGGGAAGTCCGGCTTGCTCTTCTGGAGGCGGACGTTAACTTTAAAGTAGTAAAGCAATTTATTAAAGACGTCAAGGAACGTGCTGTCGGTCAGGAAGTAATGGACAGTTTGACGCCGGGTCAGCAGGTCATAAAAGTAGTAAATGAAGAGCTGACAGCGCTTATGGGCGGAGAGCAGAGCAAATTGAATACGTCCCAAAAGCCGCCGACAGTCGTGATGATGGTCGGTCTTCAAGGGGCGGGTAAAACGACGACAACCGGAAAGCTCGCGCTTCACCTGCGGAAAAAGCATAATCGCAAGCCGCTGATGGCAGCGGCCGATATCTACCGGCCGGCCGCTATTAAGCAGTTGGAAACACTAGGGAAGCAGCTCGATATGCCTGTTTTTTCAATGGGCGATCAGGTCAGTCCGGTTGAGATTGCTGAAAAGGCCGTGGAGCAGGCGAAAGAAGACCATCACGATTATGTGCTGATTGATACAGCAGGACGTCTGCACGTAGACGAAGATTTAATGGGAGAGCTTGATCAAATTAAAGCTGCCGTCAAGCCGGATGAAGTGCTGCTAGTCGTTGACTCCATGACTGGACAGGACGCGGTGAACGTTGCAGAAAGCTTTAACGAGCGCCTCGGAATTACCGGTATCGTTATGACGAAACTGGACGGGGATACACGAGGCGGGGCGGCTATATCAGTAAAAGCCGTAACAGGCAAGCCGATTAAATTTGCTGGTATGGGTGAAAAATCGGATGCGCTTGAACCATTCCACCCTGAACGGATGGCATCTCGTATTCTCGGTATGGGCGATATGCTCAGTCTTATTGAAAAAGCACAGACAAATGTGGATGAAGAAAAAGCAAAAGAGCTTGAACGCAAAATGCGGTCAAATGATTTAACTTTTGATGACTTTCTCGATCAGTTAGCCCAGGTAAAAGACATGGGGCCGATCGATGAGCTATTGCAAATGATGCCCGGAGCAGGAAAAATGAAGGGAATGAAAAACCTTCAGGTAGATGATAAGCAGATAGCGCATATTGAAGCGATTGTCAAAAGTATGACGAAAGAAGAGCGTGATAATCCGGCTGTGCTGAATGGAAGCCGCAAACGTCGTATTGCAAAAGGCAGCGGCCGCAACATCCAGGAAGTCAATCGTCTGATCAAGCAGTTTGATGAAATGAAGAAGATGATGAAACAGATGACAGGCATGTCTAAAGGGAAGAAAAAAGGCGGATTTAAAATGCCGTTTATGTAGGTGCCGTCTTTTCATTCGGGCTGCCGAATAATCGTGGAATAGCTCGATTTTATAGTCGGACAAAACAGGCTGAGCCCTGATTTTGCGGGAATGAAAGTACTGTAAAGATTTTTTCCTTTACTAGGGTTGCCACCCGGGCCTGAATATGCTAATATAATTAATCGTGTAAGACATTTTTGGAGGTGAAACACATGGCAGTTAAAATTCGTCTGAAACGAATGGGAGCAAAAAAATCTCCGTTCTACCGCGTAGTTGTTGCGGATTCCCGCGCACCACGTGATGGACGTTTTATTGAAGAAATCGGCGTATATAATCCGCTTAAGAACCCTGTGGAGTTCAGCGTGGATGAAGAAAAGGCTGTAAAATGGATGATGGACGGCGCTAAGCCATCCGACACTGTTCGCAACCTTTTCTCCAGCAAAGGCCTGATGCAGCGTCTTCACGAAGCAAAAAACAACAAATAAAAAAACAGGCGGTGGATGACTGTTGAAAGAACTGGTTGAAACAATCGCAAAAGCGCTGGTTGATCACCCTGATGACGTCCGTGTAACCGAAGAAGATAAAGGTCATTCCCTTTTTATCCGCCTGGAGGTTCACGCGGACGATATGGGAAAAGTGATCGGCAGACACGGCAGAATTGCCAAAGCTGTCCGTTCGGTTGTATTTGCAGCCGGAGCCGGAAGCAAAAAGCGTGTTCAGCTGGATATCGGTTAATGAGCGGGTGCTTCGGCATCTGCTCTTTTTTTCACTCTTAAAACCATGTATACTTAATTGGGAATGACTATGAGGAGGTGCTCCATTTGGAGATCATCAAAAAAGTGGTAGTAAAGCAGATTTTAACAGAGGACAGCAGAACAAAGCTGCAGGAACAGTTTCTGTCCCGACAGTACAAGCTGAACAATGAATTAAAGCAGCTGGAATTTGTTCTACATAAGAAAATGAAGGAAAACAACGATCCAAAGTATCAAAAGTCGCTTCAGGAAAGCTTTAATAAAGAAGTTGCTAAGCGTAAGGAACGAATCCGTCAGATTGAGCTGAAGCTCGGTCAGCTTGAAGAACTGGAAATTGGAGCGGAGCTTCGGGAAGGCACGATCCAGATGATTGAGGAAGTTGCAGAGGGTGACAACTGGGATGAAATCATGAAAGGCACAGAAATCGTCGTTAAAGACGGTGTTGTTCATGAACTCCGCCACGGAGGCATGGAAGATGACTGATTGGCTTAACGTCGGGAAAATCGTGAATACTCACGGTATCCGCGGCGAAGTGCGGGTTATCTCCCGCACTGATTTTCCGGAGCGGCGTTACCGGACCGGTGCAGTCTTAACTGCATTCGGTTCGTCTGGCGCTCCGGTTTCTCTCACCGTTACCAGCTGGAGACAGCATAAAAATTTTGATCTGCTTACCTTCGAGGAAATCAGCGGAGTTACAGAAGCAGAGGCGTTAAAAGAAAGCCTGCTCAAGATTGAGAAAACAGCGCTTGAAGAAGATGAACTGGATGATGGTGAATTTTACTATCATGAGATCATCGGCATGGAGGCGGTTGATGAAGCAGGCCATTCCGTTGGCACAGTTAAAGAAATCCTTCAGCCCGGTGCAAATGATGTATGGGTTCTTGATACCGATAAAGGAGAGCTTCTGCTGCCTTATATAGAGGATGTCGTCTTACGTGTCAATCAGCGTGAGGGCGTCATTACCGTCCGGATCCCTGAAGGGCTGGAATAGCATGAAAATATCCATCTTAACATTGTTTCCGGAAATGTTCGAGGGATTGTTTCAGCACTCCATTTTGAAAAATGCTCAGGAAAAAGGAATCGTTTCCTATAACGTGGTTGATTTCCGGACGTTCAGCAAGGATAAGCATCAACGTGTAGACGACTATCCGTATGGAGGAGGAGGCGGTATGGTTCTTACTCCACAGCCCCTTTTTGATGCTGTTGAACATACCACAGACCGATCCAAAGCCAGAGTGATTCTGCTTTGTCCCCAAGGTGAGCGGTTTACGCAGGCGAAAGCTGAAGAGCTCGCTAAGGAAGAAGAGCTGGTCCTGCTGTGCGGCCACTATGAAGGGTACGATGAACGGATCAGACAGGAGCTTGTAACAGATGAGATTTCGATCGGGGATTATGTCCTGACCGGAGGTGAAATCGGTGCTATGGCGCTTGCAGACAGTGTAACCAGATTGCTTCCGGGAGCGCTTGGCAATGATACGTCTGCCGTGACGGATTCCTTCAGCACCGGTCTGCTTGAATACCCGCACTATACCCGTCCAGCTGATTTTAATGGCATGAAGGTTCCCGATGTGCTCCTGTCCGGCCATCATGCCAAGATCGAAGCGTGGAGAAGAGAGCAATCGCTGCGACGAACATGGGAGCGCCGTCCGGATCTTTTGGAAAAAGCGTCGTTGTCAGAGGCAGAACGGAAACTCATTCATTCGTGGGAAGAAAATCAATGAATCAAGGAAAATGCCTTGTCATCATGAATCTGCTGTGATATGATGTTTTTTGTGGCTTAAAGGCCAGATCAAGATATTCCGCTGTTGCACCAGACAAGAGTATCTGTAGGGAAGGAGGCGGACAATAATGGAACAACTCATTCGTGATATTACGAAAGAACAGCTGAAATCCGACATCCCTGAATTTCGTGCAGGTGATACTGTGCGTGTTCACGCAAAGGTTGTCGAGGGTTCCCGTGAGCGAATCCAGGTATTCGAAGGTGTCGTCATCAAGCGCCGCGGTTCTGGAATCAGCTCTACGTTTACCGTTCGTAAAGTATCTTACAATGTTGGCGTTGAGCGTACTTTCCCAGTACACTCTCCACGTATCGACAAGCTCGAAGTGAAGCGCTACGGTAAGGTACGTCGTGCGAAGCTTTACTATCTGCGTTCTCTTCGCGGAAAAGCAGCTCGTATTCCAGAGCGTTCTATGCGTTAAAGTGGAAATGGAAGCCGTCCCGGTCTGCCGGGGCGGTTTTTTTATTGGATGTGCAACGTGAGGTGAGACGGAGGCGTAAAGGCCAGCGTATCTGTGATATCGCTTTCTGTTCAGGACGAGCGGCCGGTTGAAATACAGAAGAGATGACATCCACACGATGCAATCTGCTGCGGCGTCCTGTACACTATAAGTACATTCGGAAAAGCAGAGGGAGGAGAGCGCAATGTATCCTGAAGAACAGTGGAGATGGTTCTCAGCAGTCATGTTGAGCATACTCATTTTAGTATCAGTACGGCTGTTTGTCTTCTCCCCCGCTGTTGTAGATGGTGACTCGATGGAACCCTCGCTGAGACACGAGAATAGAATGCTGATCAGTCATATCGGCTACGTGTTTGACGAACCGGAACGGTTTGATATTGTCGTGTTTACGTCGAACGACGAGAGACACTATGTGAAGCGCGTAATAGGGCTTCCGGGTGACACCCTGTGGTATGACGATGGCAGGCTGATGGTAAACGGCATACCGGTAGCTGAACCATTTTTGACAGGTGAAGAGCCTGCAGTACCTTCTGAAGAGCGGTTAACGGTCCCGGATGAACACGTATACGTGCTAGGAGATAATCGGCTGAACAGCTACGACAGCCGCCATATAGGACCAGTACCGGTTAACCAAATATCCGGAAAAGCAGAGTTGATTTTCTGGCCTCCAACAAATGCCGGTTTATTAAACTAAGTGTGATGCAAAGGAGAGGACACGTTTGAAAATACAATGGTATCCGGGACATATGGCGAAAGCGAAACGCCAGGTAACGGAAAAACTGAAAATGATCGATGTCGTGATGGAAATTGTGGACGCCCGTATTCCGATGTCTTCACGAAACCCGATGATTGAAGAAGTAACAGAAAATAAGCCGAGATTAATGCTGTTAAACAAAGCTGACTTGGCTGATCCCCAAATTACGAAAGAGTGGGAAGCCTATTTTGAAAAAGAGAAAGTAAAGCCATTGACAATAGATGCCCAGCATGGCAAAGGAATGAAACAAATACCGGCCGAAGTGCAAAAGCTCGCAGCGCCTCTATATGAGCGGTGGGAGCGTAAAGGTATCAATCCTCGTCCGCTTCGCTCGCTGATTGTTGGTATACCGAATGTGGGTAAATCGACCGTTATTAATAAACTGGCTGGAAAGAAAATCGCTAATATTGGCGATAAACCAGGCGTAACGAAGAAACAACAGTGGATTAAAATGGGAAGTACGCTTGAGTTGTTGGATACACCAGGAATTCTTTGGCCAAAGTTCGAAGATGAAGCCGTCGGCTACAGACTGGCGCTGACTGGCGCGGTGAAAGAAGAGATATTTGACTTTCAGGATGCTGTATTATTCTTTTTAACGTTTATGGCTGCTGAATATCCGCAGCTGTTGAAAAGCCGCTACAACCTGGAGGAGATTCCAGACGATAAAGTTCAGCTTTTTGACGACATCGGCAGACGACGGGGCTGTCTGATATCGGGCGGGCACGTTGACTATGACCGGACAGCGGAAATTATCTTTCGTGATTTTCGACAAGGATTGTTTGGCCCAGTCACGCTTGAAAAACCTATATATTAACCATAATTTTATTATGTAAACATAAGGGGCGATCAATGTATCGTCCTTTTCATGGTGAGAGGGAGGGTACCTGATGGCGACGATCAAAGCGATAAAACAGATCCTGCAGCAGTCAACGGATGAAAAAGCTGCAGCTCCATTCAGGCAGGACGGCCGCAAAGGTGTTCAGGCGGAGCTGAGAAAATTTGACAGAAAGCTTAGGCAGGAGCAGCAGTATCAGGAGTTATGGCAGGAAATGACTCGCTATGAGCGTGATTTGCGTGACTATTGTTCCATTGCAGGAATTGATGAAGTTGGCAGAGGTCCTCTAGCGGGAGGCGTGACAGCAGCAGCAGTCATATTGCCGAATGAAGCTTATTTGCCAGGGCTAAATGATTCCAAGAAAATACCGAAACTAAAAAGAGAGCAGCTCTTTGAAGACATTCTGGCTTGTGCATCAGTAGGTGTAGGCAGCTGTACGCCAAAAGAAATCGATACATACAACATCTACGAGGCGTCTAAAATAGCGATGATTCGTGCGCTGGAACGACTGCCGGTTCAGCCTGACTACCTGTTAATAGATGCGATGGAGCTGCCGGTTTCTATCAGTCAAAAAAGGCTAACGAAAGGCGATACGAAATCCGTTTCGATTGCAGCTGCTTCTATTGTTGCTAAAGTAACGCGGGACAGAGAAATGGCCGAACTGGACCGGATTTACCCGGGTTACGGATTTCAAGCCAATGCAGGGTATGGCACGAGTGAACATTTACAGGCGCTCGACCGGCTTGGACCAACGCCGTATCATCGGCAGAGCTTTGCACCGGTACGGAACAGGAATCGCTTATCATAACGAGATAAACAGAGGGGTGTAGCCGTGGATATGCTTCATATACTGCAGAATCGAATCTCAGCAGAATCGGGATGGACGTCTGCTTTTCGCCTGGAGCCCGGCAGTATTATTGCTGGCAGGGTGACCGCGATTTACCCCGGGAATACAGCTAAGCTGCTTGTAAACGGTACGATGATGACTGCCGCACTGAAAACGGGGGTAGAAAAAAACCGTCACTATTGGTTTCGTGTTGAGACTTCTGATTCTATTCCCATTTTAAAAATCGTCCGCGAGAGCGGTACACAAGCGCAGCCGGAGAAAATGCTTCCACAGTTAAACATGGCAGCATCTAAACCTAATATCGAAACAGTACGGATGCTTCACAGGCAGGGATTTCCTTTGACAGGCAGTCACATTGAAGCTGTCACGAACATCAAAGCCCGAGAAACCATTCCGCCGGTGAAATTGGAAGAAGCACTGTCGCTCCTTCATGCGAGAGGCGCTGCTGTGAGGCAGGATACGATTCAATCAGCACTTGCGTTATCGGACACCGACAAGCTTGGTGCCATGCTTCGCACCTCCGCAGAAGCTGTTCCGCCCGGCAGAGAAGGCGAATTTCCCTTTTTGCGTGCTGCTGCTTCCCGGACCCTCGTATCTCATCCTGCGATGGTGGAGCGATTCGTTAATGAATCGCTCGTACAGGAGGGAAGAAACAGAGAGCTTCTGTTACATGTGCTGTTTGGAAAAGACAAGCCAAATGCTGCTGCATGGCCGGCTGCAGTCAGGGAGATCGTGCACGCGACCGCTCAAATGAAAGGGGTGGAACATGCATCAGGAGCAGTGCAGATTAAGCTGACAGAGCGCACGCTTCCGCTCTTCTCTGCCCGATCAGAAATTCCGCAGATCCGCAGTGATATGCAGACAGCAGCGCTCATTCAGTCTTCTTTATCGAGAAGTCTTCTGCTCGAGCATGCGCTGTTATTCCCTAAAAAAGAGCCAGGAACTGGTGTGCAGCCCGGAAGTTCAATAGAGTTAGGAAGAATCAGACTGGAGCTTAGCCTGCTGCAAGCAGCTGTTCCACAAGCAGCAGGAACCGCAGAGGCAGCGGCCCGTATTCTTTCAGGATTACAGCTTGTTTCCCAGGAGCAGCTGCAGGTGCCAAGCATGATGAGTGCGATCCAATTTCCAATTGATCAAACAGGCCTTCACATTCAATGGTCCGGTAGACGAACACATGACGGCTCTCTTGATCAAAACCACTGCCGGATGCTGTTTTATTTACAGATGGAGCATTTTGGTGAAATAACCGTCGACGTGCAAATTCAAAACCGCATCGTATCTATTGCCGTTTACAGCCGTCATCCAGAGCCGGCTGATCTGAAAGAGCATTGGTATAAGAAGCTGGCAGCTGCTATGCAGGAAAAACAATACAGCCTTTCAGGTGTCGCATGGAGGCAGGAAACAGATCAACAGATAAAGACGCCATCCGCAAAAGCTGTGCTCCATACTGGAAAGGTGGACGTACGCATATGAAGCACCACGTTAGAAAAAAAGCAGCTGCACTCGCGTATGATCCGGCAAAAAGCCCCGCCCCTTCAGTTAAAGCAAAAGGGGCGGGGCTGCGTGCGGAGGAGATCATTCAGCGTGCAGAAGAGAGCGGTGTTCCGCTGTACCGGGATCCGTCGATGGCAGAAGTACTCTCACAGCTGGAATTAAATCAGGAGATACCGGGTGAACTATATGATGCTGCTGCGGAGATTTTTCTATATATATACAGGCTCGATCAGGAAGAAAAAGTCCGCAGACTCGCTGGTAAAAAGCCCGGTCCATAAAAATTTAGAGTTTTTTTATCGTTATCGGTGTATAAACCAGGCAATCTATTGTAAAATGATGATTGTGTGAAAAGCCTCTCATTCAGAAAAGGCTCACATTAATTCAAGCACCAACGACTCAATTGAGGAGGATGGCTATGAATATCCATGAGTATCAAGGTAAAGAAATTTTACGTGACTATGGTGTGGCTGTCCCTAACGGTAAAGTTGCTTATACGCGCCAGGAGGCCGTTGACGCAGCAAAATCTTTAGGAACAGATGTAACCGTTGTCAAAGCGCAGATTCACGCCGGAGGAAGAGGTAAAGCCGGTGGTGTAAAAGTAGCTAAGAACCTGGACGAAGTCCGTACATATGCTGAAGAGATTCTCGGCAAGGTTCTCGTTACCCATCAGACTGGACCGGAAGGAAAAGAAGTCAAACGGCTTCTGATCGAAGAGGGCTGCGATATTAAGGACGAGTACTACGTCGGGCTTGTAGTGGACCGCGACACGTCCCGTATCGTTATGATGGGATCTGAGGAAGGCGGAACAGAAATTGAAGAAGTAGCCGCTGAAACGCCGGAGAAGATTTTTAAAGAAGTAATTGACCCGGTTACTGGTCTCATGCCTTATCAGGCACGCAGACTTGCATTTAATATGAATATTCCGAAAGAGCTGGTCGGTAAGACGGTTAAGTTCATGCTTGGACTATATAAGGCATTTGAAGAAAAGGATTGCTCTATTGCAGAGATTAATCCGCTCGTGACAACCGGGGACGGCAATGTCATGGCGCTTGATGCAAAAATGAACTTCGATTCCAACGCCCTCTATCGTCAAAAAGACGTGTTGGAGCTTCGTGATCTGGATGAAGAGGACGAAAAAGAGATTGAAGCGTCCAAATACGACCTGAGCTATATTTCCCTGGACGGAAATATCGGATGTATGGTTAACGGTGCCGGACTCGCAATGGCGACGATGGATATCATTAAACATTACAGCGGCGACCCGGCTAACTTCCTCGACGTTGGGGGCGGAGCAACAGCTGAAAAAGTAACTGAAGCATTTAAAATCATTCTTTCAGACAAAAGCGTAAAGGGTATTTACGTGAATATCTTCGGCGGAATTATGAAATGCGACGTTATTGCAGAAGGCATTGTGGAAGCGACGAAACAGATGGGTCTCGAGCTGCCGCTTGTTGTGCGTCTTGAAGGAACAAATGTGGAACTCGGCAAAAAAATTCTGGACGAATCCGGTCTCAACATCACATCTGCTGACTCAATGGCAGACGGTGCACAAAAGATCGTCCAGGCAGTTGGAAAGGCGGGTTAATACATGAGTATTTTACTGAATAAAAATACCAAAGTTATCGTGCAGGGAATCACCGGTGCTACCGGCCTCTTCCATACAAAGCAGGCTATTGAGTATGGTACTCAGATCGTCGGCGGTGTTACACCGGGTAAAGGCGGCACAGAGATCGAAGGAGTTCCAGTATTCAATACGGTGGAAGAAGCGATCGCGGAGACGAAGGCAAATGCTTCCGTCATCTACGTTCCGCCTCCGTTTGCTGCGGATGCGATTATGGAAGCTGCAGATGCAGGAATCGAGCTTGTCATCACGATTACGGAAGGTATTCCTGTCGTTGATATGATAAAAGTAAAGCGGTTCCTTGAAGACAAAAATACTCGTCTGATTGGACCAAACTGCCCGGGGGTTATCACACCGGAAGAATGTAAAATCGGTATTATGCCAGGCTACATTCATAAAAAGGGCCACGTCGGAGTCGTTTCACGATCCGGTACTTTAACGTATGAAGCTGTACATCAGCTTTCTACAGAAGGAATCGGCCAGTCGACGGCAGTAGGAATCGGAGGCGATCCGGTAAACGGAACAAACTTTATTGATGTGCTGAAGCTCTTCAATGAAGATCCTGACACTTACGCTGTCATCATGATTGGTGAAATCGGCGGTACGGCAGAAGAAGAGGCAGCCGAGTGGATTAAAGAAAACATGACGAAGCCTGTAGTTGGGTTTATCGGCGGGAAAACAGCTCCTCCAGGAAAGCGTATGGGACATGCCGGCGCAATTATTTCCGGAGGAAAAGGAACGGCGGATGAAAAGATCAGCACATTAAACAATGCTGGTGTGAAAGTAGCGGAAACACCGGCTGTAATGGGTGAAACACTCATTGAAGTTCTGAAAGAAAATAACATTTATGATAAGTGTGTCACGCACGCGGTAAATTAAGCCGCATCCGATTTTTTTGAGGCGTGGAAAGGGATTTTTCCCTTTCCACGTCTTTTTTTTGCAGAGACAGCTGTTTCTGATATTAATAAGAGGAGATGAATATATGAAACGAAAACAGCTTATCGCCCTTCATGAGGCAGCCCGCGGCAACAGCAGATTGGTGCATGCTGTATTAGAGGCAGACAGCGAGCTGAAGTGCCTTCATAAGGCGTCTGGTCCATTAAGCTCTCAATGGTCGTTATCGGTGCAAAAAACCGTGTGGCAGGCCCGTAAGACACTTCTAAGAGGGATTGAGTATCCGGCAGCAGATATTCAGGCGTTGACACTTGCAGATGATGATTATCCTGCTCAGCTCCGCACGATTAGCTGCCCGCCTGCTGTTCTTTACTACAGAGGAGACATTTCAATAGTACAAACCCGTCTTCAGCTTGCTGTAGTAGGCTCCAGAAAACCTGGTCACTATGCAGTCGCAGCATTAAATCGGCTGATCCCCAATGGTGTACCGGCTCAAACAGTAATCATAAGCGGACTGGCAGGTGGAATTGACGGACTCGCACACCGCCTCGCATTAAAAAAAGGGTTCCGTACCGCTGCCGTTTTGGGGCATGGCCACCGTACCTGCTACCCCGCTGAAAACCGACAGCTGAAAGAACGGTTGGAACAGGATGAGCTCGTCATCAGTGAGTATCCTCCAAATATAAAGCCTGAACGATGGATGTTTCCTGAACGAAATCGGATTATCAGCGGGCTGGCCGATGCGGTGCTTGTCGTCAGTGCAGCTGGCAGAAGCGGCTCCCTTATTACAGCGGAAACAGCGCTTGAACAAGGCAGAGAAGTACTGGCAGTGCCGGGTTCTCCTGGAGAAGCTGCAGTGGAAGGGTGTAATGAGCTGATTCGGGACGGGGCTGGTCTTATCAGCAAGCCAATTCATTTGTCAGAAGAGCTCGAAGCCTGTCTCAGACGGAAAAGTTGTTTGACAAATTGAGATAGAGTGTTTAATAATAGGGGAGATTCTTCAAAGTTGTAACAAGGGAGGAAAACTGTATATGTCCGATTACCTCGTAATCGTCGAATCTCCCGCTAAAGCGAAAACAATTGGAAAATATTTAGGGAAAAAATATGTCGTTAAAGCATCGATGGGGCACGTCATCGATTTACCTAAAAGTCAAATGGGTGTAGACGTAGAAGATAACTACTCTCCTAAGTATATTACGATCCGCGGGAAAGGTCCGATTTTAAAAGAATTAAAACAAGCCGCTAAAAAAGCGAAGAAAATCTATCTTGCTGCCGACCCCGACAGAGAGGGCGAAGCAATAGCGTGGCATTTAGCGGACAGCTTAAACATCGATAAAGATTCGAAATGCCGTGTGGTCTTTAATGAGATAACCAAGCAGGCCATTAAGGACTCATTTAAGCATCCGCGTGAAATCAACTTGAATTTAGTAGATGCTCAGCAGGCTAGACGAGTTCTGGACCGTCTGGTCGGCTATAATATCAGTCCGCTTCTTTGGAAAAAAGTGAAGAAAGGACTTAGTGCCGGCAGGGTTCAGTCTGTAGCGGTTAAAATGATCATTGACCGGGAAAATGAAATTATCGCTTTTGAGCCTGAAGAGTATTGGTCTATAACGGCTGAAATGGAGAAAGACGGCCGCCAATTTGAAGCTAAATTTACTCATGTGGACGGTGAAAAAACAGAACTTACTAGTGAAGCAGAAGTAAATAAAGTGCTGGAGCAGATGGATGGAAATAAGCTGAAGGTGGAAAAAGTGACGAAGCGCGAGCGCAAGCGCAATCCAGTTGTGCCATTCACGACGTCTTCTCTTCAGCAGGAAGCAGCAAGGAAGCTGAATTTTCGTGCGAAAAAGACGATGATGCTTGCTCAGCAGCTTTATGAAGGGATCGATATAGGAAAAAGCGGGACAACCGGTCTAATCACATACATGCGAACGGATTCCACACGTATTTCGGATACGGCAAAAGCTGAAACGAAAGCCTATATCGAATCCCATTATGGTAACGAGTATTTAGGAAAAGAACGAGAACAAAAGCAGTCGTCCAATTCCCAGGATGCCCACGAAGCTGTGCGGCCTACTTCAGCCGATCTTGATCCAAAAGCAGTGAAGCAGTATTTGTCGAGAGATCAATACCGGCTTTACAAGCTGATCTGGGAGAGGCTCGTTGCCAGCCAGATGGCACCTGCTGTAATGGATACGATGGCAGTTGATCTGGAAAACAACGGTATCCGCTTTCGGGCAAACGGCTCAAAAATGAAGTTTCCTGGTTTTATGAAGGTGTATATTGAGGGAAACGATGATGGAAAAGAAGAAAAAGACAGGCTTCTTCCGGATCTTGAGGAAGGGGAAACGACCGAAGCGCAAGGAATAGTACCGAATCAGCACTTCACTCAGCCGCCGCCGAGATACACAGAAGCGAGGCTTGTCCGCACGCTTGAAGAGCTGGGAATCGGGCGTCCGTCAACGTATGCACCGACGCTTGATACGATTCAGCGGAGAGGATACGTAGCTCTGGAAGACAAACGGTTTGTTCCGACAGAGCTTGGTACGATCGTACTCGAATTAATTGAAGAGTTCTTCCCGGAGATTTTGAACGTAGAATTCACTGCTTCGATGGAATCAAACCTGGATGCGGTTGAAGAAGGCAAAAACTCCTGGGTAGGAATCATTGATGACTTTTATCAAGGTTTCGAAAAACGGTTGAAGACCGCTGAAGAAGAAATGAAGGAAGTTGAAATAAAAGATGAGCCTGCCGGTGAAGACTGTGAGAAGTGCGGAAATGAAATGGTTTATAAAATGGGACGCTACGGAAAATTCATGGCGTGCTCTAATTTTCCGGAATGCCGTAACACAAAGGCGATTGTGAAGGAAATCGGCGTAGACTGTCCAAAATGTGAAAAGGGACAGGTCGTAGAGCGAAAAAGTAAAAAAAGGCGTATTTTTTACGGCTGTGATCAGTATCCGGACTGCGACTTTATATCTTGGGACAAACCGATTGCAAGACCTTGTCCGAAGTGTGAAAGCATGCTCGTGGAAAAGAAATCGAAAAAAGGCACGCACGTCACTTGTTCATCGTGCGATTACGAAGAAGAACGAAACTGAAGCGAGGCGGCTAATGCCGCGTGTTCTCACGGAAGCTGTCTGGGCATTCTCAGGCGGCTTTCTGCTGTGACGAACGGGAAAGGAGTAAATACCAATGAATCAATCAGTTAATGTAGTGGGAGCAGGTCTGGCCGGCAGCGAAGCGGCATGGCAGCTTGCTGAGAGAGGGATCCACGTTCATTTATTCGAGATGCGGCCTGTCAGGCAGACCGCGGCACATCATACGGATAAATTTGCTGAACTTGTTTGCAGTAACTCTCTGCGGGGAAACAGTTTGACAAACGCTGTAGGAGTTTTAAAGGAAGAAATGCGTCAGCTGAATTCCGTTATCATCCGAGCTGCAGACGAATGCGCTGTTCCTGCAGGCGGAGCACTGGCGGTAGACCGCCATGAATTTGCGGCTAAAGTGACGAGCTTAGTAAAAGAGCATAAAAATGTTACGGTGCACACAGAAGAGGTGGAAGATCTGCTGGAGGGGCCGACAATTGTAGCAACTGGTCCACTTACATCAGAAAGCCTCGCAGCTAAATTAAAAGAGCTGACCGGTGAAGAATATCTGTATTTTTATGACGCAGCAGCTCCAATTATTGAGGTGGACTCGATTGACCGGGATAAAGTATATCTGAAATCCCGATATGATAAAGGGGAAGCAGCTTACTTAAACTGTCCTATGACGGAAGAGGAATTTAACCAGTTTTATGATGCACTCATAGCAGCGGAAACGGTACCGTTAAAAGAATTTGAGAAAAAAATGTTCTTCGAAGGATGTATGCCGGTAGAAGTTATGGCAGGCAGAGGACGTAAAACACTGCTTTACGGGCCGATGAAACCAGTGGGACTGGAGCTGCCTGAAAGCGGCAAACGGCCATATGCAGTCGTCCAGCTGCGGCAGGATAACGCGTCCGGCACTCTCTATAACATCGTCGGGTTTCAAACGCATATGAAATGGGGGCCTCAAAAAGAGGTGATTCGTATGATTCCTGGACTGGAGAACGCGGACATCGTGCGGTACGGGGTCATGCACCGTAATACGTTTGTTAATTCTCCTAACCTTTTGCGTACCACGTACCAATATAAAGACCGCAGCGACTTATTTTTTGCGGGTCAGATGACTGGTGTGGAAGGCTATGTGGAATCTGCTGCTTCCGGCCTTACAGCTGGCATCAATGCCGCAAGACTCTTGCATGATCAGGAACCGGTAACATTCCCTGAAGAGACAATGATCGGAGCAATGGCTCATTATATTACAAGTGCTAATCCTGATAATTTTCAGCCGATAAACGTTAACTTCGGACTGGTCCCTCCTTTTGAAAAACGAATCAAAGGCAAGCAGGAGCGCTATGAAAAGTACGCTGAGCGAGCACTGGACTCCATTCAGAATTTTGTGAAAAAAATGTAAACATAATTGAAAGAGCTACTAAGGTGTGATACTATTTAGTAGCTCTAATTGTGTGGATAAAGTCCGGACTGGAAGGGATATTATGGATATTGAAATGAGTTCCTTCATTGATTATTTAAAAATGGAAAAGCGGTCTTCGCCTCATACGGTTCATGCGTATCAGCGTGACTTGGAGGAGTACCGTTCGTTTTTACATGGCCGCTATAAGAAAACGATAGAGGACGCAGGAACGACTGAACTCAGAGGATTTTTAACCGAGCTATATGCACACGGCACCTCGAGAAGGACGGTATCGCGAAAGCTGTCTTCACTCAGGGCTTTTTACCGTTACCTGCACCGGGAAGACGTAAATGCTGAAAATCCGGCAGCGCTGCTGTCAGCTCCTAAACAAGGCCGGAAACTGCCGGTCTTTTTCTATGAGGAAGAACTGAAGGCGCTTTTTCATGCGCTTCCGGCTCACACAGCTCTCGATATGCGCAACTTTGCCCTGCTTGAACTACTGTATGCGACAGGTATTCGTGTAGGGGAATGTGTAAAAGCGGATATTGCCGATTACGATAGAGATCTTGGTACCCTCCTCGTTCACGGAAAAGGCGGCAAAGAGCGGTATGTTCCGGTTGGGAGCTATGCCCAGGATGCACTGGAAATCTATCTGAATCAGGGAAGAGCTGAGCTCTCCCCAACTTGCGAAGCGATTTTCTTAAATTACCGCGGGAGCAGGCTGAGTGCCAGGGGGATTCAAAAAATGCTGCTCAAGCTGTCAGAAGATGCTTCTGTAAGCAGCAGAATCAGTCCCCATGTAATCAGGCATTCATTTGCCACACATTTGCTTAATGCAGGAGCAGATCTGCGGACCGTGCAGGAACTGCTTGGGCATGAGGGTCTGGCTGCGACGCAAATTTATACGCACGTTTCAAAGGACAGGCTGCGAACCGTTTACAATCAAAGCCATCCGAGAGCATAGAAAAGAGGGTTCACATGGAAAAAATCAAAGGGACAACTATATTTGCTGTTAAGCATAACGGCGGCTGTGCGATGGCGGGGGATGGCCAGGTGACATTTGGCAATGCCGTCGTCATGAAGCATTCCGCAAAAAAAGTCCGCAGGCTTTACCGCGGTAAGGTGACAGCTGGATTTGCAGGCTCTGTAGCGGATGCATTTACCTTATATGAAAAATTTGAAACAAAGCTTGAAGAATTCGGCGGTAACCTGCAGCGGGCTGCAGTTGAGCTTGCCAAAGAGTGGCGCAGTGATCGCGTGCTGCGAAGGTTGGAAGCAATGCTCATCGTAATGGATAAAGAAAGTCTTTATCTTATTGCCGGGACGGGCGAAGTGATTGAGCCTGATGACGGAATCACTGCTATCGGTTCCGGCGGTAACTACGCGCTTGCTGCAGGCAGAGCACTGAAAATGCATGCTCCGCATCTGACCGCCGCTGAAATAGCAGAAGCTGCGCTTCGAACGGCAGCTGACTTGTGCGTATATACAAATGACCATATCATTGTTGAAGAAGTGAGCAGTCATTGAAGGAGGTAACCCAGTGGAACGTGATCTAACCCCTGCTGATATTGTTGAACAGCTCGATCAGACTATTGTTGGTCAAAAGGCAGCAAAACGATCGGTCGCAGTAGCTTTGCGCAATAGATACCGCCGCAGCAAGCTCCCTCAGGAAGTACGCGAGGAAGTAACACCGAAAAACATTTTAATGATCGGTCCGACTGGTGTCGGGAAAACCGAAATAGCCAGACGTTTGGCTAAGCTTGCGAATGCTCCTTTCATGAAAGTAGAAGCGACGAAATTTACGGAAGTTGGCTATGTCGGCCGAGATGTCGAATCGATGATACGTGATCTGGTCGAAGCATCAGTGCGTCTCGTGAAGGAAGAAAAAACAGCGTCAGTCGGCAGCAAGGCAGATAAAGCTGCTGAGCGAAAGCTTGTAGAACTTCTGCATCCTCACAAAAAAAAGAAGAAAGCGCCATCCTATCGGAATCCTCTTGAAATGTTTTTTCAGGGTAATGAGGAAGACGATGCTGAAGAAGATGAACAGCCTGCCGCAAAGGACGAGTCCTATCGAGAAATCCGCAGACGAATTCAGGATCAGCTCGCGCAGGGAAAGCTTGAAGACGAAGAAGTGACAGTTTTTGTGGAAGAGCAGAGCCGGGGTCCAGCCGATATGTTTCAAGGCGGAATGGATCAGATGGGAATGAACATGCAGGAAATGTTCAGCAGCATGATGCCAAAGCAAAAAAAAGAAGCCGTGATGACAGTCCGTGAAGCGAGACCGGTTTTGCGCGAACAGGAAGCCCAAAAAATGATCAACATGGAAGAAGTCACTCGTGAAGCTGTGATGCGTGCAGAACAGCTCGGGATCGTTTTTATAGACGAAATTGATAAAGTAGCAGGAAAAGGGCAGCAGTCAGCTGATGTCTCCAGAGAGGGCGTCCAGCGTGACATTCTTCCGGTCATCGAGGGATCCACAGTCATGACGAAATACGGGCCTGTTAAAACGGATCATATGCTCTTTATTGGTGCCGGTGCATTCCACTTCTCGAAACCGTCTGATTTAATTCCGGAGCTGCAGGGTAGACTTCCTATAAGAGTGGAACTGACATCGCTTGGAACGGAAGACTTTGTTCGTATATTAACGGAACCAAAACATGCTCTGCTGAAGCAGTATACCGCTATGCTTGAAGTAGAAGGAATTCAGCTCAGCTTTGATGATGCAGCAGTCCTCAAAATCGCAGAAGCTGCTGCCGAAGTGAATGCCAATACAGAAAACATTGGAGCACGCCGGCTGCACACGATTTTAGAGCGTTTATTAGAGGATCTTCTCTTCGAAGCTCCAGAAATCACGATGCAGGAAATACGCATCACAGCCGATTATGTAGATGATAAGCTTTCCGCAGTAGCGCGCAATACAGATGTCAGTCACTATATTTTATAATTTATTGGAGGCAGATACAGATGGATTTACTATCTAAAACGAGAAAACTAAACGACCTGCTGCAAAAAAGCGGCGGTCAGGCTGTAAATTTTAAAGATATGGCAGTAACACTTCGCGATGTGATTGAAGCAAACGTGTTTATCGTAAGCCGACGCGGTAAACTGCTAGGCTATGCCATTAAGCAGGAAATTGAAAACCAGCGTATGAAATCGATGCTTGAGGAGCGTCAGTTTCCAGAAGGCTATACTAGCGGCTTGTTCAATATTGAAGAAACATCTTCTAATTTAGATATTGAATCGGATTATACAGCTTTTCCTGTCGAGAACAAAGACCTGTTTAAAAACGGGCTCACAACAATTGTTCCTATCCAGGGAGGCGGGCAGCGGCTTGGTACGCTGATTCTTGCGAGATTGGATGAATCTTTTGATAATGATGATCTGCTTCTTGCAGAGTACGCATCAACTGTTGTTGGGATGGAAATTCTGCATGAAAAACAGGAAGAAATAGAGCAGGAGGCACGCAGTAAAGCTGTCGTGCAGATGGCAATCAGCTCATTGTCTTACAGCGAGCTCGAGGCTGTCGATCACATTTTTCAGGAATTAGATGGAAATGAAGGCCTTCTCGTGGCTTCAAAAATCGCGGACCGCGTAGGCATCACTCGTTCAGTAATCGTAAATGCCCTGCGTAAGCTGGAAAGCGCTGGAGTTATAGAATCCAGATCACTTGGCATGAAAGGTACCTATATTAAAGTACTGAACGATAAGTTTCTCGTAGAACTGCAAAAGCACAAAAATTAATAATGCATAGACATACTGAGAACAGAAATGCACTTGCGCATTTCTGTTTTTTTGTGCATAACTACTATACTTCATAGGGCAGGTTGTGAAACAAAAGAATAAACAGCAGTGCCTGTGTAACTTTAATCGGAGGAAGAGCCGTTTAGACTGTAGCGGAGATTAAGCGTGCCTTGTTAGCTGCCTGCCGGTCTGTTAGAAAAGTCAAGCAGCTTATATATTTATTCAAATGATTTTATTTTCCCTCTGCTTACCGAGCCTGCCGTGAGCTGGCCTTCAGCTATTTCTCAAGAGGACCCTTTTCTGCAGGGAGAAGGTCGCGGGAAGCAGGCGCGGCTTCGCTCGGACACAGGCTTCTCACGAGAAGCCTTCAAAAGCCAGTCCGGCTCCGCTCTTGCGTTGATGCCGTTCGCAGATCTGAACGGCACGGCATCTTCAGACTTCACGGACACGACGGACACCCCTGTTCAATTTGAAACGTCATCGGGAAGGTTCTACCTGTTTGGAAGCTGATCGTGCCTTTATAACCAGGCACATGAAACGGACTGCCAGCTGCCGACATAGAAGGACCTCTTCATAGAACGAGGCGAAGATCCGGCGGACAGCAGGAGGGAAAGCTGATCACGTTCCCTCCGGAAAGTGAGTGTCCGCAGATACAGGCAAATTAACGATATTCACTCAAACAGACTTTATCCATAGTCTGACCCGCAAGAATGTATGTGTGCGAGCTATTCGTCATCAATTATACATGGCAGATGCATTAGTCCAATCGTCTCTCTTTTTACATGTTTTCATAGATTCACATAAAATTAACACCTGTTTTGCAAGTAATGTGCTATTGTTCGAAAAGAGAATAAAAAATTCGACAAAATATTTCTTGTCTTTTAGTCTTATTTTAATAGGGACTTTTGCATTTACTTGTTGCAAATTGATAATTACCTTGGACAAAAGGCTTACATTTTAATACTATTAGAGTAGTTTAATCTCGCATTAAGGTCATAAAGGAGGATATTAACGCATGAATCTCTTACATAATGACAGGATGACTTTGATGGAAAATGCATTAAATGCTTCAGTTCTTCGTCAGAAAACGACAGCTTCTAATATCGCGAATGCGGACACACCTGGATATAAAGCACAAAAAACGGTATTTCAGCATGCGCTGGATGAAGAGCAGACGAAACTGTCTGCAAGAAGAACGTCTGACTACCATGTTCACTTTAGTGAACATTCAAATGGTCAAGCATATGTATCGGAAAGCCGAGGCACCACTTACAACCATAATGGGAATAATGTGGATATCGACAAAGAAATGAGCAGCATGGCAGAAAATCAAATTTATTATCATTCCCTGATTGAGCGGATGAACAGTCAGTTTAATTCGATTCGAACGGCGATTGGGAAAGGGAGGTAGCTGATCCATGTTTAATGGGATGAATGTCAGTGCGTCAGCGTTAACAGCTCAGCGTTTAAGAATGGACGTCACGTCAGCCAATATGGCTAACGCTGATTCGACACGTGGAAGAATGGTCGACGGAGAGTGGGAGCCCTACAGACGGAAGCTTGTTCATATGCAGTCCCAGCAAAATCAGGACTTCAGGGCGCATATGCAGCGTGCCGGGGGCGGCAGTGAGCCTGCAGGAGTCACGATCAGCTCAATTGGCGAAGACACGACACCGTTTAAAGAAATGTATCAGCCGGATCATCCCGATGCTGATGAAGACGGGTATGTACAGCTGCCAAATGTGGATCCGTTAAAGGAAATGATTGATCTAATGGGGGCATCAAGATCGTACGAAGCGAATATTACAGCATTTGACGCGCATAAAAGCATGTTGATGCGTGCGCTGGAGATTGGAAGATAACTAATAAAGGGGGATTGAAAGCATGGCTATTGAATCAATTGGTAATCAAACGTCAATTATGGCGAACCCTGGCTATCGAAACGCACTGGAAACAACGCCTGCTCAAGCAAGCAGTTCTTTTTCTGCATGGCTGAATGATGCTGTAGGCAGCCTTAATGAGACCCGTACAGCCTCAGAAAACATGACAACAGCGATGGCGCGCGGTGAAGATGTTGATCTTCATCAAGTAATGATTGCAGGCCAAAAAGCGTCTGTTGCACTGGAAACAACTGTTGAAGTTCGTAATAAAGCGATCGAGGCATATCAGGAAATAATGCGAATGCAGGTTTAACTAACTTACTATGTATATCGTCTGGTTTCCCGGACTTTAAAGAGTTTAAACGTGGAAAGATTAATTGCACCAGTTGACGAGCGTCGGTGAAGTGGGAGGAAGCATGAAAGAGCAGCTATCACAGACCGGAACGCGATTCAAAGAGTTCTGGCAAACGCGAACAAAAAATCAAAAAAGCTTAATGATCGGGACTCTGATTCTGATCGTTATAATAGCCGCTGCTATCTCATGGGCGGGCTCACGAACACACTTTGTGCCGCTTTACACGAACATGACGATGCAGGAAGCAGGGGAAGTAAAGGCAACACTTGACGGCCGCGGAATTGCAAACGAAGTTTCAGCTGACGGGACAGTTGTATCAGTGCCTGACCGGATGGTAGATGATCTGAAAGTGTCCCTTGCAGCAGAAGGAATACCGCGAACCGGACGAATCGATTACAGCACCTTCAGTGAGAATATGGGTTTTGGAACGACAGAAAATGAATTTCAGCTGCTCGAACGTGCTGCTCTGCAAACGTCGCTAGAGGATTTGATTCGAAATATTGACGGGATAAGTCAGGCGCAGGTCATGATAACGATGCCAGAAGAAAGCCCTTGGCTGGCTGAAGAGGATGGTGCTTCTACAGCTTCCGTGATGGTCAATGTGCAGCCGGGTGCTTCACTTGATGAAGCCCAAATTCGCTCCCTCTATCACCTTGTGTCACAGAGTGTGCCCAATTTGGCTGTCGAAGATGTCGTTATTACCGATCAAATGTCCAGGCATTTGGAGTTTGATTCGCAGGATGGGAGCAGTACAGGTACAGCTTATGAGCAGAATCGGGCCGTACAGCGGGATATCGAACGTGACATACAGCGGGAACTGCAGCAGATGCTCGCGACCATTATGGGGCCGAATAAAGCGGTCGTATCGGTTTCTACCGATATTGATTTCACTCAGGAGAACAGGCAGGAAGAGCTTGTCGAGCCTGTTGATGAAGACCTGAACGAAGGAATTGCTATCAGTGTTGAACGAATCACAGATATTTATGAAGGACTCGACCCAGAGGACGGCGGGGTACCAGGTACAGATGAAGACGATGTGCCAGGCTTTCCCGGCTTTGCCGGGGGAGGCGCTTATGGTGATTCTGAACGGATAGAAGAAAGAATCAATAACGAGGTGAACCGGATTTCGAGAGATATTGTTGAAAGTCCTTATAAAATAAGGGATCTTGGCATCCAGGTTATGGTGGAACCACCGGACCCTGAAGACATGAACTCGCTGCCGCAGGCACAATTGAACGATATTCAGGCGCTCGTCAGTCAAATTATCCGCACGTCGGTGGACAGCGAAATGACTGCTGAATGGGATGAACAGGATATTGAAGAACGAGTTTTAGTATCGGCAATGCCGTTTCATGGAGCACCCGAAATGGAAGAGCCGGGCGGAAGCCTTTCGCTTTGGATGATCGTTTCGGTACTGCTTGTTCTGATTGTTGCACTGCTTATTTTTCTTCTTGTTCGTAAAAGCAGAGACACAGATGATGTGGAAGAAACAGGTTTTATTCAGGAGGAATATGAGCTTCCGCCTCTGGAAGAGCGTGAAGATGAATCGACGACTCGAAGAAAACAGCTGGAAAAACTGGCCAGAGAGAAACCGGATCAATTTTCGAAGCTGATCAGAAGCTGGCTGTCGGAAGATTAAAAGGAGGAGCGTATCATGGCAAAGCGAAAAGAATTGACCGGCCGTCAAAAAGCGGCCATCCTCCTCATCTCAATGGGTCCGGACGTTTCAGCTCAGGTGTATAAACATTTATCTGAAGAAGAGATTGAAAAATTAACGCTGGAAATCGCCGGTGTGAGACGAGTGGAGCAGGAGCAAAAAGATGAGATTCTGGATCAGTTCCATAAGCTGGCAGTCGCACAGGAATATATTTCGCAGGGCGGTATCGGGTATGCAAAGGATGTGCTGGAAAAAGCGCTCGGCGGTGAAGAAGCCGATGCTATAATCAGCAGGCTGACGTCTACTTTGCAAGTACGTCCGTTTGACTTTGCAAGAAAAACGGATTCGATGCAAATTTTCAACTTTATTCAAAATGAACATCCTCAGACAATCGCCCTGGTACTCTCATACTTGGACAGTGAGCAGTCTGGACAAATTCTGTCTGCGCTGCCGCAAGAGCTGCAGGCGGATGTTGCTAAACGAATTGCGATTATGGACAGCACATCACCTGAGATTATTCATGAGGTTGAATCCATTCTTGAGAAAAAGCTGTCTTCGACAGTCACACAGGACTTTACGGAAGCAGGCGGAATTGAATCTGTAGTAGAAGTGCTGAACAGCGTGGACCGAAGCACAGAACGGACTATTTTAGATGCGTTGGAAATACAGGATCCAGAGCTCGCAGAAGAAATTAAAAAGCGTATGTTTGTATTTGAAGATATTGTCACTCTCGATAATCGTTCGATTCAGCGCGTTATCAGGGACGTGGAAAACAACGATTTACAGCTTGCTCTGAAAGTGGCTAGCGAGGAAGTGAAGAACATTGTTTTTACAAACATGTCGCAGCGAATGTCCGAAACATTCCAGGAAGAAATGGAATTTATGGGACCCGTCAGACTGCGTGATGTGGAAGAAGCGCAGACACGAATTGTAGGTACAATCAGGAGACTGGAGGAATCTGGTGAAATAGTCATAGCCCGCGGCGGAGGAGATGATATCATTGTCTAGCATTATTCGGAAATCCGGACTTCCAAGCTCCTCTGTTAAAATCATTCGCCCCTTTGAAATGTCGGCAGCTGAAGAAGCTGCCGCTTCTCTGGAAGCTCCTGAAAAAGCCGAAAGAGAGATCGTTCAGGAACAGATGCAAGATATTTATTTACAGCAGGAAGAGCTCAACAGCCAAAAGCGCGAAGTCAATGAGCGTTTGTCGTATTTGGAATCCGAGATGAAGGAAAAGGCGCAGCAAATGTATGAAGAGGCAGAGAGAGAAGGCTTCCATGCAGGATTTGAGGAAGGCAGTGCGCAAGCAGCTCAGAATTGGAAAGAGCAGATCGCTGATGCTGCATCCATCGTAGAACTTGCTTTCACGGAACGAATGCATCAGCTGGAAGAATCGCAAACGGATGTCTTAAAACTTGCTTTTCATCTTGCAGAGAAAATAATCGGCTGTGAGCTGGAGGAACGTAGCTTTTATGTTGACATGACAAAGGCAGTGTTAAAAAGCAGAAGCTGGACAGAAACTGTTACCGTTTATGCTTCTCAAGCAGATTATGCGCTCATCTGTTCTCAGCGAAATGAACTGGAGGAAGCAGCCGGGCCTGCAGCGGAGCTTATATTACTTCCGGATCCGGATCTGGATGCCGGTGGTCTCGCGATTGAAACAGAGACTTCCCGCATTGATGCAGGGGCAGACGTGCAGTTGAACGAACTGAAGAAAAAACTATTTGCAAGCAGAGCGGCCATCACATGAGCAGCCACATCGCCAGCCTGATGCAAATCGTCGATCGCAGCTCTTCGTTTGTCGAATACGGAAAAGTTCGCCAGGTAATCGGATTGATGATCGAGTCCGCCGGCCCCGTAGCTTCTATCGGTGATGTTTGCTTCATCTCTACTTCTGCAGGTCAGAAAATTCCAGCTGAAGTTGTGGGGTTCCGGAAAGGAAGTCTCCTTCTGATGCCATACGATAGAGTAACGTCCGTTGCACCAGGAAATCTAGTGAAAAATAGCGGCAGCCCGTGGAAGGTTCCTGTAGGAACAGGACTTATCGGCACCGTCCTGGACGGGCTGGGCAGACCGCTGGAAAAAGGAGATCCGATATTTGGATTAACAAATATTTCGACGGATAATAACCCCCCTTCTCCTTTATCAAGGCCGAGAATTGAACAGGTTCTCCCGATAGGTGTAAAAGTGATTGATTCACTTTTTACGATTGGAAAAGGTCAGCGGCTTGGTATTTTCGCTGGAAGCGGCGTTGGCAAAAGTACGCTGCTCTCCATGATAGCGAAACATTCAGATGCAGATATTAACGTAATTGCACTGATCGGGGAACGGGGGCGGGAAGTCAAGGATTTTATCGAACGGGATCTGGGACTGGAAGGTATGAGCAGGACGATCGTGGTAGCAGCAACCTCAGATCAGCCGGCGCTGATGCGTGTAAAGGGAGCTATGACCGCTACCGCAGTTGCTGAATACTTTCGAAATAGAGGCATGCACGTTAATTTAATGATGGATAGCGTAACGAGAGTAGCAATGGCGCAGCGGGAAATAGGCCTGGCAGCTGGTGAGCCACCGGCAACCAAGGGATATACACCGTCCGTATTTGCTATGTTACCTAGACTTCTTGAACGAAGCGGGACAAATAAAAACGGCTCTATAACAGCCTTCTATACGGTTTTAGTTGATGGAGATGACTTCAACGAACCAATTGCAGACACGGTCCGCGGAATCTTGGATGGCCATATCGTTCTCGACAGAGAACTCGCAAACCGCGGACATTTTCCGGCTGTGAACGTTCTGCAAAGCATCAGCCGGGTGATGAACGAGTTATGTACTCCGGACCATTTGCGCACCGCAGAAGAATTCAGGCATCTGCTGGCTGTATATAAAGAGCATGAGGATCTCATCTCAATCGGAGCCTATAAAAAAGGTGCTAATTCGCATGTAGACCGGGCCCTCAAGCTTTACCCGGATTTGATGGAGGCTGTCAAACAGCAGGCGGATGAGCATTTGTCCTTTCCTGAAGCAGTTGAAGCCCTAACTGAAGTCGTTTACAAAGGAGCTGGACAAACTTGACGTTTACGTTCTCACTTCGAAAAGTGCAGGAAATAAAAGAAAACGAGCGAGCTGATGCGGCGGCTGCATTTGCAAGAGCAGCTGATCACTTTGAGGAATGCGGCAGCCGTTTGTTTGAGTCACTAAAAAGAAAAGAAGTATTAACGGACAAACAAAATGTCTCTTTGACAGGGGGGATCAGGGCGGAAGACCTCGTTCAGTTTCGTCAGGAAATGGATTACCTGGAGAAAATGATAGCCACGCTGCAGCGCGAAACACAGCATGCGCGCCGCCACATGCAGGAAAAAGAAAAGGTTCTGCAGCAGCTGTCGCAGGACGTTCGAAAATTCGATGTGCTGTTTAAAAAAGAATTAGACCGGTTTCAATTGGAAGAAAAACGGCTTGAGCGGCTTAACATGGATGAAATATCAATGCGCCAGTTTTCACGAAAGATGAGTTGATCAAACGATGCCCGCTGTTAAAGAAAAAAAACAGAGCAAACTGCAGCTGATTTTTATGGTAGTGATTATTCCTGTCTTGTTTGCCGTTATGCTGGCAGGAGTAGTCATGTACTATCTCGGTTTTCAACCAGTTCGATATGCTGCTGATTTTACCGCTTCTTTGTTCAGTGAAGAAGAAGTCGATGAAGAAGAGGAAGCAGTGTTGCACCATGAGAATCAGGAACTGCAGCGACGTATTGAGGAATTGGAATTAGAGCTGGAAGAAGCGCTTGCTGCTGCTGAAGAGGAAGATCCCGAATTCGAAGAAGAGGAAGATGAAAATGAAGATTCCAGTCAGGCCCTTGAAGAACTGGAGGATATGATTCGTACGCTTCAACTTATGACTGCTTCGAGAGCAGCGGCGATCATGGAAGAAATGACGCTTGAAGAGGCAGTAACGTATTTTAGGGGGATGCAGGTGACAAGCAGGGCCGAGATCCTCTCCAGAATGGAGGAAGATCAGGCGGCAGCGATCATCAATGCACTGTCGAGCGAATAATCAGTGATCTGATACCGAAAGGAGGTGAAAAAATGCTCATACAGCTTATGCGAGCAGTAATGACAGAAACGCCGATTCATTCAAAAGACGATGCATCATCTGAGCACGCTTTTATGGACTTGCTTCAGCTTGCGGAAGAAAATACGGGCGAGCCAGTAGAGGAGCTGATGTCAGAAGAGTTACTGGATGAAGCTGATGTTCCACTCCTGATGCTGCCGAGAGAGGCGCAAACAGTAATCAGGGAATTGTTGGAGAGGCTGCAGGAGGAACAAGGTGTTTTTACCATTGATGCAATATCCGGAGAACTGATTTTAGAGCAGCCTGGTGATGGAGAACAAAGAAAACAGCCTGTCGACACGGAGAATCAAACGCTCCTGCACCAAATTGAACAGCTGATCAGCGGTGAAGTCGATTCGTTGGACCTGATAAAGCTTGAACGAGTGGCAGCTGAAGTACTCTACAGTGCTATAAAGAACTCAGCAGCTCTGGAGCTGTTCGCAGAAGAAGTAACCAAGTGGATCGATATGCAGGATGCCACTGGTGAGCTGAAGGAAGTCAACCAGCTGCTGACAGTGAAAGAAGCTGAAGCTCTTTTAGTACTGATTCAATCAGAATTGAAACAACACGAACCTGTCAGAGCGCCCGAACAGGCATTTATTTTTAGACGGCCAGGAGAACAGACAGCAGCTCGACCTGTTTTTGAAGAACCGCTTCCGGTGATGAAACAAAAAGCCCCTGTGAAACCCGTCAAATCAGAGGCGTTCTTACATCATAAGCCGCTCCCGGATATCCGTGTTCAAACGTTTGTCCCGCTTTCCATGCAGGCAGCCGTTACGGAAAGCACCGGGAGGCAGGAGACGATGATCAAGCAATTTGAAACGCTGGTGAAACGACTGCAAGTACAGCAGATGCAAAACGGAGCGCAGCAACTTACAATCCGTCTGCATCCACAAAGCCTCGGCAGACTGGAAGTTACACTGCAGCAGGTAAATGGTGTCATGCAAGCCAGAATCATGACATTTACCTCGCAGGCCAGAGAAGTGATGGAGCAGACTGTGCATCAGCTTAAACAAGCCTTTCAACAGCAGAATTTACAGTTGGACCGCATTGATATTCAACAGTCTGTACAGCAATGGAAAGAACATCAGGAGTCAAAACGCCAACAGCAGGAGCCAAACCTTGAAGCTGCTCAGGAAGATGAAGAGGAGCAGGATACAGATTTGGATTTCAGCGAGCTGATGGCATCCTTATTAGAGGAGGTGAATGACTAATGCTTCAATCGGCAGGAACAAGTCCTCAACCTGTATTCTACGAAGATTTAGTTAAACAGAAAAAGAACCAGGCGCCGCAGCAGGATTTAGACCGAGATGCATTTCTTAAGATTCTTTTGACGCAGCTTCAAAATCAGGACCCAATGAATCCAATGGAAGATAAAGAGTTTATTGCTCAAATGGCGCAGTTTTCGACACTGGAGCAAATGACGAACTTGAACGAAACAATGAGAAAAATGTTTGAAAGCCAGCAGCAGAATGGTTTTGTTTCGCACAGCGATTTGATCGGTCGGGAAATTACGTATGAAATGGAAGACGAAGAAGGCCGCAAATCAGAAAAAACAGGAATAGTAGATTCCGTTTTATTTAAAGATGGGCGAGCGATGCTTGCAGTCGGAGAGGAAAAGATACCGACCTCCAGCCTTCGATCTGTTAATCAAATGTAAAGGAGAGGGACAATGACCAAGATCATGCCCCATCATCTCCAGTTTCCGCCGCCTGGAGCATTGAACAAACCGGAGCAAAACGGCAGAGCCGACTTCAAAGCAGCTCTACAGTCTGCAGAATCAGGTATTCAGCTGAGTAAACACGCAGCAAAACGAATGCAGGAAAGAGATATATCCATTTCTTCGGATACTTGGAGAACGATGGATCAGAAACTGTCCGAAGCAGAACAAAAAGGAGTAACCGACTCCGTTGTTATAACGGCTGACGCTGCACTGGTTGTTAATACGGCCAGTAAGACAGTCATCACTGCAGTCGAACGCGGCGAGAGCAACGGAAGTATTTTCAGTAATATTAACGGCACCATCATTTTATAGTCGGCTGGACCTTCGGGAAGCCGATGCGCTGCTGACTGACAGATGCAGCGCCTACATTCGAAAGGGGATAGCATACGATGCTTCGATCATTATATTCAGGTATTGGCGGGATGGGGAACTTCCAAAACAAGCTGGATGTTATCGGAAACAACATTTCAAACGTTAACACACACGGATTTAAAAAAGGACGGACGACTTTTAACGACCTCGTCAGTCAGCAGATGCAGGGGGCCGGTGCTGCCGGTGCTCAACGAGGCGGAACAAACCCGCAGCAGATTGGCCTTGGCGGCGGCATGTCAACAATCGATACGGTTAATACGCAAGGCTCCCTTCAAACCACCGGCCGCGATCTTGATCTGGCGATTACCGGTGACGGCTACTTTGTCGTTCAGGACGGCGATCAGATGATGTACACCCGCGCCGGCAACTTTTACCTGGATTCAACCGGAACATTAGTGAACGGTGACGGGCTAAGCGTAATGGGTGTCGGTCCAGGAAATGACGCTGATGCCTTCGGGGAGGGAGCGCTTGGTCCACTGACTATTCAAGCAGGTGCAGCAGCTGGTGATATAGGAGCTGATATCGATGATGCGGAGGCAACTCTGCAAAGCTTCAGTATCGCACCGTCTGGAGAAATTAACGGAGTATTTTCAAATGGTCAGTCTGCTGTACTCGGGCGTATCTCCATGGCAAACTTTGCTAATCCGGGTGGACTGAATAAGGCAGGCAACAATACGTACGCCGTCACGGCGAACTCTGGTGATCCGCAGTTTGGCACGCCTGGTACTCAGGGGCGCGGCGAATTAGTCGGTGCTTCTCTTGAAATGTCGAACGTCGATCTTTCCGAGGAATTTGCCGAAATGATTATTGCTCAACGTGGATTTCAGGCGAATACACGAATGATTACAACATCAGATGAAATCCTTCAGGAGCTCGTTAATCTGAAGCGTTAAATATAACTAACGGCGAACCGGGCAGCAGTTCTGCTGCTCCGTCGTCTTAATTGGAGGTGGCTGAGTGATTGAACTGACCCGTTTAAACAGCCAGCCATTTATGCTGAACGCCCTGTTCATTGAACAAATTCAGTCTTTTCCAGATACAACGATCACCCTGATTAACGGAAAAAAACTGGTCGTTTTAGAAACAGAGCAGCAGATGGCTGAAAAAATAAAGAGATTTTATCAAGAAGTCGGACTGGCTGGAACAGCAGCCGGACTCGTGTTGGAAGGGGAAAAAAATGCTTCAGAATAGGCTGCTGAACGTGACGCTTATGGTGCTGGCTGCTATGACCCTGATCGGTATCATTACATTCTTTTTATACACACAATTTTTCGAAACGAGCGTCGAGGGAGAAGAAGAACCGAAAGTTGAGGAAATTGTAAGCAGGTCGCTTGAAACGGAAGAGATTACGACAAATCTGTACTCAAATCAGATTATTCGTTCATCGTTCGTTCTGCAGGCAGACAGTGAAGATGCAAAAGCAGAGCTCGAAATGAGACAGTTTCAAGTAGAAAACATTATTATCGGACAGCTTTCCGACAGGTCTGTAGATGATTTTCGCGGATCTGAAGGAATTCGTAACTTAGAAGCCAGCATTCGGGAAGAATTAAATCAATTGATGACAGAAGGCAATGTCGTAGAAGTTTATATGAATCAGAAAGTGATTCAATAAACCGGTTTTACAATAAGGCGAGGTGTTTGGCATGGCAGATGTGCTCTCACAAAGTGAGATCGACGCTCTTCTCTCTTCGTTATCTACTGGAGAAGTAGACGCAGATGAGCTGAAAAAAGAAGAAACAGAAAAGAAAATAAAAGTCTACGACTTTAAGCGGGCGCTCCGTTTTTCAAAAGACCAGGTCAGGTCGATAACGCGCATTCACGAAAATTTCGCCAGGCTGCTGACCACCCAGCTTTCCGCTCACCTAAGAACGTACGTTTC
Source organism: Alkalicoccus luteus (assembly GCF_052061695.1). Classification (NCBI taxonomy): domain Bacteria; kingdom Bacillati; phylum Bacillota; class Bacilli; order Caryophanales; family Bacillaceae; genus Alkalicoccus; species Alkalicoccus luteus. Next base: position 148,037 of record NZ_JBPZEY010000002.1, read on the forward strand.
GATCTCGGTAGCTTCTGTCGATCAGCTCCCTTACGAAGAGTTTATCCGGTCGGTTCCGAAGATGACGATTTTAAACGTGTTTGAACCATTTCCGCTTGATGGACGCTTCGTAATGGAGATGAACCCAAACATTGCCTACGCAATGCTCGACCGCATGCTCGGCGGACGAGGAGAACCATATAACAAGGTTGAAAATCTGACGGAAATAGAAATTAAAATCATGACCCAGCTGTTTCAGCGTATGCTGGAGGTTTTCCGCGAGGCCTGGCTCTCAGTGGAAGAGTTCGATCCTGTGATGGAGGACGTGGAGGTCAATCCTCAATTTCTTCAACTGGCTTCTCCAAATGAAACGGTTGTCGTTATTTCATTTTCAACCGCAATTGGAGAAGCATCCGGGATGATCAATATTTGCCTTCCGCACGTAGTCATTGAATCAATCCTTCCGAGATTGTCGATTCATCTATGGATGCAGGAGAAGCAAAAGGAGCGTAATGAAGAAGAGCTGCAATCATTGGAGTGGCATGTGAAAGGCTCCCAGGTCCCCTTCATCGTCGAGCTGGGCAGGACCGATGTCACCATTGAGGAGTTTTTATCGCTCGGCGGCGGCGACATGATCGAACTAAATCAAAAATACGATAGACCGCTTACGGCCAGAGTTGGCGAAGAATCCAAATTTAAAGTACAGCCAGGTAAAATGAAACAATCACTTGCTGTACAGGTCACGGAAGTACTGGAGGGACTGGATAATGATGAATGACGATATGCTTTCACAAGACGAAATAAATGAATTGTTGAACGGCCTGGATGAAGAGGAACCCGATCCGGCACCTGAGCCTGAAGCCGAAAAGATTCCACCAAAAGAAGCAGGGCTCGAGGCGATAGAAGAGGATGCGCTGGGTGAAATCGGCAACATAGCATTTGGAAGTTCGGCTACTGCACTGTCTACGCTACTTAATCAGAAGGTCGACATTACAACTCCAAAAGTACAGATGGTTGCCCGTGAATCGCTGCAGCAGGAATTCCCAAAACCGCACGTTGCTGTATCTGTCGAGTACACGGAAGGGTTTGAAGGCGTGAACCTTCTCGTAATTAAAACGAAGGATGCTGCAATCATTGCAGACCTGATGATGGGCAATGATGGGATGAACGTAGAAGAACAGCTTGGCGAAATGGAAATGAGTGCCGTACAGGAAGCGATGAATCAGATGATGGGTTCAGCTTCCACCTCCATGTCGACGATATTCAATCAAAAAGTAGATATATCGCCACCGGGCATTTCTATCATGGATCTGCAGGAGGATCCGGATGGCGCGGAGCTTCCGGATGACGATCAGCTCGTACAAATATCATTTGATTTAAAAATCGGAACACTCATCGATTCGAAAATTATGCAGCTGTTTACCCTGTCGTTTGCAAAAAACATGGTGCAAAAGCTGATGAACCCTGCTGCACAGGATATCCCGAATGAGGTACTGGAAACGGTAACGGAGGATCAGCCGGCAGCTGCCGCTGAACCTGAAAAAGAAAGCAGGACGCCCGCGGAGAGCGCGCGCTTAAATGAACCCAACCATCAGCCTCAGCATGTCGGTACAAGGCATCCGCAGCGGGAAGCAGATATTCATGAAGCAGCCTTTACAGATTTTTCAGGTCCGCAGTTAAGCGATCAGGAAACAAGAAATCTGGAAATGCTGATGGAAATACCGCTTGAAGTTACGGTTGAGCTGGGCAGAACGAAGCGCTCCATCAAAGATATTTTGGAGTTCTCAAAAGGATCGATAGTTGAACTGGACAAGCTGGCCGGAGAACCGGTAGATATTTTAGTGAATCAGCGCCTGATTGCAAAAGGGGAAGTCGTCGTCATCGATGAAAACTTCGGTGTGCGCGTACTGGATATTGTCAGCAAAGAAGACCGAATGAAAAATTTACGCGGATAGCGGATGAGGAGAATGGACAATGGGAAAAAAAGTACTCGTAGTAGATGATGCGGCATTTATGCGGATGATGATTAAGGACATTTTAGAGAAGAATGGATTTGTGATAGCGGGTGAAGCAGCTGATGGGGCACAGGCTCTTGAATTGTACAAGGAGCTTTCGCCAGATCTCGTGACGATGGACATTACGATGCCGGAGATGGATGGAATTTCTTCATTGAAGGAAATAAAAAAGCATGACCCGGATGCGAATGTGATTATGTGCTCTGCGATGGGACAGCAGGCAATGGTAATCGATGCGATCCAGGCAGGTGCGAGAGATTTTATCGTAAAGCCGTTTCAGGCAGACCGGGTGCTCGAAGCCATTAATAAATCGGTTGGGTAATACAGGGGGCGTGTAACGTGCGGGTACTATTCTTAATCAGCATCATCCTGCTCTTTCCTGCTACCGCTTGGGCGGAGTCGGAATACGGTGAGCAAGAGCAAAGCGTGCTTGAAGGACTCCAAAACGGGAGTACGGAAAATGAAAGCGGAGATCCTCAGGGAGAGGAAAGCTGGGATGAGGTAGAAACGCCTTTTCCTGTTAACGGTGACAATCAAGGAAGCGGCATGTTTATGATGACGCTGCAGCTCTTTGGCGGATTGGCTGCAGTGCTGGCGCTGCTTTATTTTGTCTTAAAGCTGGTTAACAAAAAAGCGAAAAATTTCAGCAGCACACGCGGACTTGTCAATGCAGGAGGGGTCGGCATCGGGACAAATAAATCCGTACAGCTTGTAAAAGCAGGCGACCGGCTCCTTGTACTGGGAGTGGGAGACACCGTCACGCTGTTAAAAGAAATTACGGATGCGGAAGAAATCGAAAAACTGCTGGCTGATGAGCGTTCGGATTTTTCGGTTTCGAAGCAAGCAGTGGCAGGCTGGTTTTCGAGAAAAAAAGAGAATCCATATGCTGCAGACAGCGGAGAGCAGTTCCCTTCTTTTCTTTCCAAAGAGCTCGATCGCGTAAAGCAGTCTCACAGTAAAGTGAAAGAGGCGCTGGAGGCTCGTAAAAAATGATGACAGCATTTATTGAGATACCAGCTCTGGATATTTTCAGCCAGGACGGTGAGAATCTAACGTCCACCGTGCAGCTGCTTTTGTTACTGACGGTTCTGTCTATCGCACCGGCGATCTTAATATTAATGACGAGTTTTACGAGAATCGTTATTGTGCTGTCATTTGTCCGTTCCGGACTCGCAACACAGCAGATGCCGCCAAACCAAGTCATCGTCGGACTGGCTCTTTTTCTTACATTTTTTGTGATGGCTCCGGTCTTTTCGGAAGTAAATGAGAATGCCCTGCAGCCGATGTTTGATGGAGAGCTCACTCAGGAGGAAGCTTTCGAAGAGGCTGCAGCACCTATGAAGCAGTTCATGGCCGAACATACGCGAGAAAAGGATTTGGCGCTGTTTATGGGATATGCCGGGGAAGAGCGACCGGAAACGCTGGATGATATTCCGTTAACGGCTCTGGTACCTGCGTTTGCCATCAGCGAATTGAAAACGGCTTTTCAAATCGGGTTTATGATCTTTGTTCCCTTTCTCGTCATCGATATGGTCGTCGCAAGTGTACTCATGTCAATGGGGATGATGATGCTTCCGCCTGTGATGATCGCACTGCCGTTTAAAGTATTACTCTTTGTAATGGTCGACGGCTGGCATTTAATTGTACGATCGCTATTATACAGCTTTTAGGAGGTTTACGCATGAGTCAGGAAATGGTGCTCGGCTGGGCAGAACAAGGCGTGTTCGTCACGCTCCTTATAGCAGCACCGCTGCTGCTGACGGCGCTCGCGATAGGACTCGGGGTCAGTATTTTTCAGGCAACGACTCAAATACAGGAACAAACGCTGGCTTTCATTCCGAAAATTGCAGGGGTCATGATCGCACTGATTGTGTTTGGACCGTGGATGCTGACGCAGCTGCTTACATTTGCTGAATCAATTTTCAGCAACCTGCATCAGTTTATCGGATAGCCATGGAGTGGTTGGAATGGTTTCCGGCATTTCTGCTGATTCTTGTCAGAATGTCAGCCTTTATGATGACGCTTCCGTTTTTCTCCTATCAAACAGTCCCGGGTCAACTGAAAATAGGCGTCGCTGTATGTATGTCATGGATTATATTCTTTACAGAAGATTGGCCGGTTCTGGAAATAGACTACAGTTATTTTTTACTCGTCTTAAAGGAAGCGCTTGTCGGTCTCACAATCGGGCTAGTCGCAGTCATTTTGTTGTATGCAGTACAGATAGCTGGTGGATTAATTGACCTTAAACTCGGATTTTTAATTGCAAATGTGGTGGATCCTCAAACCGGAACCCAGTCGCCGCTGCTAGGAAGCTACTTGTATACATTTGCACTGCTGTTTATTTTAGCAGTAGACGGCCATCACCTGATGATTGACGGAGCCTACTTCAGCTATCAATATATTCCGCTTGATCAGCCATTTTTGCCGTTCGGAGATGAAAGACTTATCGATTTTATTATCGTCACATTCAGCACAATGTTTATTATCGCGTTTCAAATGTCGATGCCTGTTGTGGGATCCATTTTTCTAGTTGATGTCGCACTCGGCATGATTGCACGTACCGTGCCGCAGGTGAACGTTTTTGTTGTTGGGCTTCCACTTAAAATATTTCTGGGACTGATCGTGCTGATACTGACGATGGCACCGTTTTTGATGCTCGTCCAGCATCTGGTTGATACGACGATAGAAACGATGCGTACACTTATGCAGATATACGGAGGCGTCTAATGCACCTGCAGCTGGATCTTCAACATTTTGCACAAGAAAAAACCGAGAAAGCGACGCCTAAGAAAAGGCTGGAATCAAGGAATAAAGGACAGGTTGCGAAAAGCACGGATGTGAATACGGCATTTATTCTTATGCTGGTATTTTTGCTTTTCTGGCTCATGGGAAGCTACATTACACAGGAACTCATGGCGATGCTCCGCTTTACGTTTACGGATTTCATGCTGATGGAGCTTACAGAAGAAAATCTGCATATGCTCATGCTCGAATTTTCTTTTCAGGCGTTTTTAATCACGGCACCGGTTATGCTGGCAGCCGGAGCAGCCGGTGTCGCGGCAAATCTCTTGCAGGTAGGCGTGCTGTTTGCGCCGGAAGCAATAAAAATGAAGCTTGAAAAAATTGATCCGATTAAAGGGTTTAAGCGAATTTTTTCAATCCGGGCACTCGTTGAATTTTTAAAATCCATGATGAAAATTCTGCTCGTTGGAATTGTTACTGGAGGTGTCATGTACTTTTTTATTGATGACCTGCTCCGGCTCGGATTGTATTCCATACGGGATGGCATGATGTTGATAGGCAGGCTGATCGTGATTATGGGCCTGGCGGTAGCGTTTCTGCTGATCTTTCTGGCGATCCTCGACTATATGTATCAGAAATACGATTTTGAAAAAAACATCCGCATGTCAAAGCAGGATGTCAAGGATGAGTATAAAAAAACAGAGGGTGATCCGCTCATCAAATCAAAAATTAAAGAGAAACAGCGTCAGATGGCGATGAGCCGAATGATGCAGGAGGTACCGAAAGCGGATGTTGTTATTACGAACCCGACGCACTATGCAATTGCGCTGAAATATGATGAGAACGCCATGGAGGCACCTGTCATAACCGCAAAAGGGGTTGACTATATCGCGCTGAAAATAAAGAACACGGCCAGACAGCATGAAGTTGTCATGGTGGAGAACAGACCGCTTGCGAGAGCTCTGTATGCAGAGGCTGAAATCGGAGATCAGGTACCGGAAGATCTTTTTAAAGCCGTAGCAGAGGTATTAGCCTATGTGTATCGCATTCAGCAGAAAATCTGAGCGGAGTGAAGGAGATTACACGTCATGCCATTAAAAGATCTAAGCATATTGTTGACTGTTATTTTAATAGTGATCATGCTGATCATTCCGCTTCCAACAGTCATTATTGATTTTCTGATTATTATCAATATCACCTTCGCTCTGCTGATTATTCTCGTATCGATGAATACAAGAGAGCCGCTGCAGTTTTCAATTTTTCCAACGCTGCTGCTGTTAGTCACGTTGTTCAGACTGGGGTTGAACGTTTCCACCACCCGGGCAATTCTCGGTAACCAGGGAGACGCCGGAAACGTGATCGAAACATTCGGACAGTTTGTTGTCGGCGGTAACGCCTTAGTCGGCTTTGTTGTATTCGTCATTCTTGTCGTCATTCAATTCATCGTTATCACAAAAGGAGCGGAGCGTGTCTCAGAAGTAGGGGCGCGATTCACCCTGGATGCGATGCCTGGAAAACAGATGAGTATCGATGCTGATTTGAATGCAGGTATGATTTCTGACATAGAAGCAAAGGAACGCAGGCAAAAAATTGAACGAGAAGCTGATTTTTACGGCTCGATGGATGGAGCCAGTAAATTTGTAAAAGGAGATGCGATCGCAGGAATCGTGATCGTCATCATAAACATTATTTTCGGACTGGTAATCGGCATGCTGCAGGAGGGGCTTGCCCTTGCAGAGGCTGCCAACAAATATACACTGCTGACAGTCGGAGACGGCCTTGTCAGTCAAATACCTGCGCTGCTTATTTCCACAGCTACCGGGATCGTCGTCACAAGAGCAGCTTCCGAAGGCAACCTCGGTCATGACGTAACGACGCAGCTGTTTGCTTATCCAAAAATGCTTTACGTAGCAGGTGCAACAATTGCGGCGCTAGGTATCTTCACACCGATTGACCTGCTCGTCACGACCTCTATTGCAGCTGTACTCGGGATAGGCGGCTTTATGCTCGTCCGGTCGCAGCTGGCAGAAGAAATGTGGAAGGATCCTGACGACAGTCCACCGCCGGAAACAGAGGAAGATCTCACCTCACCAGAAAGTGTCGTAAATTTATTGCAGGTAGATCCAGTGGAATTTGAATTTGGCTACGGCCTGATTCCGCTTGCAGATACAAACCAGGGCGGCGATCTTCTGGACAGAGTAGTCATGATAAGGCGTCAGCTGGCGGTAGAAATGGGAATGGTCGTTCCGGTGATCCGGATTCGAGATAACATTCAGCTTCAGCCTAACGAATATGTTATTAAGATTAAGGGCAGTGAACTGGCACGTGGAGAGCTGCTGCTTGACCATTATATGGCGATGAGTCCTGGAATAGATGATGAGCAAATTACAGGAATCGATACAATAGAACCTGCATTTGGACTACCGGCCCTGTGGATTTCTGAGGACATGAAAGAACCCGCTGAACTATCAGGCTACACGGTGGTTGACCCTCCTTCGGTTGTCTCCACTCATCTGACAGAAGTTATCAGAAAGCACGCCCATGAGCTGCTCGGTCGCCAGGAAACAAAGCAGTTGATAGACCATATGAATGAAAGCTATCCAACACTCGTAGAAGATGTGACGCCGACACCGCTTTCTACGGGAGAGGTACAAAAGGTGCTGAAAAAACTGCTGCAGGAAAAAGTGTCAATCCGAAACTTGCCTGTCATCTTTGAAGCTCTTGCAGACTACTGCAGAATGACGAAGGATACAGATGTTCTGACAGAGTATGTGAGGCAGGCCCTGTCCAGACAGCTTTCGGCTCAATACGCATCAGAAGGAGAGCCGCTATTTGTCATGACGGTTAGCGGCTCAGTTGAAAAAATGGTCGCAGATGCCGTGCAGCAGACGGAACACGGGGCTTTCTTAAACCTTGATCCGGAAAATGCGCAAAAGCTCGTAGAAGCCGTGATGCAAGAGTCAGAAAAAATGCAGGAAATGGGGCGTGCACCTGTTATTCTCTGTTCACCAGCTGTCCGAATGTATATTAGACATCTGATTGAGCGGTATCTTCCGCAAGTACCTGTACTTTCCTACAACGAACTGGAGCCCGATATTGAAGTGCAGAGCACAGGGGTGGTGAATGTGAAATGAGAGTAAAGAAATATACAGCTCCTTCCATGGGAGAAGCAATGGCGAGAGTGAAGCAGGACCTGGGGATACACGCCGTGATTCTGCATTCAAGAAAACGGAAAACGGGAGGCATATTTGGTCTCTTAGCCAAAACAATTGTTGAAGTGACAGCTGCTCATGACCCTGATCCAGGAGTAGGAAAGCCGCAAAAAACGGTGAACCAAGTGAACCGATTGAAAATGGAAGCGCCTGCCAATGCACCGGATGAGAGTATCAGCGCAGGAGAAATGAAAATATCCTCGCCGGATGCGATAGGCAGCTGGCTGCAACGGTTACAAAAAGCAGGTCTCGGTGAAGCAGAGACAGAAAAGATAAAGGATAAACTGTTTCGAGTCTGGTACTCCGCTGATGCTGAGCCGGGAGCTAAAGCATTAGAGTCAGCTGTGAAAGAAGCTGTTTCAGAACTGATTCCTACGCCTGTTCCGGCTGCAGAAGCACGATATGTGCAGGTATTCGGTCCAACTGGGGTTGGCAAAACGACGACATTAGCTAAACTGGCTGCCAAAACTGTTCTCCAAGATAAAAAAAGGGCTGCTTTTATTACGGCTGACACATATCGGATAGCGGCAGTAGAACAGTTAAAAACCTATGCAGAGCTTCTTGAAATTCCAGTTGGAGTAGCATACTCAGCTGAAGACATTCAGCGGTTTCGAAATCAGTTCAGCGACTATGATCATGTATTTATCGATACCGCCGGTCGAAATTACCGTAACACACATTATGTAAACCAACTTCAGGACATTCTCGGTGACGATTCCGATTCGGAACGGCACTTAGTGCTTTCAGCCACTTCGAAGCTGGAGGATATGGAAGCGGTCGTTTCGCAATTTGCCCATGCCCAGCCGGATTCGCTTATTTTAACGAAATTTGATGAAACAGTGACTGCAGGGGCAGCAATCAGCATCGCCTGTTCAGCTGGTATTCCGGTGAGTGTGATGACGACCGGACAGAATGTCCCGGATGATCTGCTTTCAGCGGACAGAGACAGGCTTACAGATCGGCTGCTGGACTGGAGGAACGAAACGTGAATGATCAGGCGTATATGCTTAGAGAAAGAATGCGGATGCAGCGTCAATCCACTGCGAAGCCGGTCAGAACTACGGCGATCTGCAGTGGAAAAGGTGGAGTCGGAAAATCGAATATGTCAGTGAATCTCGGCTTAGAGTACGTTAATCGAGGTGAAAAAGTTCTTTTGATGGACTTGGATATTGGCATGGCTAACGTACACCTCCTTTTAGGAACTGAAGCGAAAGGAAGTATTGTGAAAATGCTTGATGACGAGCTTGCCATTCAAGAGGTCATTTCCTGTCACGATTCAGGTCTCCATTTTATCAGCGGAGGAAGTGCGCTTAAGAGACTTTTTTCGCTTGATGAAGCCAAACAGCATCGTTTTAATCAGCAGCTTGAAAAACTCGAAGGAATGTACGACCGGTTCATTTTCGACCTCGGAGCTGGAATTACGTTCGAAAGCCTGCAGTTTTTGAAGGCAGCTGATGATGTGCTGCTCGTTACGACGCCGGAGCCCACCTCTGTAACGGACGCGTATGCTGTCCTGAAATTTATCAGTCAGCTTGAAGAAGCAAGACCGGTTTCCATTCTTGTCAACAGAGCGTCAACTGAAAAAGAAGGAAAACGAACAGCAGACAGTCTCCGTCATGCCGCTTTGAAGTTTCTGGCTTTTCCTGTGGCCTTTGCAGGCAGTATTCCGGATGACGCAGCAGTAGCAAAAGCAGTGAAAACCCAGCTCCCTTTCATCCTTCATGCACCTGCGACCAAAGCTTCCAAAGCAGTTAAGCAGGCAGCAGATACGTTAGCGGGTGAAAAGAAGCAGACGTCCTCCTCTTTCACCGAGCGGTTGAAGACGTTCTTTCTGAGGGGGGAACGACCGTGACGCATCATAGAGTATTAGTAGTCGATGATTCGGCCTTTATGAGAAAGGTGATTTCGGACGCGATCGAACTACTGGCTGATTTTACGGTCTGCGGGCGGGCGCGAAACGGGAGAGAAGCAATAATTCAAGCTCGTCTCCTGAAGCCTGATATCATTACGCTTGATGTTGAAATGCCGATTATGACTGGTCTCGAAGCGCTTCCTGAGTTGTTGAAAACGGCTCCGGTTAACGTCATTATGGTCTCCAGCCTGACAAGCTCCGGAACGGAAGAAACGATGAAAGCACTGTCTGCCGGCGCTGTCGATTTTATCGCTAAACCAGACAATGGAATCTCTTCAGTGGATCGTCTTTCTGAAGAGTTAGCGTGTAAGCTTCGGGCTGCAGCGGAAGCACAGTATCGTCCAGTCTCACTTTCTGCACCAGTGAAACGAGTTCCAAACGTTCAAAGCTCCGGGACTTCTGAACGAGCTGTCGTTATCGGCACCTCCACAGGAGGACCAAAAGCACTGCAAATGGTGCTGCCGCTGCTCCCGAAAGACCTGCCTTGTCCTGTTTTCATCGTTCAGCACATGCCTGCAGGCTTCACTGCTTCTCTCAGCAAACGGTTAAATAATCTGTCAGCAATTACTGTGAAAGAAGCAGAATCTGGTGAAATTGCTAAAAATGGTGTTGCGTATATTGCTCCGGGAGGATACCATTTAACTATGATTAGAAAAGGGACTAATGTATCATTACAATTAGATCAGGAAAAACCTGTACATGGACATCGTCCAGCAGTTGATGTGTTGTTCACTTCCGCAGCTAAGGCGCAATTTGAGCATGTCACGGCCGTTATTTTAACTGGCATGGGAAAAGATGGGGCCGAAGGATTGAAGCAAATTGCTTCTCACAGTCCTTATACATGTCTCTCTGAATCAGAAGCATCATGCATTGTTTATGGTATGCCGCGTGCAGCTGAGTCTACAGGACTAGTAACAGCCGTTCATCATTTGCATGAGATGGCCGCTGAGATTGTCAGACGATGCTGAATTATATGGAGGGCTGAAAAAATGGATAAAAATCAATATTTAGATATGTTCATCGATGAGAGCACAGAACACCTGCAGGCGATAAATGACAACTTGCTGCGACTTGAAAAGAACCCTCAGGACTTAACCATTATCGACGAAGTTTTCCGGTCTGCTCACACGTTAAAAGGAATGGCTGCAACGATGGGCTTTGAAGACCTTACAAATTTAACACATCACATGGAGAATGTACTGGACGGAATCCGTAATGAGAAAATTGAAGCTGGTTCAAACGTTCTTGATATTGTGTTTGATTCGGTAGATGACCTGGAGCAAATGGTTACAGATGTTGCAACGGGCGGGGAAGGTCGCAGGGACGTGAGTGCGATTGTAGGGCGGCTCGGCCGGCTCGAGCAGAAACAGCCTGAAGCTGTGCCGGAATTTGAAACACTCACATTTGATGAATATGAAACCGCTGTCGTCGAACAAGTTAGAGAGCAGGGATTTATCCCTTATCAAGTATTCATCAGTCTTTCGGAAAATGTCGTTTTAAAAGCCGCAAGGGTTTTTATGGTATTTGAAGCTTTGGAAAAACACGGCGAAGTAATCAAATCCATTCCCGCAGCTGAACAGCTTGAGGAAGAGGCTTTTGATTTTGATTTTCAGGCAGTGGTGCTTTCTGCACATACCGCTGAGGAAATTCAATCCGCTGTACTAAAAGTTTCAGAGGTAGCTTCCGTCATCTGTGCGGAGGCCGAGATGCAGAAACCGGTGATTCAGGAGAGGGTTCCGGAGACAAAAGAAAATGACTCCGCAGATGAAGAACGCTCAGCAGATCCGGTTAAACAAGCACCAGCTGGAAAAACGATCCGTGTGAATATCGACCGGCTTGACAGTCTTATGAACTTATTTGAAGAACTCGTTATTGACCGGGGACGGCTGGAGCAGATAGCCAAAGATCTTGGGAGCAGTGATTTGACCGAAACAGTCGAGCATATGACCCGAATTTCAGGAGACCTTCAAAGCATTATATTAAATATGCGCATGGTGCCTGTGGAGCAGGTTTTCAACCGTTTTCCACGAATGATCCGAGGCTTGTCCAAAGAATTAGGAAAGCAAGTGGAGCTCGTCATATCAGGTGCGGAAACGGAGCTCGACCGAACAGTGATCGATGAGATCGGGGACCCGCTCGTTCACTTGCTTCGAAATTCCATTGACCACGGTATTGAATCTCCTTCTGAACGTGAAGCAGCTGGGAAACCGGCTGCCGGTACCGTCCGACTTCATGCTTATCATAGTGGGAATCATGTTTTCATTGAAGTTTCAGATGACGGGGCTGGCATTCATAAGCAAAAAGTACTTCAAAAAGCGATTACAGGAGGGGTTGTTTCCGAGGAAGCGGCAAATCAGCTGACAGACAAACAAATTTACGAGCTGCTTTTCTCAAGCGGTCTCAGCACCGCAGAAAAGCTGTCGGATATATCAGGAAGAGGCGTTGGACTGGACGTTGTCAAAAACAAAATCGAAACGCTGGGAGGCACGGTAGCAATCGATTCAACGCTCGGAGAGGGCACGGTGTTTTCTGTTCAGCTTCCGCTTACGCTTTCCATCATATCTGTGATGCTCGTAGAAGTTCAGCATGAAAAGTATGCTGTGCCGCTTTCTTCCATTATCGAAACAGCGATTATTAAACGCGAGGACATCTGGAGCGTGCAGCAGCAGAAGGTGATAGATTTTCGAGGGCATGTGGTGCCGCTGCTTGATTTGACGGAGTTCTTTCAGGTGCCGGTTACCGAAGAAAAAACGGAAGAATTGTCTGTCATCATTGTGCGCAAGGGAGATAAAATGGCGGCCCTGGTCGTCCACCGGTTTATCGGTCAACAGGAAATCGTCCTGAAATCACTAGGTGACTATCTGAAAAACACAAAGGCGGTTTCCGGAGCTACTATTTTAGGAGACGGTCAGGTTGCATTAATTATTGATTGTAATGCGTTGATTCAATAGAACTGCACACGCGAAAAACGAGGAGGAAAGAGTATGGAAAGTACAGCCGCAGGAAACATTAAATTGATTGTCTTTCAGCTGCAGGATGAAGAGTACGGCGCCGAAGTAGAAAAAGTTCGCTCTATTGAACGTATGCAGCACGTCACACGCGTGCCGGGAACACCCGATTTTGTAGAGGGTGTCATGAATCTAAGAGGGGTCGTTACCCCGATCATTGATCTTAGAAGACGATTTAACATGGCAGATAGAGAAACGACAGATGCGACTCGCATTATCATTGTTCAGGTCGGCGAAATGGAAGTCGGACTTATCGTTGATGCTGCTAATGATGTCATAGATATTGAGCGGGACAGTATGGAAGCAGCTCCCGAATCCGGCACCGCTGATGATACATGCATCCGCGGTGTGATAAAGCTGGAAAATCGGCTGTTAATCCTGCTTCACCTTGAAAAAGTGCTCGATGAGGAGGCATTGCTCATGATTGAGAATATGGAGGAACACCGTGAATTATGAGATTGGAGCTGAGGAGCTTGACTTCCTGAAAGAAGCAGGAAATATAGGGGCCGGGCATGCTGCAACTGCTCTTTCAACCCTCACGGGGCGGCGAATGGATATGCGTGTGCCCTCAGCTGCGATCCTGCCTTTTGAAGACATTGTTCTGGACGATGAGGAGGAAGCCGCTTCAGCCGTTCTCTTTCAACTTTCGGGTGCATTGAACGGGTGGATGGTCTTTATGCTTCCCGATTCTCAGGCAGAGCGCCTTGCCCGGCAGATGACAGGATATGCCGCACCGGATTCTCCGGCGCTGCTGCAGTCAGCGTTTGCAGAGGCGGGCAATATTGTCTGCGGAGCGTACATCAGCGCTGTAAGTGATCTCACAGGTAAAGTGCTTAGTCTTTCCCCTCCACAGCAGGCGGCTGATCTGAAAAGTGTGCTCATTGCAGAAGCACTCAGCGCGGTGGCCCCGGAAGCAGACGCTGCTTTGCTGATTGATGCATGCTTGACTGATGACAGTGAGAGCGGCGGCATGGAAGGAAGCCTTTTGATTGTTCCGGAACCAGACTCCCTGGTCGCATTGTTTCCACCAGCAGGACAATCAGATGAGTGAGATTATCAAAGTCGGCATGGCAGATATGAAGAGCGCTCAACCAGGAGAAAAGCTTCGAACGACCGGATTAGGTTCCTGCGTCGGACTCATCCTGTACGATCAAAAGAGCCGTATGGCTGTTATGGCACACATTATGCTTCCGGACTCACGAAATGTGTCAGCTCCACTTAATCGTGCCAAATTTGCCGATACCGCCGTAGAAGACATGCTCCGTTACTTTCAAACTAGAGGGGTTCCGTCTGGCAGGCTGCTCGCTAAGCTCGCCGGAGGTGCTCAAATGTTTTCTTTTTCCGACTCGGATACATTTCGAATCGGTCCGCGTAATACAGAAGCAGTGAAGCGGCTTTTAGCAGACGCATCTATTCGAATTATGTTTGAAGATACCGGTGGTAATAGTGGAAGAACGATCGAATTTAATCCGGCTGACGGGAGTCTGGAAATTCGTACCGTGCATAAAGGAGTGGTGACAGCATGATTCGCTTTGCCGTAACTGGAGCAGCCGCAGCTGCCTTGCTAACGTTTATCGCCTCTTTTCCGGTAAACAGTATAGCTGTCTCCGGGTTCCGAAGCGCGCTGGGCGGCGTTTGTGGAATGGTGGCTGGAATTGTACTGTTCTATATCATGAACGCTGTAACGATGCCGTTGAAACAGCATCCGGAAGATACTGCTGACCATGTTGCCGAAGCCGCTGAAGAGGAAAGTTTTCAGGAGGAGGATGCTGAATGAACAGCCGTCAAATAGCCGAACCGCTGCACCAGTATTGGGAGGATTGGCAGGTGAATCGGTCAGATCATGCTGGAAGTTCTCTTATTGAAGCATATATGCCGCTCGTAGATTATCACGTTCAGCGGGTACGGATCCATCTCCCGCGTTCTGTAAGAGAAGAAGAGCTTAGAAGCCATGGACTTATCGGATTGTATGATGCTCTGGAAAAGTTTGATACATCACGTGATCTCAAGTTTGACACGTATGCTTCCTTTCGAATCCGCGGAGCGATCATTGACGGACTTCGTCAGGAGGACTGGCTCCCGCGCTCTGTCAGAGAAAAAGCCAAAAAGATTGACCAGGCTGCCGACAGGCTGGAGCAGCAGCTCGGCCGGGCAGCAACGGCTGATGAGATCAGCAGGGAAACCGGCTACGAAACATCTGATATCACAAAAACATTAAATGACAGCTTCATTTCTCATTTCCTGTCGATTGATGAAAAGGCAGGAGATGATGACAGCGATGATTCATTTGTTCAGACGCTTGCTGATAAAACGGCTAAAACGCCGGATGAGGCACTGGCTCACAAAGGACTGCTCCAGGAGCTCGTCCAGGCTGTAGGAAAGCTTAACGAAAAAGAGCAGACGGTTGTTTCGCTGTTCTACGCAGAAGAGCTGACGCTTACAGAAATCGGCAACATTATGAATTTGTCAACCTCACGCATCTCTCAGATTCATTCAAAGTGTATGAAAAAACTTCAGCAGTTTTTAACTGACGAGAATAACTAATTGCTTAAGGAGTGATGATGAATGGAAGAGCTGGAAGGGGCGGCGATCATCATATCTGCCGGAGAAATGGAGGCTGTCATCCGGCCGGGACCCGATGGAATACCTCCGGGAGTCCCGGTTGCTGCTATGGAAGAGATGCTGCAAATGAGCGGAGTGGCGTTTGGTATTTCTGCCGAGGTGCTCCAGCAGATTCACACAAACGGCTGCGGGACGGAAGTAACAGTAGCAACTGGGCTGCCTCCTGTTAAAGGAAAGGATGCGTATATGCGGCTGCCCGAACAGAAAATTCAGGATCACGAACAGGCAGGCCAGGTTAACCTTCGTCATGTCACCGATATTTGGATGGCATCAAAAGACGACGAAGTTGGTGAAAAAGTAAAAGCAGAACTTGGAAAGCCAGGCACTACGGTGACTGGAAATACGGTTGAACCTGCTCCAGGTAAAGATTTCAAACTGAGGCCAGGTAAAAATACGGTTTTATCTGATGACGGTTTAAAGGTTATCGCTGCTGCAGATGGTCAAATTTCAGTCGACCGCAGACTCGTACACATTAACCCCGTCTTTGAGGTAAATGGCGACCTGGACATGAGTACAGGCAATATTTCGTTTAATGGAAATATAGTGATACACGGAAGCGTTCCATCCGGCTATCGGCTGGAAGCTGAAGGAGATATCTATATCCATGGTGCTGTTGAAGCTGCTTATATAAAAAGTGGCGGATCAGTATATGTGAAATACGGCGTAAATGGAGCAGGGAACGGAACAGTATGCGCCGATAAAGATGTAGAAGCTTCGTTTCTTAATGAAGCAGATGTTACGGCACTAGGTTCGGTCTACATAAAGAAAGAAGTCCGTCACAGCCGAGTCGAAGCCGGTGCCTTCTTTACCTGTACAAAAGGTGCAGGTCTTGTATCCGGAGGGACGGTTTCTGCAGGGACTGAAGCATCTATGAATGTGCTCGGCAACAGGCTTTATACGAAAACGGATGTATATTGCGGTGTCAGTGCCCGGGTGAGTGCTCAAAAGAAACGGTATGATGAGCAGCTCGCTGAGAATAGAAAAAAGTTAAAGCAGCTTGTCCTCATTCGTAACACAGGCGCTGCCCCGGCTGAGAGAGTAGCGGCTGCGATGCGGGAATCTGCCCAGCTCATCAGACTTGCGGAAGACCGCCTTGAGGCGTTGGATCATGAATCCGACAGCGGGGCGATCCTCGTATATAAAACGGTGTATCCGAACGTTACCTTTCATGCAGGGAAATACAGCAGGACGGTACAATCAGAATCAGGAGGCATGCATGTGTCTCTTCGTGATGGGGAATTAAGCAGCGACTATATTCGTCACCCGGTGCCGGGATGATGAGGGGGAGTAAGAGATGACCTTATTATTGCTGACCAGCCTGCTGCTTCATCTAGTGACGTTTTATGCGGTGATCATTTTATTCAGGCGCCAGGAAGCAGAGCCGACTCAGGATATGGATAAAAAAATGCGGCAGATGGAAGACATTCTGGCTGCTTATACAGAAGAAATGAAAGCCAGTAATGAGCGGCTTCTGCAAGAAATACAAGGAACAGCGGCTGCTGAAATAAGTCAAAAACAGAAAGTTGCAGATGCAGAGGAAGTACAGCGCTCCTATACTCCTCCACTGCCGCAGGAGCAGGATGAAACGTTCCAGCTCTCCGACCGTGCAAAAGTCCTGCAGCTGTATGCTGCAGGAAAAAAACCGGAACAGATTGCCGAGGAGCTGCAGATGGGAACCGGAGAAGTAGAATTGCTCATCCGTTTTCATCTGCAGTTGGAAAATTGATGATTGTCATCAGTGCTGATATATGATATATTTCTCTTTGGTGTTAATTACACACGGTCCGGATGTGGAGGGCGTTGCTGGAGACAGTCCCCTTTGCAAATGAACAGGCCGGAGGTTTAAAAAAACAATTACAGGAGGTGAGTGAATATGGCAGTGATCTCCATGAAGCAGCTGCTGGAGGCCGGAGTACATTTCGGACACCAGACACGCCGCTGGAATCCTAAAATGGATCGCTACATTTTCACAGAACGAAACGGTATTTACATTATTGATCTTCAAAAGACAGTGAAGAAAGTTGAAGAAGCATTTAATTTTGTACGTGATGTTGCAGCGCAGGGCGGAACCGTATTGTTTGTCGGTACGAAGAAGCAGGCGCAGGACTCTGTTAAAGAAGAAGCAGAGCGTGCAGGAATGTACTATATTAATCAGCGCTGGCTCGGCGGAACGCTCACTAACTTTGAGACAATCCGCAAGCGGATTTCCCGTCTGAAGCAGCTTGAGCAGATGCAGGAAGACGGCACTTTTGATGTCCTTCCGAAAAAAGAAGTTGTTATTCTCAACAAGGAAATGGACCGTCTCGAAAAATTCCTCGGCGGAATTAAAGAGATGAATAAGCTTCCGGACGCACTGTTCATCATCGATCCTCGTAAAGAGCGAATCGCTGTTGCAGAAGCGCATAAACTTGAAATCCCTATCGTCGGTATCGTTGATACGAACTGTGATCCTGATGAGATTGACTACGTCATTCCGGGTAACGATGACGCGATCCGTGCGGTCCGTCTTCTTACTGCAAAGATGGCAGATGCAATCATCGAGGCAAATCAGGGAGAAGAAACTACAGCGTAAGCAGGAAAAGGGTGATAGAGGGGCTGACCCTTTATCACCCTTTTTGTAAGAAAGGCTTCACTTTATCACATAAGGAGGATTTTAAAATGGCAATTTCAGCTAAAATGGTGAAAGAACTTCGTGAAAAAACAGGTGCAGGCATGATGGACTGCAAAAAAGCTCTGTCTGAAACAGATGGTGACATGGAAAAAGCAGTGGATTTCCTCCGTGAGAAAGGCATTGCAAAAGCTGCCAAAAAAGCTGACCGAGTTGCAGCGGAAGGGCTTGCTCATATCGTAAAAGAGGGCAACCGCGCTGTAATTGTAGAAATCAACTCAGAGACGGACTTTGTTTCTAAAAACGACGGCTTTATCAATATGGTCGATACAGTTGCGAAGCACATTTTGACTAACAGCCCTGCAGATGTTGAAGAAGCACTTGCTCAGGAATTTGCTGGTGAACAGGATACACTTCAGGATTTTATTAATAACCAGATCGCAACAATTGGAGAGAAGATTTCCCTCCGTCGTTTTGAAATTGTTGAGCTGGACGATAATGAGCATGCAGGTGCGTACATTCATATGGGCGGACGCATTGGAGTACTCGCAGTTGTTGAAGGCGCAGATGAGGAAACAGCTAAAGACGTAGCGATGCATATTGCTGCAATCAATCCGAAGTATGTCAGCCGCGATGCTGTATCTGAAGAAGAAGTAGACCGCGAGCGCGATGTACTGAAGCAGCAGGCTCTGAATGAAGGCAAGCCTGAAAACATCGTCGAAAAAATGGTTGAAGGCCGTCTTGGCAAGTTTTTCGAAGAGATCTGCTTAAACGAGCAGGCATTCGTAAAAGACAGCGACCAAAAAGTAGGCAAGTATGTCGAATCCAAAGGTGGTTCTGTGAAGACATTCTTCCGCTACGAAGTTGGAGAAGGTATGGAGAAGCGTGAAGACAACTTCGCAGAAGAAGTTATGTCTCAGGTGAAAAAGTAAGCACATGTTAAAAAGGGACACCCCCGGTGTCCCTTTTTCCTGAATGGGGAGAATCTACATCTTTGGAGGGACTTATGGAGCAGTCAAGCTATAAGCGAATTGTACTTAAACTTAGCGGAGAAGCATTGGCGGGAGAGCAGGGATTCGGAATAGATCCGGACATGATTCAGTCCATCGCAGATCAAATTCGGGAAATTCATGAACTTGATGTCGAAATAGCTATCATCGTAGGCGGCGGCAACATTTGGAGAGGAATGGCCGGAAGTGCTAAAGGAATGGACCGGGCTACAGCCGACTATATGGGTATGCTGGCTACAGTCATGAATTCACTCGCTCTGCAGGACAGTCTGGAAAATATCGGCGTCCAAACGCGTGTACAGTCATCTATTGAAATGAGGCAGGTGGCGGAGCCTTATATCCGTCGTCGTGCGATTCGTCATCTTGAGAAAAAGCGCGTGGTTATTTTTGCAGCGGGTACAGGAAATCCGTATTTCTCAACGGATACGACTGCCGCGCTGCGTGCAGCTGAAATTGAAGCCGATGTGATCCTGATGGCTAAAAACAACGTAGACGGTGTTTATAATTCAGATCCTTCCACAGATGTAAATGCTAAAAAATACGAGCAGCTTACTTACTTGGATATTTTAAAGGATGGCCTTGGAGTCATGGATTCTACTGCTTCATCCTTATGCATGGATAACGATATTCCGCTTATTGTCTTTTCCATCGCTGAAAAAGGAAATATCCGTCGAGCCGTAACAGGCGAAGATATTGGAACAATTATTAGGGGGAATGTCTGATATGTCACAGCAGGTTATTAAAGATTCAAAAGAACGTATGGATAAATCAGTAGAAGCGTTCAGCCGTGAGCTTTCCACTATTCGTGCAGGAAGAGCAAACCCGTCATTGCTTGATAAAGTTCAGGTGGAATACTACGGCGCGTTGACGCCGTTAAACCAGCTGGCAACAGTATCGGTCCCGGAAGGACGTCTGCTGCTGATTACACCATTCGATAAAACTTCCATTCAGAATATCGAAAAGGGAATTCAGAAAGCAGATCTGGGACTGTCTCCAAATAACGACGGCAACGTAATTCGCATTAACATTCCAGCACTTACGGATGAGCGCCGGAAAGAATTGATCAAAATAATCGGCCGTTATGCGGAAGAAGCAAAAGTAGCAGTTCGCAACATCCGCCGGGATGGTAATGATGAATTGAAGAAAGAGCAGAAGGATGGCGTATTGACAGAAGATGAGCTGAAGCGTGAGCAGGATGAAGTGCAGAAGCTCACGGACAGCACGATTAAAACGATTGATGAGTATGCCAAAAACAAAGAAAACGAAGTTAAGGAAGTGTAAGTTGCAAGCTGCCCGCCAATCAGGCGTGCAGCTTTTTTCATTTCAGCGAAAAGGATCCATTTTCAGCTGAATGCAGCTTCCTTTGACACTGCCGGGCCGCCGGCAGTGTCAAAGACAATTCCATGTAATGAAGGCGAGGAGGGTGCTCGTTAAAACGGGCATATGTAATATAAAACAACGATTTTTTCTCCTAAGGTTACTAAATGAGAGCAGTCAACAGTCTTTCCTTGCTCTAAGAGAAAGAAAACATGTTGGAATTGGACCAGCGTTGTTTATGCTTATGCTGTTATCATCAGGAATAGGAAAAAATCTGTTTCCTTATTATAACGGGGTGACAAACATGATAGAATAGTAGAGGAGCTTTTTAGACAACTAGAACCAGTTGGAGGCAGAGGCCATGTTAAATAAATTAGCAAGAAAAATGAAAAGCGATCCGGTAGAGCAGACGCTCCCTGATCAGGATGCCCCTGTCCCAGCCCATATAGCTATCATTATGGATGGAAACGGACGCTGGGCAAAGCAGAGGGGATTGCCGCGCATTGCCGGTCACCGGGAAGGCATGAATGTCATACGGACCATCGTTCGTTCTGCAAATAAGATCGGTGTAGACACATTAACACTTTATGCGTTTTCTACAGAGAATTGGAAGAGACCAAAAACAGAAGTAGATTTTTTGATGAGGCTTCCGGAGCGATTCTTAAGCATGGAACTCCCTGTTTTGATGGAGGAAAACGTGATTGTCCGTATTACCGGCTCGAAAGAGAGGCTGCCTGAGTATACGCGCCGGGCTGTTGAAGAAGCTGTCACGAAAACAGCTGACAATACAGGTCTTATTTTAAACTTTGCGTTAAACTATGGTGCACGCAATGAGATTATGGAAGCATTTGAGCATATTTATGAAGACGTGGAGAAAGGGCATTTACGAAAAGAAGATATCAGTGAATCCGTCGTGTCAGATTATTTGATGACAAATGGATTAACGGAGCCTGACCTCCTCATTCGAACGAGCGGTGAAATTCGGTTGAGTAACTTCATGCTTTGGCAGCTTGCATACTCAGAGTTTTGGTTTACCGAAGTACTCTGGCCGGATTTCAAAGAGCAGCATCTGCTGGAAGCCGTACAGTCTTATCAGAACAGGCAGCGCCGCTACGGCGGTGTTTAGAGGAGGATACTATGAAGCAGCGCATTATTACAGGAGTCATAGCCGGCGCTGGCTTTCTGGGGTTAATTTACATTGGGGGAGCCGCGTTTATCATACTAGTTACCGCGCTTGCGCTCATCGGCATGAGAGAGCTGCTGAAAATGAAGCAGATTCAGCCATTCTCATTCAAAGGGGCAGTAGGCTTTATTTTGCTGCTGCTGCTTGTTGTGCCGGATGTGCTTCTTGTGCAGCTGCCGTGGGAAGTAGACAGACTTGAGCTATTTTTGCTGCTTGTTATTTGTCTGCTCGCTTTAACGGTGCTATCTAAAAATAAATTTACTTTTGATGAAGCTGGATTCACCGTGCTGGCATCCGTTTATGTCGGATTTGGTTTTTATTATTTCATGTACGCTCGGTTTCTGGATAATGGAATGGAGTTACTTTTCTTCATCCTGATTCTCGTATGGGCTACAGATTCCGGAGCCTATTTTGCGGGTCGAGCTTTCGGTAAAACGAAGCTGTGGCCGGAAATTAGTCCGAAAAAAACGATTGAAGGGTCGCTTGGCGGTATTGCACTGGCGCTTACGGCGGGGATGATCTATTATTATTTTATTCCTGTGTATCCAAACGTATGGACAGCGGTAGCTGGTATTGTGGTTGTTTCCACGGCAGGACAGCTCGGTGATCTCGTAGAATCAGCATTTAAGCGGCATTACGCAGTGAAGGATTCCGGACAGGTACTTCCAGGTCATGGAGGTATTTTGGACAGGTTTGACAGCTTGATTTTTGTCATGCCGGTGCTTTACTTGTTTGGATTGCTAGGCTGATTGCATGCAATAGACGGGCAGGCCCGGGACTGTTAAGATGACGGTACCGGTTAGCCGCTAACAACGGCATATTAAGAATTTGGAGGCAGTCACATATGAAGCACGTACATCTGCTTGGAGCTACCGGCTCCATTGGGGTACAGACGCTGGATATTATTAGAAGCAATCCGGAGCATTTTAAACTGGAAAGCTTATCTTTTGGAAAAAATACAGAGGCGGCCGCAGAAGCGGCGAATGAATTTCGTCCGGCAGTGATTGGTGCGGGATCTCATGAAGCTGCTCAAAAGCTCAAACCGCTGCTTACTTACAAACCGGAAGTAATCCCGGGAGAGGAGGGACTTTCAGCCTGTGCGAATGCGGGCAGCAAGGGTGACGTTCTGGTAAACGCAGTGATGGGGCGAGTTGGATTGGAACCGACGCTTGCCGCTATGCGGGCTGGTAAAACGATCGCCATTGCGAATAAAGAAACGCTCGTAACAGCTGGTCACCTCGTTAAAAAACTTCAGGGAGAGACAGGCGTTGAGCTGCTTCCGGTTGATAGTGAGCATTCAGCGATTTATCAATGCCTGCACGGCAGAAAGCAGGACGTTAAAAGCCTTATTTTAACTGCCAGCGGAGGCAGTTTTCGGGACAAATCCCGGGAGGAGCTTAAGGGTGTAACGGTTGACGAAGCATTGAATCATCCAAATTGGAGCATGGGCGCAAAAATTACAATTGATTCGGCGACCATGATGAACAAAGGGCTGGAAGTGATAGAAGCGCACTGGCTTTTTAATATGCCCTATGAAAAAATCGATGTTCTGATTCATACAGAAAGCATTGTTCATTCGATGGTGGAGTATGTGGACGGCAGCGTAATGGCACATCTTGGCACACCTGATATGCGCGTTCCGATTCAATATGCCCTAACTTGTCCGGAACGGATGCCGATACAGGGCAGCCGGCCATTAAAGCTTTGGGAAGCAGGAACGCTTCATTTTAGTCAGCTTGATCTAAACCGGTATAAAGCGTTTAAGCTGGCTCTGGAAGCCGGCAAGGCGGGAGGCTCTATGCCGACCGTACTCAACGCGGCAAATGAAGCAGCTGTTGACATGTTTTTAAATAGAAAGATTACGTTTTTAGAAATTGATGAGCTCGTTGAACAGGCACTCGAACGGCATTCGCGAGTGACCGAGCCTGATTTGCAAGAAATTATTGATATTGACAGGGAGACGCGCATTCGAACTGCTGCGCAGGCCTCCGGATAAAGGAAGTGTAAGCAAATGAACACCTTATTAGCGGTAATCGTTATTTTCGGTCTGCTTGTCTTCATTCATGAATGGGGACACCTGGTTGTGGCGAAGCGAGCCGGCATTTTATGCCGTGAGTTTGCAATTGGGTTTGGACCGAAACTTTTCAGCTTCGACCGCAACGAAACTACGTATACGATCAGGCTTCTTCCGCTAGGCGGGTTTGTCAGAATGGCAGGAGAAGATCCAGAACTTGTGCAAATAAAGCCCGGCTATGAAGTCGGGTTACTATTTAATGATGAAGGTCTCGTTAAGAAACTTATCATTAATAATAAATCCAAGCATCCAGACTGCAGAGTGATGCAGGTGGAACAGATTGATATGGAGCATGATCTGTTTGTACGTGGATACGTTGAAGAAGAGGAAGATCCTGTTACGTACAGCCTCGACCGGAAGGCTCAATATGTATATGATGAGAAGGCGACACAAATAGCTCCATACGATCGTCAATTCTCCTCGAAAACGGTATCTCAGCGCGCCGCTGCTATTTTTGCCGGACCGCTGATGAACTTCGTTCTTGCAGTATTCCTGCTGATTATTTACGCTGCTATTGCCGGCCTGCCAGTCAATGAGCCGGTAGTTGGAGGGCTTTCAGAAGAAGGACCTGCGGAAGAAGCGGGTCTCGAAGAAGGTGACGTCATTCAGACGATCGATGGAACAGCGGTCAGCACTTGGGAGGATATGACTGGGATCATTCAGGAAGCACCGAATGAAACAATGGATTTCACCGTAGCTCGAAACGGCGAAACTTTCGACGTCACGATGACAACGGAAATTCGGGAAATTCCTGAAGCGGATGATATTGGCGTGATCGGGGTGCTTGCACCAACGGAACGAACGCTGACCGGTGCGCTTGCTTTTGGGTTTACTCAAACATATGAATATACGAAATTAATCATCGAAGCACTTGGCCTGCTGGTCACCGGCCAATTTAGTTTGGATGCACTTGCAGGGCCTGTCGGAATTTATAACTACACTGGTGAAGTGGCGGCGATGGGAGTACTTGTATTAATTCAGTGGGCTGCCATTTTAAGTGTCAATTTAGGTATCATCAACCTACTGCCCTTGCCGGCTCTCGATGGGGGCAGGCTGATGTTTATCGGACTGGAAGCAGTTAGAGGTAAGCCGATAGACCCTCAAAAAGAAGGTTTTGTTCACTTGGTCGGATTCGCACTGCTGATGCTGCTAGTTATAGCAGTAACCTGGAACGACATTAATCGAATCTTTTCCTGAGTTTCAGCAGGCTGAATAATAGCTTGAACCGTTTAAACGCATAAATAAATGAAGCAGATTTAATCCGGGCCGGCTTACACAGCCGGTTTGGAAAATACATAGCTGATCGAGGTGTCATAGATGAGACAAACAACGTTCTTAGTTCCAACGCTTCGCGACAATCCCAGCGGCGCTGATGCAGTCAGCCACCAGCTGATGCTGAGAGCCGGAATGATCCGGCAAAGCTCAGCCGGCGTTTATTCATTTCTGCCGTTAGGATGGCGGGTTCTGCGTAAGGTGGAGCAGATTGTACGTGAAGAAATGGACCGCGCCGGTGCACAGGAAATGATTATGCCGGCGATCCAGCCGGCTGAACTTTGGAAAGAATCTGGAAGGTGGGAAGATTACGGACCGGAGCTAATGAGGTTTAAAGACAGGCACCAGCGCGAATTCGCACTTGGCCCGACGCATGAAGAAGTGATCACATCCATCATTCGCGACGATGTGCGCTCTTACAAAGAGCTACCGATGACGCTCTATCAAATTCAAAATAAATTTCGTGACGAACGCAGACCCCGTTTTGGTGTTTTACGCGGAAGAGAGTTCCTGATGAAAGACGCGTACTCCTTTGACCGAGATTTCGATGGTTTGGATAAGAGCTATCAAAGTATGTATGAAGCGTATACGAATGTTTTTACGCGTCTTGGACTTAACTTCAGAGCTGTTATTGCTGACTCTGGCGCGATGGGCGGTAAAGACACACATGAGTTTATGGTATTAACGAACATTGGCGAAGATACCATTGCTTATTCAGATGGTTCTGATTTCGCTGCCAATATTGAAATTGCTCCTTGCGCGAATGATTACACTCAGCAGAGCGGTGAAGCAGAAGATCTAAGTGAAGTGGAGACCCCTGGACAGAAAACGATTGAGAGCGTCGGACATTATCTTGATTTGCCAGCAGAGCGGTGCATCAAGGCAGTCTTTTATGAAGTAGATGAAGAGCTTGTGATGGTGCTCGTGCGCGGCGATCACGAATCAAACGATATCAAACTCAAGCATGTGCTGGATGCCGGTAAAGTAGAGGCGGCTTCTGAGGAATTGATTCGTTCAGCAGGTAAAACGGTTCCTGGCTCAGCAGGTCCTGTCGGTATTGAAGGCGAACTGCGAATCGTTGCTGATCACGCTGTGCAATACATGGTCAATGCATGTACTGGAGCGAACAAAGAGGACGTTCACTATATCAATGTGAATCCGGGCAGGGATTTTACACCTGATCGGTATGAAGATCTCCGCGTTATTAAAGAAGGGGATCCTTCTCCGGACGGGAATGGAACGATTCGGTTCAAAGAAGGCATTGAAGTTGGCCACGTGTTTAAGCTTGGTACCAAATACAGTGAAGCGCTTGGCGCTACTTATTTAAATCAGGAGGGTAAAGCAAAGCCGATAGTAATGGGTTCATACGGCATTGGAGTTTCACGTACAGTCGCAGCAGTAATTGAGGAGAATCATGACGAGAATGGAATTGTCTGGCCAACAGCTTGTGCACCTTTCGATGTACATCTGATCGCAATAAACAGTAAAAAAGAGGAGCAGCGGGACTTGGCAGACCGGCTTTATGAGCAGTTCCGTCAGTCCGGCCTGGACACCCTCTACGATGACCGGGCAGAACGTGCCGGGGTGAAGTTTAAGGATGCGGATCTTATTGGTATTCCGCTGCGAGTACAAGTTGGCAAACGAGCAGAGGAAGGGTATGTGGAATTAAAGCAGCGAGCAGACGGGCAAGCTGAGGAACTGCATGTCGATCAGCTGGCATCCCGCCTGAACGAACTAATGGACATGTAGCCGAGTAAAGACTAATAGGAGGGGGCTGTCCGCCCAGACTGCGGACAGCTCCCTTATCTATCGCATTTTTCAATTAGAAAGGAGTGACCGCTTTGAGCATGGAAGATGAACAGCGGAAAGAGCGGTTCAAGCTGCTGATGAAACAGGTTCAGATGCCAGAGGAATTTATGCAGGCTTACGCTGATCAAGCTTCGATCGGCAAGCTGGAAATTCATCAAAAAAACCGTCAGTGGCATTTGTATTTAAATGTGCCGCACGTAATGCCTTTTCCTGCCTACGAGCTGCTAAAAAGCCGGGTTGTGAATGGGCTGTCGCATATAGCTGATGTACACATGTATATTCGAACAAGTGACCAGACAGGTGCAGAACGTCACTTTGCCTCGTATTGGCCGTACTTCCTCGAGCGTTTGAAGCATGCAACGAACGGATTAATAAAGCGGCTTGAATCACAGACACCTGATATCGACCATAATAAAATCGTTGTAGATGTCCTTAATGATACTGAAGCAGAGCTCATGAATCGAAGGGTCAGAGAGCCGCTGCAGGGTCTCCTGCGTGAATGCGGATTTCCAGAATGGGGCTTCACTTCCCGTGTGAAAGGCGATACAGAAGAAATTCAAAAATTCGAAGAGCAAAAGCAGGAAGAGGATCATCACAAGGTCGTTGAAGCGATGCTTGAGAAAAAGAAGCAGGAATCCAGAGCGAAGGAAATTCAGGAGACAGAACGGGTTGCGGTTGGAACAGCCATCAAGGACGAAATTACTCCTCTGGAACGAATTATTGAAGAAGAGCGTCGCATTGCGGTAGAGGGTTACGTCTTTCACGCAGAAACAAAAGAATTAAAGAGCGGGCGCGTGCTTTTAACCTTTAAAATCACGGATTATACCGATTCAATGCTGATCAAAGTATTCTCAAATGATAAAGAAGACATTCCTAAACTGGAAGCTGTTAAAGAAGGCATGTGGATGCGTGCCCGAGGTCCGGTACAGTACGATACGTTCATTCGGGATCTGACAATGATGGCGCGTGATTTTCATGAAATCCGCAGGGAGCCTCCTCAGGACAGGGCTGCTGATAACGAGAAGCGCGTAGAGCTTCACCTTCATACGACAATGAGTCAGATGGATGCTGTCGCATCTGCAAGTGACTACGTGAAGCGAGCTGCTTCATGGGGAATGCCTGCTGTCGCAGTCACTGATCACGCGGTTGCGCAGTCCTTTCCGGAAGCGTATGCTACAGGCAGCAAGCACGATATAAAAATACTGTACGGAGTAGAAATTAATCTCGTCGATGATGGCGTCCCAATTGCCTATAATCCGGAGCCGCGCGACTTGAAAGAAGAAACGTATATTGTGTTTGATGTGGAAACAACCGGTCTGTCAGCCGTTTATAATACGATTATTGAGTTGGCGGCCGTTAAGATCCAAAATGGGGAGGTTATCGATAAGTTTGAATCTTTTGCCGATCCAGGTGAGAAACTAAGCGCGACAATCATTGAACTGACCGGTATAACAGATGATATGCTTGAAGGGCAGCCTGCGATTGACGAAGTTCTGGTTTCCTTTAGAGAATGGTGCGGCAGTGACACGCTCGTTGCCCATAACGCAAGTTTTGATATCGGCTTCTTAAACGCCGGCTATCAAAAAGCCGGCCTGGATAAAGTGAAGAATCCTGTAATTGATACACTCGAATTAGGACGCATGCTCTATCCGCACTTTAAAAACTATCGGTTAAACACGCTTTGTAAAAAGTTCAATATAGAGCTTGTCTCTCACCACCGAGCGATTTATGATGCAGAAGCCACTGCTCATCTGCTCTGGAAAATGGTTAAAGATGCCTTGGAGAAAGACATCACATCATTAGCTGATTTGAACGAACAGGGATCTCCAGAAGACTATAAAAAACAGCGTCCTTATCACTGTACGATATATGCACAAACAAAAGACGGGTTGAAAAACCTGTATAAGCTCGTTTCGTATTCACATATCGATTATTTTTACCGGGTGCCGAGAGTACCAAGGTCAGTATTGCAGAAAAACCGCGAGGGAATTCTTGTCGGCTCGGGGTGCGATAAAGGGGAAGTGTTCGATTCATTAATGCAGAAGGGCCTTGAAGAAACAAAAAATACAGCTGAGTTTTACGACTTTTTAGAAGTCCAGCCACCTGGAAATTACCGTCATCTGGTCGAACGTGAAATTGTTCGCGATGAACTCGAACTGAAAGATATTTTGAAGCAGGTCGTGAAGCTTGGAGAAGAAACAGGACTACCGGTCTGTGCGACAGGCAATGCACATTATTTAAATAAAGAAGATGCTGTTTATCGAAAAGTGCTGATTGCTTCTCAAGGAGGAGCGAATCCGCTGAACAGACAAACCCTTCCCGAAGTGCATTTTCGGTCGACTGATGATATGCTGGCTGAGTTTTCGTTTCTGCCAGAAGAGAAGGCTAAGGAAATTGTCGTTACGAATACGCAGGCTTTTGCGGATCGTATCGATGAGATAAAACCGATTCCGGACGACTTATTTACACCGCATATAGAGGGTGCCGATGACGAGATGCGTCAGCTTTGCTATGACCGCGCAAAATCGATCTACGGTGACGACCTGCCTCAACTAGTCGTGGATCGCCTGGAAAAAGAGCTTACGAGCATTATTTCAAACGGCTTCTCGGTCATCTATCTTATTTCACAAAAGCTCGTTAAGAAATCACTCGACGATGGGTATCTTGTTGGTTCGCGGGGATCAGTCGGCTCCAGTTTTGTCGCCACTATGACCGAAATAACTGAAGTAAATCCGCTTCCTCCGCATTATGTTTGCCCTTCATGCAAGCATTCCTATTTCTTTAATGATGGCAGTGTTGGATCCGGATTCGACTTGCCAGATAAACCGTGTGAAAAGTGTGGAACCGCTTATGATAAAGACGGGCACGACATTCCGTTTGAAACCTTCCTCGGCTTTAAAGGAGATAAAGTACCGGATATTGATTTGAACTTTTCCGGTGACTATCAGCCGGTAGCGCACAACTATACAAAAGCTCTGTTTGGTGAAGAGTACGTTTACCGCGCCGGAACAATCGGTACGGTAGCAGAAAAAACAGCATACGGTTATGTGAGAGGATATGAAAGCGATGAAGAGCTTCAGCTGAGAGGCGCAGAGATTGACCGGCTCGTGCAAGGCTGCACAGGTGTCAAGCGGACGACAGGCCAGCACCCCGGCGGTATCATTGTTGTTCCGGACCATTTAGATATTTACGACTTTTCTCCAATCCAGTTTCCGGCAGATGACCGGGAGTCTGAATGGAAAACAACTCATTTTGATTTTCACTCTATTCATGACAATCTGCTTAAACTCGATATTCTAGGACACGATGATCCAACCGTTATACGAATGCTGCAGGATTTGAGCGGGATGGATCCTAAAAAGATTCCGGTCGATGATCCTGAGGTATTCAAGTTGTTCAGCGGCACTGAATCGTTAGGCGTAACACCGGATCAAATCCTCTGTAAAACTGGAACATACGGTATTCCCGAATTTGGAACCCGGTTTGTCAGGCAGATGCTTGAAGAAACGAACCCGTCCACCTTTAGTGAGCTGGTTCAGATTTCCGGGCTTTCTCACGGTGCGGACGTGTGGCTCAATAATGCCGCGGACCTAATTGCAGCTGGAACGTGTCAGCTTAAGGACGTAATAGGCTGCCGGGACGATATTATGGTGTATCTCATGTATAAAGGACTTGATCATCCTCTTGCTTTTAAAATAATGGAATTTGTACGAAAAGGACGCGGCCTTGAAGAGGAATGGATCGAAGAAATGAAAAAGCACGGTGTACCAGACTGGTATATCGGCTCGTGTCTGAAGATCAAATATATGTTCCCAAAGGCTCACGCAGCTGCTTATGTATTGATGGCTGTCAGAATTGCATATTTTAAAGTCCATCAGCCGATGATGTTTTATGCAGCCTACTTTACTGTACGCGCTGATGATTTTGATTTGGATACGATGATTAATGGGTCAGCGTCGATCCGAAAAAAAATCGAGGAGATCCACGGTAAAGGACTAGATGCGTCACCGAAAGAGAAGAGCCTGGTAACCGTACTGGAACTCTCGCTTGAAATGTGTGAACGCGGATTCAGCTTTCAAAAAGTGGATTTGTACCGGTCTAAAGCAACTGAATTCCAAGTGGATGGTGATAAGCTCCTTCCGCCATTTAATGCGATCAACGGTGTAGGAACGAATGCTGCTATCGCTGTAGAAAAAGCCAGAGAGGATGGCGAATTCCTCTCGAAAGAAAATTTGCGGGAACGCAGCCGGATTACGAAGAGCGTACTGGAGAGATTGGATGAGCACGGATGTCTTGAAGGGCTTCCGGATTCCAATCAGCTGTCTCTCTTTTAACCTTCTGCTCGTTTGCAGTCTGATAACCGCTGTGGTATATTAAATACAGACATCGGGATACGAACGTAGGAAAGAGTGGGGCATCCCCACTCTTTCTTTTGCGGTAAATGGACATTGTGAAAAGCAGCTGAGCTCAGCTGCAGACCAAAAAACTTGTTCAATACAGAAGATAGATGAGGAGGTTTGCCTATGTCCCGTACTATTCAGCAGGCAGTTGAGCAGCTTGCAGCTCCAATTTTGGAAGAGCTGGAACTAGAACTGGTAGATGTTGAGTTTCAAAAAGAAGGAAAGAACTGGTTTTTGCGAGTTTTCATCGATTCCGATCAT
Organism: Alkalicoccus luteus; assembly: GCF_052061695.1. Classification (NCBI taxonomy): domain Bacteria; kingdom Bacillati; phylum Bacillota; class Bacilli; order Caryophanales; family Bacillaceae; genus Alkalicoccus; species Alkalicoccus luteus. The sequence goes on from NZ_JBPZEY010000002.1 coordinate 179,461, forward strand.
GGAGTCGACTTAGACGACTGTACGAAAGTCAGCGAACGGCTCAGTGAATCACTGGACAGTGAAGACCCGATTGAACAGGCGTATTATCTGGAAGTTTCTTCGCCTGGGGCTGAACGTCCACTAAAGAAAAAGCAGGATATCGAAAAAGCTGTTGGAAAGAATGTACATGTTACAACGTACGCTCCAGTAGAAGGAGATAAGGTGTTTGAAGGTGAGCTTCAGCATTTTGAAAATGATACGCTTCATATTGCAGTAAAGCAAATGCACAAAAAAGTTGTCAAGAAGGTGCCTTACGCGCAAGTAGCAAAAGCGCGGCTTGCTGTCATTATGTAACCATACAGACGGCAAGGCCGCTGTTAAATTTGGAAAGGGGGATTAAAGCTCCATGAACAGTGAATTTATGGAAGCCCTTGCGACCATTGAGAAAGATAAGGGAATTGATAAAGAGGTGATTTTGGAAGCGATTGAACAGGCATTGATCACCGGCTATAAGCGAAATTTTAATTCTGCGCAAAACGTGCGTGTAGATATCGACCGTGATTCCGGTTCGATTCGGGTTTTTGCCCGGAAGCAGGTTGTAGAAGAGGTGTTTGACGCACGGCTCGAGATTTCGCTGGAAGAAGCGCATTCCATTAATCCGCTTTATGAGGTGGACGATGTCGTAGAAATTGAGGTAACACCGCGCGATTTCGGACGAATTGCCGCCCAGACGGCTAAACAGGTCGTAACCCAGCGCGTGCGTGAAGCCGAGAGAGGCATCATTTACTCTGATTTCATCGACCGCGAGGAAGATATCATGACCGGAATCGTGCAGCGTCAGGATCACCGTTTCATTTATGTGGATCTTGGAAAAGTGGAAGCACTCATGCCTTTAAGCGAACAGATGCCGACTGAGAGCTACAAGCACAATGATCGGATCAAAGCATATATTACGAAGGTTGAAAAAACGACAAAAGGTCCTCAAATTATGATCTCCCGCACGCATCCAGGATTACTAAAACGACTTTTTGAGTTGGAAGTTCCTGAAATTTATGATGGCGCCGTAGAAGTAAAATCGGTTTCCCGTGAAGCAGGCGAACGTTCCAAGATCTCCGTTCATGCGGAGAACGAAGACATTGATCCGGTAGGCTCTTGCGTAGGGCCCAGAGGACAGCGTGTCCAAACAATTGTCGATGAACTGCGCGGCGAAAAGATTGATATAGTCCGCTGGTCTGAAGACCCGAAGGTATACGTAGCTAACGCCCTCAGCCCGTCAAAAGTCGTAAAGGTAACGGTGAATGAAGAAGAAAAAATGACGCAAGTAATCGTTCCGGACTACCAGCTCTCTTTAGCAATTGGAAAACGCGGTCAGAATGCCAGGCTTGCTGCCAAGCTGACCGGATGGAAAATCGACATTAAAAGTGAGTCGGAAGCTGAAGAGCTCGGGCTTCTTGACGAAGATGCTGAACCAGTTCAAGAGTCAGAGTCGGAAGAGGAACACGACAGTGTAGCCGACTGGCTCAATGAAGATAACTAAGCTGGAGGGGATTTAACCATGCGCAAGAAAAAAACACCCCTGCGAAAGTGCGTTGTCACTCAGGAAATGAAACCTAAAAAAGAGCTGATTCGTGTCGTGCGAACTCCAGAAGGGGAAGTTGTTCTGGATCCGACTTCTAAAAAGTCCGGCCGGGGAGCTTATGTGTCCAGCGATTTGGATATCATTAATCAGGCGGAGAAAAAGCAGGTATTGGACCGGCATTTAAAAGCATCCGTTCCGGCTTCTCTGTACGAGGAAATGCGCCGGCTTCACTTGCGGGAGCAGCTGCTGTGATCAGTCAAAAGCAGCTGAATCTTCTCGGACTTATGCAGCGCGCAGGCAAGTTAACCACGGGGGAAGAGCTCGTTGTTAAAGCTGTTCAGGCCAAAAAAGCATCAGCGGTAGTGCTCGCTGAAGATGCAGGAGATGCGGTGAAGAAAAAGATAACGGATAAATGCCGTTTTTATCATGTACCGATTGTGCAGGCCGGGTTGAGAGAAGATCTCGGAGCTGCAGTCGGAAAAGAAATGAGGGTGACGCTGGCCATTATGGATGAGGGTTTTGCCAAAGCATTTTTAAAGCTCTCTGACGGTCAGGAGTTGTCCTGATATATAGGAGGTACGTTTATGAGCAAAATGAGAATTTATGAATATGCTAAACAAAAGAACGTTACCAGTAAAGAGATCATTACTAAACTGGGGAAAATGGGCATTGAGGTCAACAACCACATGAGCGTGATTACTCAGGATACAATAGATAAGCTGGAAGGAAAAAACGAGAAAAAAGTATCTTCCAAACCTAAGAGAAGTGGTGAGAATGCACCCGTGAAACAAAAAAACAACAGTAAACCAAACGCGAACAAAAAACCTGGACAGAAAAATAACCGGAGCCAGCAAAACAGCCGGGGCGGCGGCAGAAAAGGCGGACCGAAGCCTCAGAAGCAGAAGCCGGCAATGCCTGCATCTATCACGTACGAGCTTCCAATTACGATTGCTGAATTTGCAGGCAAGCTGAATAAAGAGCCGTCTGAAATTATCAAGAAGTTAATGGGTCTTGGTACTATGGCAACGATTAACCAGGAACTTGATAATACGACAATTGAGCTTCTCGGTGAGGAATTTGGCGTAGAAGTAGAAGAAAAAATTGTCGTGGATGAAGCTGAATTTGAGAATATGATTCAAGAAGATGCACCGGAAGATCTTCAGGAGCGGTCTCCTGTCGTTACAATCATGGGTCACGTCGACCATGGTAAAACAACACTCCTGGACAGCATCCGCCACACGAAAGTGACAGCCGGTGAAGCTGGAGGTATCACTCAGCATATCGGTGCCTATCAAGTAGAAGAAAACGGCAAGAAGATTACGTTCCTCGACACTCCAGGTCACGCAGCCTTTACAACTATGCGTGCACGAGGTGCTCAGGCAACGGATATTACAATACTTGTCGTTGCAGCTGATGACGGCGTGATGCCTCAGACAGTCGAAGCGATCAATCATGCTAAAGCAGCTGATGTACCGATTATCGTAGCTGTGAACAAAATTGATAAAGAAGGATCCAACCCGGACCGCGTCATGCAGGAACTCACTGAACACGGTCTCGTTGCAGAAGCCTGGGGCGGTGAAACGATTTTCGTCAACGTTTCGGCTATTCAGGGTGAAGGAATCGATGAACTGCTTGAAATGATTCTTCTGGTCAGTGAAGTAGGCGAACTGAAGGCAAACCCGAATAAAGAAGCAAACGGCACAGTTGTCGAAGCGGAGCTTGACCGCGGTCGTGGTCCTGTTGCAACATTGCTCGTGCAAGGCGGAACGCTCCGTGTTGGAGACGCTATTGTCGTCGGGAATACGTACGGAAAAGTCCGTGCAATGGTGAACGATATCGGACGCCGGGTTAAAGAAGCAGGACCTTCCATGCCGGTTGAGATCACCGGTCTGAACGATGTTCCACAGGCTGGAGATCAGTTTAAAGTCTTTAAAGATGAAAAGAAGGCGCGTCAAATTGGGGAAACCCGTTCCATGCGTGAGAAGGTTGCCAGCCGGAAACAAAATTCCACTGTGAGCCTGGATGATTTGTTTGATCAAATCCAGCAAGGTGAAATCAAAGATATCAATATTATTGTCAAAGCAGACGTTCAAGGTTCGGCAGAGGCAATGAAAGGTTCCCTTGAAAAAATAGAGGTCGAAGGCGTTAAAGTAAATATCATTCATACTGGTGTCGGTGCGATTGCAGAATCGGATATCATTCTTGCTTCCGCTTCGAACGCTATTGTGATTGGTTTTAACGTTCGCCCGGACGTAAACGCTAAGCGCACAGCTGATGCGGAAAACGTGGATATTCGCCTGCACCGCGTCATTTATGCTGCAATTGAAGAAGTTGAAGCGGCGATGAAAGGCATGCTTGACCCTGAATACGAAGAAAAAGTCATCGGTCAGGCTGAAGTTCGACAAGTCTTTAAAGTTTCGCGTATCGGTTCAATCGCAGGTTCGTATGTGACAGAAGGAAAGATCACACGCGATTCTACCGTGCGTCTGATTCGCGACGGTGTCGTCATTCATGAGGGATCCCTGCAGGACTTGAAGCGTTTCAAGGATGATGTTAAAGAAGTAGCGAAAAACTACGAGTGCGGTATTACCCTTGACGGTTTTAATGATGTGAAGGAAGGCGACATCATTGAAGCCTATATCATGGAGGAAATTAAACGCACATGATCGGAGCGGTCACGATAGAAGCTCTGCTTTACGATCCGCAGTCATTGAAAGAAAAGCGGGCTGTGACGAAAAGCTGTGCGGATCACATCCGCAGAAAGTTTAACGCGGCCTTTGCCGAAACGGAACATCAGGATGTTTGGCAGCGCGTAAAATGGGTAGCAGTATCTGTAAGCAGCAGCAGAGCAGTCGTGGAAAAAGAGCTTCAGCGGGTGTTGCATTACCTGGATTCCCGTCCTGAACTCGAGATTTCCTCTGTTACCTGGGAATGGCTGTAATTTAGAAAGTCAGGAGTGGTTATTGATGGGTAACGTTCGCGCGAATCGAGTAGCTGAACAGCTGAAAAAAGAAATCTCTGATATTATTCAGCGAGAGCTGAAAGACCCACGTATCGGTTTCATCACGGTGACCGACGTGGAAATTACAGGAGATCTTCAGCAGGCGACCGTCTTCGTTACTGTATATGGAGAAGAAGAGGAGCGCAGAAAAACGCTGGACGCTCTTGAAAAAGGCAAAGGCTTCATTCGTTCAGAAGCTGGAAAGCGAGTGCAGCTTCGTAAAACTCCTGAAATATCGTTTGAATTTGATGAAAGCATTGAACGGGGCAACAGGATTGAAACCCTGCTTAAACAAATGAAAGAAAGAGAATAGCAGAACGCCCCAAAGGGTATATTCCATCTACAGGAGGGGATATACCCTTCCTTTACTTACATAGATTAAATCAGAGCCGGAGGAGATCAACGATGAGTGACTTACACGGGATTGTTCCGCTGTGGAAACCTGCGGGAATGACATCCTTTGAAGCTGTAAAACGAATCAGGCGTATTTACGGAACAAAAAAAGCAGGACATACAGGTACACTCGACCCAGAAGTAGAAGGCGTTCTCCCGGTCTGCCTAGGACGCGCCACGAAGCTCGTGGAGTATTTAACCGGTGTCTCTAAGCAGTATGAGGGGGAAGTCACTCTCGGTTTTTCTACAGATACAGAGGACAGTCATGGGGTCGTCACAGAGCAGACTCCTGTTACGGTAAAGCCTGCCGAAGATGAAGCAGATCGAGTTTTGACGGAGCTGACAGGTGTGATCAGCCAACAGGTGCCAATGTATTCAGCCGTAAAAGTCAAAGGAAAAAGACTTTATGAATATGCTCGTGAAGGACTGGAAGTAGAGCGGCCGGTCCGTGACATTACTATTTATCATCTCAATCGGACCTCTGAAGTAAAGAAGGCGGCACAGACAGCTTCTTTTACGTTCAGCTGTTTGTGCAGCAAAGGCACCTATATTCGAACGCTCTCAGTCGATATTGGCCGGAAATTAGGATATGCAGCTCATATGTCCGCGCTGACAAGAACCGCCTCTGGCAGTATTTCGGGCAGCCATTGTGTGACATTCGACCAGCTGGAAACGTCAGAAAATCCAGAACGTTATCTCGTATCTATGGAAGAGGCAACCTCTCATTTTCCCTCGATCACAGTATCTGAAGAAATGGAAAAGAAAGTACTTCAAGGTGCCATTCTGCCTCTCCCTGAAGATTTCACTAATGAAGCAGCGTTTGCTGCGCTTCACGGAAGCGGCGGTCGGCTTCTGGCCTTATACAAACGAGATGAAAAACGGGAAGGCAGCATGAAACCAGAAAAAATGATCAGAACTGCTGATCAGCCGAGGTGATAGTGATGGAAATAATAGAACTCGAACATCCGATTCAGCCTCAGAAGCTGGAGGCGTCTGCCTGTGCGTTTGGTTTTTTCGACGGGGTGCACCGCGGTCACCAGCAGGTAATTCAAGCTGCCTGCAAAACAGCAGATGAAAAAGGACTGAAAAAAGCGGTAATGACCTTTTATCCGCACCCGAAAGAAGTATTACGTGGCGAAGAGGCGGAATATTTAACGACACTGGAACAAAAAGTTGCCCGCTTGCGAGATGAAGGCATTGATTACTTGTTCCTGGTAACATTCAGCCCTGAATTTGCAGCATTGACGCCTCAGCAATTTGTGGACGAATATGTTATTGGTCTCCAAATTAAACATGTGACAGCAGGCTTTGATTATTCGTTTGGGCATAAAGGAAAAGGAACAATGGATACATTTCCGTTTCACAGCCGGGGAAAAGTCAGTTCGGAAACAGTTGACGCTTATCTGGAAGATGAACAAAAAATCAGTTCGACTGCTGTGCGTAATTGTCTGCATGAAGGGGACGTGGAAACAGCTGCATTGCTGCTCGGAAGGCGCTATGAAATAAGAGGCTTAATCGTACACGGTGCTAAGCGTGGACGCACGATCGGTTTTCCTACAGCAAATGTTGCAATTCCTGAGAAGCAGCTGGCGCCGGCGAATGGGGTGTATTCGGTAAAAGCGGAGGTAGACGGAACGATTTATAATGGAGTTGCAAATATCGGTATTAACCCGACGTTTACATCAAATGGGGACCGCACACTTGAAGTGCACTTGTTTGAGTTCGATGGGGATATTTACGGTAAAGAGTGTTACGTCTCGTTTTTGAAACGCATCAGGGCAGAAAAGAAATTCGGATCCGCTGAAGAGTTGAAGCAGCAAATTGCTGCTGATGCAGAAGAGGCACGTCAGCATATGCACCTTACATCAGAACGAAATTCTTAATATTTCAGGCTCTGCTCTTGCAACAAGCGGGCAAGTCATGTATATTAAATGAGTCGAACCACAGCGCGGCGCTTCGATTCACCGACGTACGCTGGGCTGCAGGCGATTAAAAAAAGTTTCAGGAGGTGGATTTGGATGGCATTGACTCAAGAGCGTAAAAATGAGCTTATTACTGAGTATAAGACACATGAAAACGACACCGGTTCCCCAGAGGTTCAGGTAGCTATCCTTACAGAACAGATCAACACACTTAACGAGCATCTTCGTACCCACAAGAAGGATCATCATTCCCGTCGTGGACTGCTGAAGATGGTTGGTCAGCGCCGTAACCTTCTTACGTATCTTCGTAAGAAAGACGTTACCCGCTACCGTGCTTTGGTTGATAAGCTTGGTCTTCGTCGATAAGACGGTCAGAGCGGGAGTCTCTCCCGCTCTTTTTTATTGTGCTTTTAGCGGTACTGTCAGCTTTTCACGGTGCTGATTATTTGATATGATGAATGAGGAATTAAAGGACGCAGACGTTTTACTTATACATACACTGATGATGAAACCTGCATCATGCAGGCGGGAGGAGATTTATAATATGGCCACAGAAAAGAAAGTGTTTAAAACAGAATGGGCCGGCCGTGAGCTGACTGTAGAATACGGCCAGTTTGCCAAGCAGGCGAACGGTGCAGTGATGGTCCGGTACGGGGATACAACCGTGCTGTCTACAGCTACTGCTTCAAAGGAACCTAAGGATCTGCCTTTTTTTCCGCTGACTGTTAATTATGAAGAAAGACTTTATTCAGCCGGTAAAATTCCAGGCGGCTTCATTAAACGGGAAGGACGCCCGAGTGATCATGCGGTTTTGACTTCAAGATTGATTGACCGTCCAATCCGTCCGCTGTTTCCAGACGGCTTTCGTAACGATGTTCAAGTGATCAGCATTGTTATGAGTAATGACCAGAATTGTTCTCCGGAGATGGCTGCAATGGTAGGCTCGAGCCTGGCGTTGTCTGTTTCGGATATTCCATTTGCCGGACCGATTGCAGGTGTTACTGTCGGACGCGTAGAAGGTGAATTTCTCATTAATCCGACGACCGACCAAATGGAGCAGAGCGACATCAATTTGATCGTAGCCGGTACAAAAGATGCAATTAATATGGTGGAAGCTGGCGCTGATGAGGTTTCAGAGGATGTCATGCTGGATGCCATTTTATTCGGCCATGAAGAAATTAAACGACTTGTTGCTTTTCAGGAAGAAATTGCACAGGAAGTGGCACGAACTAAGATGGATGTAAAGCTGTTGAAGCATGACGAGGAACTTGTGGAACAAGTTCGTAAAGCATCCGGAAACCTGATTGAAGAGGCAGCAACCGTAGTCGATAAGCAGGAACGCGATACCGCTGTGAAAAACGCATATGATGATATTCTGGAGAAGTTTGAACCGGAAGATGATGGAGAAGACCGCACCGGGGAAGTAAAGCAGATTTTGGATATGCTGTTAAAAGAGACGGTGCGCAGGCTCATTACGGAAAAAGGAATTCGTCCGGACGGCCGTAAAGTTGATGAAATTCGTCCACTCGCTTCAGAAATTGATATACTGCAGCGAACGCACGGTTCCGGTCTGTTTACCCGTGGTCAGACGCAGGCACTCAGCGTGTGTACACTGGGGGCTCTGGGTGACGTCCAGGTGCTGGACGGACTAGGAATTGAAGAATCGAAACGCTTCATGCACCATTATAACTTTCCTCTCTTCAGCGTAGGGGAAACAGGGCCAATACGTGGACCGGGCCGGCGGGAAATTGGCCATGGTGCTCTTGGAGAGCGTGCATTGGAGAAGGTAATTCCATCTGAGAAAGAATTCCCATACACGATCCGCCTGGTGTCAGAAGTTCTGGAGTCCAATGGATCTACCTCACAGGCAAGTATATGCGCCAGCACACTTGCTATGATGGCAGCTGGAGTGCCGATCAAAGCACCGGTAGCCGGTATTGCAATGGGACTTGTTAAACATGAAGATTCCGTACAGGTCCTGACCGATATTCAAGGCATGGAAGATGCACTTGGGGATATGGACTTTAAAGTAGCCGGTACGAAGGACGGGGTAACCGCTCTGCAAATGGATATTAAGATCGATGGAATCGACAAACAGGTGCTTCAGGAAGCATTAGCGCAAGCGCAGCAGGGACGTATGAAAATCCTTGAAAATATGATGGAGGCAATCTCCGCTCCGCGCACCGACTTAAGTGAATACGCACCTAAGATTATGATGATGTCGATTAATCCGAATAAAATCCGGGATGTTATTGGACCAAGCGGAAAAACAATTAATCAGATTATCGACGAAACAGGTGTGAAGATTGATATCGAGCAGGACGGTACCGTTTATATTGCTTCGACGGATGCGGCTGCCAATGAAAAAGCGAAAAAGACAATTGAAGACCTTGTCCGCGATGTAGAAGTTGGACAAACGTACCTCGGTAAAGTAAAACGCATTGAGAAGTTCGGTGCCTTTGTGGAACTCTTCAAAGGGAAAGACGGACTTGTGCATATTTCTCAGCTTGCACATGAGCGCGTCAATAAAGTCGAGGATATTCTGGAGCTTGGTGATGAAGTAATGGTAAAAGTCACTGAGATCGACAATCAAGGAAGAGTAAACCTCTCCCGTAAAGCAATGCTGGATAAATAATTAGCTATAGCCGGGCCGGCCCGCTGGGAGCACAGCTTCCGGCGGGCTTTCGGTTATTACAAGGCTGGAGGAATGGTTGGAATGGAAAAACGGACGCTTTCGAACAATGTGAGGCTGGTCCTGGAACGGGACACATCTATCCGGTCGGTCTCGGCTGGAATTTGGTTGAGCACTGGTTCCAGGTTCGAACAGCCTGAAGAAAACGGCTCTGCCCACTTCATTGAACATATGCTTTTCAAAGGTACAAAGCATAAATCTGCCTCTGAAATTGCTGAAGCTTTCGATGCAATGGGTGGATACGTAAACGCGATGACGTCCAAAGAATATACAGCATATTATGCAAAGATTTTGGACACCCACGCCAGCAGTGCTGTGGCCCTCTTAACAGAAATGTTTTTTGAGAGCCGCTTTGATGCTGATGAAATGGAGAAAGAAAAGCAGGTCGTACTTGAAGAGATTCATATGTATGACGACACGCCGGACGATCTCGTGCATGAAATGCTGGCCGAGGCTGCATATGGCAATCACCCAATTGCAGCACCGATCCTCGGCACAGAAGAAACACTCGCTTCTTTTAATGAAAGCCGGCTCAGAGATTTCATGAGACGCCATTACGGCGGAGAGCGGCTTGTTATTTCAATTGCAGGTAACTTTACGGAAGAGCTTGTGGAACAGGTTACAGAAGCGTTTACTAATTCAGCACATCATGGAGAGCCGCTCACGCTTGAGAAGCCGCAGTTTCAGGGGAATGTCTTAACCAAAAAGAAAAAGACCGAGCAGGCACATCTTTGTTTTGGCTATGAAGGTGTTTCCCTTACCGACGATGCTATTTACAGCGCTGTGCTGTTAAATAACGTGCTGGGTGGTAACATGAGCAGCAGGCTGTTTCAGGAAATCCGGGAAGAGCGAGGGCTCGCCTATGCCGTTTATTCCATGCACGAGGCATTTCGGGATACTGGTCTTCTTACCATCTATGCAGGAACGCATGAAAAGCATTTAAATGAAACAGTCGATATCATTAAGCGGGTTACCAATGATGTTAAGGAAAATGGGCTGACTGAAAAAGAGCTGGCGAATGCTAAGGAACAACTTAAAGGTAATTTGCTGCTAAGCTTGGAAAGCTCCAGCAGCCGCATGAACCGAAATGCTAAAAATGAGTTGTTTCTTGGCAGAAGCCTGCCGATCGACGAAATGGTACAGGCTATTGATGCTGTCTCAATGCAGACAATTCAAAGGACAGCTCGCTTGATACTGCACGATAATCCGGCTGTCTCCCTCGTTAGTACAGCGGGCTCCCTGCCCGACTCCTTGCGAAATCGTACAGCTGTTGAGTGCTGACAGCTTCTGACGCCTGTTCATGCTGTCTCATCCACTGTATTCACGTGTGCAGAGTCTAATAAGGACTGCTAAACTATTAGAGTGTTCTGATTAAATTGACGGAGGGGTTCATATGTCTCAACAAACATTTAACGTAGCAGTAGTAGGTGCAACAGGAGCAGTTGGGGAACAGATGCTCAAAACGCTCGACCGGCTCGATTTTCCGGTCAACGAATTAAAACTTCTATCATCCAGCCGCTCAGCTGGAAAAATAAAAACATTCCGCGGATCTGAAATTACGATTGAAGAAGCAAAGCCTGAATCGTTTGAAGGCATTCAGCTTGCTCTTTTCTCAGCCGGCGGTTCCGTTTCAAAGGCGCTGGCGCATGAAGCCGTTAAGCGCGGAGCAATTGTAGTGGATAACACCAGCGCATTTCGAATGGATGAAAATGTGCCGCTGGTGGTTCCGGAAGTAAACGAACATGCACTTGAGGCGCATAATGGCATTATCGCCAACCCGAACTGCTCTACTATTCAAATGGTAGCAGCCCTAGAGCCTGTCCGCAGGGCTTTCGGAATGAATAAGCTTGTTGTTTCAACCTATCAGGCAGTATCTGGTGCAGGTGCTGATGCCGTGGATGAAATGTACGAACAATCGAGACAGATTCTTGATGGGGAAGAAATAGACCCAAAGGTACTGCCCGTTTCCGGAGATAAGAAGCATTATCAGATTGCGTTCAATGCGGTTCCGCAAATTGATGTGTTTACAGATAACGGATTCACTTTCGAAGAAATGAAAATGATCAACGAAACGAAAAAGATTATGGAAGAGCCGTCTATGCACGTCGCTGCTACATGCGTGAGACTGCCGGTTGAAACGGGTCATTCGGAGTCGGTTTATATTGAAACCGAGCAAGAAGGATTAACCGTTGAAAAATTAAAAGAATTGATGCAGGAAGCTCCCGGGATCACGCTTCAGGATGACCCATCTACTCAGCTTTATCCGCTTGCCGCTGATTCGAAAGGTAAAGACGACATTTTTGTTGGACGAATCAGGCAGGACCTTGATAATCCTAAAGGCTTCCACTTATGGATTGTAGCGGATAATCTGTTGAAGGGTGCAGCTCTGAACTCTGTTCAAATTGCTTTTTCTTTAATTCAAAAAGGGCTGCTTAAATAAACTGTTTGCAATCCCGGCCTCAACAGGCCGGGATTATTTTTGTTTAACTCGGTGAACAAACGATAAAAGGCGTACGTTTTTGATTTCCCTTCTTGTAGCTGGCGGAAAGCAGGATTATAATAGGGATGGTGATGCAGACATGAAACTAATCGTTCAAAAATTCGGCGGTTCTTCTTTACAGACTGAAGCAAAGCGAAATCAGTGTGCAGAACACATTTTAACCGCACTGCAAGATGGATTTAAAGTAGTCGCAGTAGTATCTGCTATTGGAAGAAGTGGAGATCCCTACGCAACGGATACACTGCTGAAATTGGCAGGCGGTAATACGCCTGCTGTATCAGCTAAAGAATTGGATATGCTTATGGCATGCGGCGAGACAATATCGTCAGTCGCTTTTTCAGCTTTGTTGCAGCATAAAGGTGTAAAAGCTGGAGCCATGTCGGGAGCCGAAGCAGGCTTTCGAACGAATGAAGTTTACGGAGATGCGCGTATAACGGAAATGCAGACTGCCGCGCTGGAAGGTGCTTTAAAGGATAAGGACGTTATTGTTGTAACAGGATTTCAGGGAATGACTCCGAAGGGAACGACAGCAACGCTTGGCAGAGGCGGATCAGATACCTCTGCTACGGCGCTGGGTGCAGCTTTAAAGGCTGAAATGGTTGATATTTTTACGGATGTTGCAGGTATTATGACCGCTGACCCTCGAATAGCCGGAAATGCGAAACCACTCAAGGCTGTTACATATGCCGAAGTGAGCAACATGGCGTACCAAGGCGCAAAGGTGATTCATCCGAGAGCAGTAGAAATTGCGATGCAGGCAGAAATACCGCTTCGCATCAGGGCATTCTCCGAGGATGGACCAGGCACGATTATTCGGTCAACGATTGACGGAGCGGCTGGACAGGACGTAAAAGAAAGACCAGTAACAGCGGTGACACATAAAGATAAGGTCTGTCAGATAAAAGCTGCAGGGCCTAATCCTAAAGCAGACGTATTTACTGCGATGGCTGAAGCTGGAATATCTGTTGACTTTATTTCGATCCACCCTGAATTTGCGACTTTCACGATTCCGTCCGAAAAACGTACTGAGGCTCTTGACTCTTTACAAGATCTCCCTCATGACGTAACATGGACGGACCAATGTGCGAAGGTCGCGGTTGTCGGAGGAGGCATGAGCGGTGTTCCCGGCATTGCAGCCAAAATAGTGACAGCACTTGAGCAGCAGGGCATTCATGTGCTTCAGTCAGCAGATTCCCACACGACCATTTGGGTGCTTGTAAGCAGTCCGCAGCTGCGCAATGCGGTTAATGTACTTCATGACAGTTTTTTAACGGACAACAACGCTTAGCGCAGGTTGAATGAGGAGGATGACAGATGAAACTAGGAAATGTCGTAACAGCGATGATTACACCATTTAATCAGCAAGGTGCTATTGATTTTGATCAGCTCGGACCTCTCGTAGATTTGTTGATTGAGCGAGGTACAGAAGCGGTCATCAGTGGAGGAACGACGGGAGAATCTGCCACACTCAGCATGAAAGAAAAAGCTGAGCTTTACCGTGAAACCGTCAGAGTGGCAAACGGCCGCATTCCGGTTATTGCAGGAACAGGGATGAATGACACCCGTGCGACAGCTGAATTGTCGATTCAGGCTGAAAAAGACGGGGCAGATGGAATCATGCTGGTAGCGCCTTATTATAATAAACCGTCTCAGCAGGGGATGTATGAGCATTTTAAAACCATTGCTGAAAAAGTATCAATTCCGGTCATGGTTTATAACGTGCCTGGCAGAACAATGGTGAATCTCCTGCCCGAAACTGTCATCGCATTATCCGAGGTTCCAAACATTACAGCAGTTAAAGAGGCAAGCGGCAATCTTGACCAGCTGACAGCTCTCGTAGCAGGAACGCCGGATCATTTTGCCGTTTATTCCGGTGATGACAGTTTGACGCTTCCTTCTGTTGCCGTTGGAGCAGACGGCATTGTTTCGGTATCGAGCCACATCATCGGCCGTGAAATGCAGGAGATGATTGCTCATTACAGAGAAGGCAGACCGGATCAGGCGGCCTCGATGCATCAGAAGCTCGTTCCGTTTATGAAAGCGATGTTTATCGCACCAAGCCCGTCCCCGTTAAAAACGGCGTTAAGTATGCAAGGATTTGACACAGGCGGAGTTCGGCTTCCGTTAGTAGCACTCGATGAAACAGAAAGAGCTCTCGTGCAGCGTGCTTTGAATGATGTATCCAGCATGAGCAGATTTTCCAGCTGACGCTCTTCGAATATTAATCCGTCAAGAAGCTGAGCTTGTATCGATTTCGGTACAGGCTCTTTTCTATTGATCTTTCTGTGCTCCTTCCAGCATGTAGAAAAGAAGATCTAGGTATACGTACAAATGAATGCGAAGAAAGATCGAGTATACGTGTCATATACGTTAGGACAGCTCATGAAACTGGAAGTCCAGCTTGTGAACCTGCGCCTCGTTCATGTATACTTATAAAAGAGGTTCAGATCGGCTTGGTCAGCAGAGTAAAAAATGAGTGTGGAAACAGTGCATGTCCAGAGAACGTCTGAGGAGACAGACGTTCTTTCTGGTGGACCGGTAATCATTTTTGATGCGTGTTAAAACGCCTGCTGTCGCATTTACTGAATAATGAACATCTACACAGTTGAACTTTTGATACAGGAGGAATTAATTTGGCAAATCAACAGACCGACAAAATTAAAATCTTTGCCCTGGGAGGGCTGGGAGAATCCGGCAAAAATCTCTACGTGGTGGAGCTGGATGAAAATATCTTTATTCTTGATGCAGGCTGTATGCATCCGGAAGACGACATGCTTGGTGTCGATATCGTCATTCCAGATATGTCATATCTTATAGAGAACAAGGATCGGGTTCAGGCTCTTATTCTTTCTCATGGTCACGAAGAGCATATTGGAGCTGCAGCATATCTGCTGCGCGAAATCAAAGTTCCGGTTTACGGTTCCAAGTTTACGCTTGCACTTCTTAAAGATGAGTGCGACGAAATAAAGCTTAAAAAGAAGCCAAAGTTTCATGAAGTACACGCTGACTCCAAGGTCCGCATTGCAAAAACACCAGTGAGTTTCTTCCGAACGAATCATAGTATTCCGGATTCACTCGGAATTGTCATTCATACTTCTCAGGGACCGATTCTCTACACTGGAGACTTTAAATTTGATCAGAATCCTGTTGATGGACAAACTATGGACATCGATAAACTTACAGAAATTGGGTCGAAGGGTGTTCTCTGTCTGCTGTCTGACAGTTCTGCTGCTGAAGTACCAGGCTATACCCCATCTGAGTCAATCGTAGCCGAAGGGCTTAAAGATGCTTTTCACGAAGCACCGCAGGCATTGATTGTTGCCGTTTATGCCACACATCTGCATCGAATCCAGCAGGTTATCGACGCTGCAGCTCAAAAAGAACGCAACGTAGCGGTCGTTGGAAAAGCAATTGAGCGGGCTGTAGATCTTGGACTTGAACTCGGATATCTGACCGATGACGAAGACGTGCTTATTTCGAAAAAAGAAATCAAGTCACTCGACAGAGATGCGCTGGTTGTTCTGACAACAGGAACACAGGGAGAGCCAATGAGCGATCTGATGAAGATGGGCAAAGGTTCTCATCCGCTGTTTAAGATTCAAAATAAGGACAGAATGATTATGTCTTCTATGCCAAAACCCGGCAATGAGAAGCTCGTTTCTCAAATGATTGATTTAATTTCCCGTACAGGCGCAGATGTTGTATACGGAAAAACAAAGAAAATACATGTAAACGGGCATGCCAGCCAGGAAGAACTGAAGCTGATGTTAAACGTTGTAAAGCCTCAACACTTTATTCCTGTAAGCGGTGAATATCGAATGCAGTATGCCCACCAAAAGCTTGCAGCTTCTGTTCATGTAGATCCTGATAACATCTACCTTTTGGAAAAAGGAGAAACGGTGGAATTTCAAAAGCGGAAGGGCAAGCGTGGACCTAAAGTCCCTTCCGGTCATGTCTTGATTGATGGTCTCGGTGTTGGAGATGTAGGTAACATTGTACTTCGGGACAGAAGACTTCTTTCTAAAGATGGGATTCTGGTAGTAGTCGTGACGCTTAATAAAAAACATAATGAAATTCTGTCAGGTCCGGATATTATTTCCAGAGGATTTGTTTACGTGCGCGAATCTGAAGCATTAATTAATGAAGCAGAATCACTCGTAAAAAAATCTCTGGGAGAAGCAATGGAGCAGAATCAAACGGAGTGGTCCCAGCTGAAAAGCCATGTTCGGGATCAGCTGAGCCGCTATTTGTACGAAAAAACAAAGCGCCGACCGATGATTATGCCAATTATTATGGAAGCCTAATGAATGTCGACAGTGTCTCCCTGCAGGTACCTGCATTGCGGGGGCACTGTTTGTTTTAACAGCAGGATAGCAGGAAGGTCGGATACATATGGCAACGAAAAAAAGAAAGAAAAAACCTACGAAAAGAGAGCAGCAGTGGAAACGCCTGCTCAAGTTTGAAGGAGCCGGCGTTCTCTTAGCTGTCACTGCGGTCCTGATCCTGTTTCAGCTGGGATGGATCGGCGAAACGGGCCAAAACATGTTTAGGTTTGTTACAGGAAGCCTTTACTGGCTTCCTGCTGCAGCTTTATTTTTGCTTGGACTTTTCCTCATGTGGAAACGAGCATTTCCGGTTCTTTTATCCAGAACAGCCTCGGGGGTCCTTTTAGCAACAGTGGGAATCGTCAGTTTGCTGCAGCTGCCGTTTCGCCGACGCTACACAGATGGCGTGCAGAATGGGATTGAGCTCCAATCCGCATCTTTTGGAGAAATCGAAGGATTTCATGGCGGAGTTGCTGGAGTAGTGATTTTTGAAAGTGCTGCTGTACTCGCTGCCGCTCCCGGGGCTATCATGCTTGCGATGGTACTCGTTGCAGCAGGGGCAGTAGTAGCAAGCCGTAAATCAATTATCGACATCATGAAATGGAGCGCAGAAAAACAAAAGCCGGCTGCTGTACGCATAGGCAAAAAAATAAAGCAGCTCTTTGCTTCTGTCTCGGCCTCCTTAAAACGGAAATTTCGAGAGCGTAAGTCAAAGAATAACCCGGTTGCTGAAGCGGAAGACTATGCTGCCGAAGATGAGAAACCGGTAGAGCTTTCTGCAGAACCGCATCAGTCAGAGGAAAAGGAACCGCTTATTTATGATTTTACAGCTACTGCATATGAAGAACCTCTTCAGCAGGACGAGAAAAAGGAAATAGAGCCGGCAGAATCAGTGCCTGAGGAAACTAAACAGCAGGGGCTCGTTGTTCAGGAAAGCGAAAATGTAGATTATAAGCTTCCGTCTGTTAACCTGCTCGCTCCCCCTTCCAAACAAACCCAGTCAAAGGAGCATTCTCAGCTTTCAAAAAACGCCCGAAAATTGGAAGAAACGCTCGCAAGTTTCGGCGTTTCGGCAAAGGTGACTAAGGTACATCTTGGACCGGCAGTCACTAAATATGAAGTATATCCGTCCACGGGGGTTAAAGTAAGCCGGATAGTAAATCTCTCTGATGACCTTGCATTAGCACTTGCTGCAAAGGACATTCGAATGGAGGCGCCCATCCCGGGAAAGTCTGCTATTGGGATTGAAGTTCCGAATCAGGATGTAGCACTCGTTACATTTCGGGAGGTAATTGACTCGCAGCAGATGAAAACGGAGTCTAATCCACTTGCCATAGCACTTGGCAGAAATATATCCGGAGAAGCTGTTGCCGCTCATTTAAATAAAATGCCGCATCTGCTCGTTGCCGGTGCAACTGGGAGCGGAAAAAGTGTATGTATTAACGGTATCATTGTCAGCATCCTGCTACGAAGTAAGCCGCATGAAGTGAAATTAATGATGATTGATCCGAAAATGGTGGAACTCAATGTTTATAACGGGATCCCTCATCTGCTGTCACCAGTTGTAACAGAACCGAAGAAAGCAGCACAGGCGCTTAAAAAGGTCGTTAATGAGATGGAAAGAAGATATGAATTGTTTGCGGCGACCGGTACGCGTAATATAGAAGGGTATAACCAGCACATTCACCGAGAAAATGAAACGCGAGAGGAGCCTTATTCTCCGCTCCCATATATTGTCGTGCTTGTCGATGAACTCGCTGACTTGATGATGGTTGCTTCAAGTGACGTGGAGGATGCCATAACCCGTCTTGCTCAAATGGCGCGGGCAGCGGGGATCCACTTGATCATTGCAACGCAGCGTCCTTCTGTCGATGTCATTACCGGGGTCATTAAAGCGAATATTCCCTCCAGAATTGCTTTCGGCGTCTCGAGCTCAACAGACTCCAGAACGATTCTTGATGGAGCGGGAGCGGAAAAGCTGCTCGGAAAAGGAGATATGCTCTTTATGCCTGTAGGGTCCGGGAAGCCGGTCCGTATACAAGGGGCGTTTCTAAGTGACGAAGAAGTGGAAAAGGTAGTAAGGCACTGTATTGAACAACAGCAGGCTCAATACGCGGAAGATATGATTCCAGATGACGAACCGGAAACAACTGGTGCTGAATCTGACGATGCATTGTTCCCAGACGCTGTTGCGCTGGTAACAGAAATGCAGACAGCTTCTGTATCGATGCTGCAGCGGCGTTTTCGAGTCGGGTATGCTCGTGCTGCGAGGCTGATCGATGAAATGGAACAGCAGGGTATAGTAGGTCCTTACGAAGGAAGTAAGCCCCGTGAGGTGTTGGCGGCCAGACGGGAAGACGACCATAGTAATTAACGAGGGAGAAGCGTCAAAACTAATGGCAGGAGGCATCTACGTTGATAAAATCCGATTCAAGACCGCTTTATCTGCAGGTAATCGATAAAATAAAAGAGGATATTGAAAAAGGCCGTTACAAAGCCGGAGAAAGACTGCCCTCTGAGTTCGAGCTCTCCAGGCAGCTGGGTGTCAGCCGGGCGACGCTGCGTGAAGCGCTTCGCATGCTGGAAGATGAAAGTGTCGTTGTCCGGCGTCATGGGGTTGGAACGTTCATTCATACGAAGCCGCTTTTTTCATCGGGAATCGAAGAGCTGTTTAGTGTCACCGATATGATTCGCC
This sequence comes from Alkalicoccus luteus, assembly GCF_052061695.1. Taxonomy (NCBI): domain Bacteria; kingdom Bacillati; phylum Bacillota; class Bacilli; order Caryophanales; family Bacillaceae; genus Alkalicoccus; species Alkalicoccus luteus. Next base: position 198,547 of record NZ_JBPZEY010000002.1, read on the forward strand.
GCGGCGGGAGGGAGCCAGGAACTAATTTTCTTTCGTCTGGGTTTGTAGAAGCGACACCAGAAGACAAGGAACGTTTTCACGAGGAAGATCTTCAGCAGGTAATGAAGATTGAGCGGCTTCGGACAGCGGATGGAGATCCGGTAGTATACTGTCTTGATAAGCTTCCGGAAAACCTGCTCCCGGATCCGGTATCGCGAGGAGATGAGTCCATCTTCAATCAGCTGGAACAAAATGGAATTACAATAGCTTATGCCATGACGGATCTGGAGCCGCTCGGATATCATGAACACGTCTCCGAGCTCCTCCAGTGTGACCCTGAAACAGCGTTACTTGTCTTAAAGCAAATGCATTATGATGATCAGGAGCGCGCTGTGCTTTATTCGGTGAACTATTTTCGTGCCGATAAATTTAAATTTCACGTATTACGAAAACGGGTATTTTAGGAGGCGGACGATTATGCCAGAAGCAAATAAAACAAAGCCGGTGCGTACAACGGTTATACCGAGCATAACGTTTAAAACTACGACCTTTGTGCTGCACTTGCGCACACCGCTCCAAAAAGAGTATTTAACAGAAAAAGCGCTGCTGCCTTCAGTGCTGGAACGTGGGAGCAGACATTTTCCGTCTCGGGAAATTATTCAAGCAGCATTAGAGGAAATGTACGGTGCACATCTTACAGCGGATGCAGTCAAAAAGGGTGAGCATCATATTTTATCATTCAAGCTGGAGGTAGCGAACGAGAAGTTTTTAAATGAAGCAGTGCCGTTGACAGAGCGTGCGGTTCAAATGCTCGCTTCCGTAGCCCTTTATCCAAACTTGAATGAAAAGGGGGCGTTCCCCGACACTCCAGTTCAGGAAGAAAAACGGAATCACGCTCAAAAGCTTGCAGGCGTTAAAGATGACAAAATGCGTTATGCCAACAAACGTCTCGCTGAAGAGATGTGTGAAGGAGAACCTTATTCTCTGCCTGTGCTCGGCTATGAGCAGCAGCTTGAAGCGATTACAGGTAAATCGCTTGCCGAAGCGCATCAGGCGCTCTTAAAAGACAGCAGCATTGATTTATACGTTGTAGGCGATGTTCGGGAGCAGGAAATTATACAGTATGTGGAGCAGTTTATGCAGTTCAGCAGCAGGCCGCTGGCACCTTTGCAAACTGAATTTAAAAAGCCTGAAAAAGTGCGCGAAGTAAAAGAAACTGATGAAATCAGCCAGGCCAAACTTCATCTTGGTTTCCGAACGCCGGTTGTTTTCGGCAGCAAACGCTATTTTGCCTTGCAGGTTATGAACAGTCTGTTTGGCGGTGCTCCACATTCCAAGCTTTTTACAAATGTAAGGGAAAAAGAAAGCCTGGCATATTATGCAGCCTCCAGAGTGGAAAGTCATAAAGGTTTAGTAATTGTAATGGCAGGTATTGAAACAGCTCAGTACGATAAAGCATTGTCGATCATCTTGCAGCAGCTTGATGACTTAAAGAACGGGGAGTTTTCTGAGGAGGATGTAGCTAAGTCAAAGGCCGTGCTGCGGAATCAGCTGCTGGAAACGATGGATTCTCCGCGCGGCAGAGTTGAGCTTGAATATCACGGTGCGCTGATTGGTGAGGATTGGGATGCAGGCAGCTGGATCACCGAAATTGATAAAGTTCAGTCAGCAGACGTAAAAGCTGCGGCGGCCTCCCTTGAGCTTGATACGATATACTTCTTGCACGGGAAAGGGTGACAAAATGGAAAAAATCAGCTTTGATCAGCTTCAGGAACAGCTTTATTATGAAAAACTGGATAACGGGCTTGACGTATTTCTGCTGCCTAAATCCGGGTTTCATAAAACGTATGCTACGCTAACAGCTAATTACGGTTCTATTGATAATCATTTTATTGCTGGTGATGGCAGTGAAAAAACTGTTCCGGATGGAATTGCCCATTTTCTGGAGCATAAAATGTTTGAAAGTGAAGAAGGTGATGTCTTTCAAGAGTTTTCTGCACAGGGAGCATCTGCGAATGCATTCACAAGCTTCACGCGAACGGCTTATTTATTTTCTGCGACTGCAAACGTAGAGAAAAATCTGACGACCCTTCTCGATTTTGTTCAAAAGCCTTATTTTACAGATGAGTCTGTAGAAAAGGAAAAGGGGATCATCGAACAGGAAATTAAAATGTACGAAGACAATCCGGATTGGCAAAATTTTTTCGGTCTCTTAAAAGGCATGTACCAGCGTCACCCCGTACAAATCGATATAGCTGGAACCGTAGACTCGATTCATCAAATTACAAAAGATGATTTATACACGTGCTACGAGAGCTTTTACCACCCATCGAATATGGTCCTCTTTGTAGTAGGAAATTTGGAACCGAAGAAAATGATGACGCTCATTCGCAGTAATCAGTCGGCTAAGCGATTTGCTAAAGCAAACCCGCCACAGAGAATCCTTCCGGACGAACCGAATGAAGTTAATGAGGCAGAAGCTGTTATTCCACTGTCCGTGCAGACGCCAAGATGTTTAATTGGGATTAAACAGCCTTCAACGGGGCTCGAAGGCAGAGACCTGCTGCAGCATGAGCTGGGTATGCAGCTCATGCTGGAGCTTGCATTTGGCGGAAGTTCACCGGCTTATCAGCGGATGTACGCAGAAGGGCTGATCAACGAAAGCTTCAGTTTTGATTACACGTCTGAGAAAGAATTTGGTTTTCTCGCTGCTGGCGGAGAAACGTCAAGACCGGATGATCTCGTTCAGGCATTAAAGCATGAACTTTCTGTTCTGAAACAAAACGGGGTGGAAGCAGCTCATTTTGAGCGATTGAAAAAAAAGAAAATTGGCTTTTTTCTGCGTGCCCTAAATTCACCCGAGTACATTGCCAACCAATTTACCAGGTATTATTTTAATGGGATGAATCTTTTCGAGGTCGTTCCAGTTTTGGAATCTCTTCAACTCAGCTACATTGAGAAACTGTTGGAGTCTACACTGGAATTCGATAACCAGATGACCGTGTCTAAAGTGATTCCTGCAGGCGAGGAAGCAGCCGGGTGAATCGTCCGACAGCCTTTATAACAGGTGCATCTGGAGCTATTGGCAGAGCGTGCGCAGCAGCATTAGCCCCTCAGTTCCGGCTGCTCCTGCATTGTCATGTAAACAAAGACCTGCTCGAGCAAACCGCTGAGAAGCTCTCTGCTGTTACCAAAGTAGCTGTTTATCAGCATGATCTGTCAATCGATAAGGATTTGCCGCCATTCCCGGCTGAGCATATTCACGTATTTTTGCACTGTGCCGGATATTCATCACCCGCTCTGTTTCAGGATACTGATGCATCTGATTGGACAGCTGCGTTTAACGTAGCATGTAAAAGCCCCGTCTTGTTCTTGAAGCAGATAACCCCTCACATGATTAAACGGCGGGAGGGAAAGATCATTTTTATCAGCTCCATTTGGGGTGAAACGGGTGCAGCAATGGAAACGGTTTATTCCACGGTGAAAGCAGCACAGCATGGACTGGTAAAATCACTCGGCAAAGAGCTTGCAGCAAGCAATATCCAAGTAAATGCTGTAGCTCCAGGTGCTGTAGATACAGCTATGCTGTCGGTTTATACGGAAGAAGAAAAGCAAATGATTCAGGAAGAAATTCCGGCCGACAGACTCGGAAGACCCGAAGAAATAGCACAAGCAGTAAAATTTCTGGCCTCTGAACAGTCATCCTACATGAACGGTCAGATTATTCACGTCAATGGCGGGTGGCATACGTAAAGTTGGTGCCGTATATGGAAATAACTACTTTTCAACAGCGTTTCAATCGATTATGATGAAATTAGCCTGGAATGCTCGTCAGTACTCCTTGTGAAGGGGGAATACCGGATGGAAAGAAAAGAATGGTACCTGGAATATCAAATTCACGAAAATCGTCCCGGGCTGCTTGGAGAAATAGCCTCTCTGCTTGGTATGCTGAGCATTAATATTTTAACCATTAACGGGGTTGAACATAGAAGAAGAGGCATGCTTATTCTCAGCAAAAGTGACGAGGCGATCAAGCGGCTGACATTTATTTTGGAAACGATGGATATTATCACTTTACGGAAAATAAGAGAACCAAAGCTGCGGGACAGGCTTGCCGTGCGGCATGGGCGCTATATTGAACGGGATGAAGACGAGAAGAAGGTATTCCGGTTTGTACGGGACGAGCTCGGGATTCTCGTAGACTTTATGGCAGAATTGTTTATGAAAGAAGGACACCGGCTTATCGGCATACGCGGGATGCCGAGAGTAGGAAAAACGGAATCAGTGGTCGCTGCAAGTGTGTGTGCGAACAGGAAATGGTCTTTCTTATCGTCCACTATGCTGAAGCAAACGATGCGGAGCCAGCTTGCCGATGATGAAATGCTGGAAGATAATATATATATCATCGATGGAATCGTGTCAACGATGAGAGGCTCTGAACGCCACCGTATGCTCGTGTCGGAAATGATGCGTCTCCCAGCCACGAAAGTTGTAGAGCATCCTGACATCTTTGTAAGGACAACTGAATACACGCTTGATGATTTTGACTACATCATTGAGCTGAGAAGTGATGAGAATCAAGTCATTTCCTATGAACAGGTTGAACAGGATTATTCCTCTTTTTAAATGAAAGAGGAGGGTATATTAAATGAAGTTAGTAGGTGTGTACCGTGTCAGAACTAGGAACAAGACTGCAGTCTGCTAGACTCGAAAAAGGATATTCTCTTGACGAGCTTCAGCAGCTTACAAAGATTCAAAAGCGGTATTTGGAAGCAATTGAAGAAGGCGATTTTTCCAAAATGCCTGGAGAGTTTTATTCGCGGGCTTTCGTGAAGAGCTATTCAGAAGCGGTTGGGCTTGATCCGAACAAAATATTTGAAGAGCACGAGTCTGAGCTCCCTAAACCGAAACGAAGCGAAGTACAGGAACTTCCACCAAGAACCGCCCGGACGAGAGCCTCCTCCTCATCAGGTACGAAAAAATCAGCCTTCTCTTCACTTGTGCCGACGCTTCTCGCTATTTTATTTATTGGTGCAGTTGGTTTCGCAGTATGGCTTTTTAATCAGGATAACGAAGCAGCCCCGGTCGATCCTGAATCAGAGCAAGCTGTAAATGTGGATGACAGCATACCTGAAAATGAAGAAAATGCTGCTGAAAATGAGAATAGCGAAGCTAATGAGAACAATGAAACGGATCCTGCTGAAAACAACGGAAACAATGGAAACAATGGAAACAACAATGTCGACAATGATGGACTCAACGAGCCTGAGGATTCAGATGCAGGCTCGGAGCTGGCATTTGAGGGGTCTGAGGGAAACAGCTATACGTATACGCTTCAAGCCGACGAGTTTGACGTCGAACTGAGCTTCTCAGGTCCGAGCTGGATCCAGATTCTCGACGAAGAAGGAGAAGAGCTTTATCAGCAAGAGCATGCCGATGGAGATTCGGAAAGCTTTGACTTCAGCGACCATGAGGAAATCATGTTTAACATGGGAAGTACGGTAACAGCTGAGCTTCTGATTAACGGAGAAGAATTGATTTATGAATCAGAAGATCACCATCAGAGAATCATCATTCAACAGGATAATTCATAGGCGGAAAGGTCCGGCTCCGGTAGCGTCCGGACGGACTTTTTCCTCTTTTATGATAGATTCGCAAATACTTCCATTGTCTGTTAAGATGAGTAAGGCTCATAGTCGTTCAGGTCGTGGAACAGGAGGATCGTAATGAATATACCTAATAGAATCACTATTTCACGCATTTTTCTTATTCCTGTTTTTATGATATTTCTGCTGATAGATTTTGGCTGGGGAACGTTTATGCTTCTGGGAGCTGAAATTCCAGTTTCCCATTTTCTGGCTGCGCTCGTTTTTATTGTTGCAGCGGCTACAGATTGGCTGGACGGATTTTATGCGAGAAAATACAATTTAGTAACGAATATGGGCAAGTTTCTGGATCCGCTGGCTGACAAACTGCTGATCACAGCCGCCTTTGTCGGATTAACAGGAATGGATATGTTTCCTGCTTGGGCTGCTGTTGTTATTTTGAGCAGAGAGTTTGCTGTAACTGGACTTCGGCTGGTCGCTTCCGGATCCGGCGAAGTAATCGCTGCAAGCATATGGGGGAAGTGGAAAACGGTCAGTCAGATTGTTGCTGCTTCCGCCGTGCTGCTTCATAATGTTCTTTTTGAATTAGCAGGCATACCGTTCGACACGATCATGATTTATACTGCTGTTGTATTGACTGTTTTTTCAGGTGTGGACTACTTCGTGAAGAACAAACACGTTTTAACGTCTTCGGATTAGGAGGATATCACTATGAATGCAGAAATAATTGCAGTCGGGACCGAGCTTTTGCTCGGACAAATTGATGATACGAACGCAACGTTTTTATCCAGACAATTATCTGAGGCCGGGATCAATGTCTACTTCCGCCAGACCGCAGGTGATAATGAGGAACGCTTGAAAAATGTCATTCAAACGGCTGCCGAGAGGTCTGATATTATCATTTTGACCGGCGGGCTTGGGCCAACAAGAGACGATTTAACGAGAGATGCACTCTCTGCATTTACTGGACTCCCGCTTAAAGTGGATGAAGAATCACTCGATAAGCTGAAATCGTTTTTTGAGGCCCGTGGCCGGGGTGTTTCGGAGTCCAATAAAAAGCAGGCGCTGTCCCTCAAAGGCGCTGATGTCCTCCCAAATGATGAAGGGCTCGCCTGCGGTTCGTTCTTAGAGCATCAGGGAAAGCAGTTTCTGCTGCTTCCCGGACCTCCGAGAGAGTTAAAAACAATGTTTATGCGGTATGCGCTGCCAAAGCTGCGTAACGGAATGGAAGATCAGCAAATTCAGTCAGATGTTTTACGTTTTTACGAAATTGGAGAATCTCAATTAACCGAAAAATTGGATGATCTGATCACCAACCAAACAAATCCAACGATTGCACCTCTTGCTTCTGACGGTGAAGTAGCACTTCGTTTGACTGTGCGCGGCCCTTCCAAAGAAACAAACGAAGAAATGCTTCGCGAGCTAAAGGAGAAGATATTCGCAAGAGTCGGAAATTATTGCTACGGCGAAGGCGACAGCCAGATTGAGCAGGTCACAGCTGAACTTCTGCGTGAACTAGAAAAAAGTATTAGTGCAGCCGAAAGCCTTACAGGCGGGCTGTTTGCAGATACAATGACCTCCTTTTCCGGAGCATCTATGATTTTCCCCGGCGGAATCGTATGTTATAGTAATGAAGCCAAGATGCAGACGCTCGGGATATCAGAAACACTTCTTGAAGAACACGGAGCAGTCAGCGCAGAATGCGCCGAGGCGATGGCGGACGGATGCCGTCGCGTATTTAGCTCTGACTACGGAATCAGCTTTACAGGTGCGGCAGGGCCTGATCCTCTCGAAGGATATGAACCTGGACAGATGTTTATTGGCATAGCGACCCCTGACAAAACGGTTTCACACTTTGTAAATATCGGGGGCAGCAGAAACAGAATTCGTACGTACGCGGTGAAACAAGGTCTTTATTTATTGTTTCAAGAGTTACGAAATAAAAAAGGTGGATGAATAATGGTAATGAAGTTCGATGAATTTGAAATTAGCTCAAGTTTAAAAAAAGCAACAAAAGAGATGGGATTTGAAGCACCGTCTCCAATTCAGGAAAAAGTAATTCCAGTAATTTTGGGAGGGCGCGACGTAATTGGTCAAGCTCAGACTGGTACTGGAAAAACTGCAGCATTCGGGATCCCGCTTATTAACGATATTAATGCCAAGCAAAAGCATGTACAGGCACTTATCTTAACGCCGACAAGAGAACTGGCGATTCAAGTTGCCGGTGAATTCCAAAAGCTTTCTAAATTCAACAAAGTTCAGACGCTGCCGGTATACGGTGGACAGTCTATTGGTCATCAGATTAAATCGCTCAAGCGGGGTGTCCAGGTTGTTGTTGGAACTCCAGGACGAGTTCTTGACCACATTAACCGCGGTACGCTGAAGCTTGACCGCTTAAGCAAGCTGGTTCTCGACGAAGCGGATGAAATGCTGGATATGGGATTTATTGATGATATTGAAAAGATTCTTCAAAATGCGAATACGGAGCGCCAGAGTCTGCTCTTCTCAGCGACGATGCCTCCGGCAATCCGCAAGCTTTCCTCACGCTATATGAATAATCCTGAACACATTACGATTGATAAGGGCGAAATGACTGCTCCATTAATCGAACAGGTTTATTACAAAGTTCTTGATAAAAACAAGCTTGATTCGCTTTGCCGAATTATCGACAGCGAGACGCCTGAGCTTGGAATTATCTTTTGCCGTACAAAAAAAGGTGTGGCCGAACTTACGGAATCTCTGCAGGCAAGAGGATATGCTGCCGACGGACTTCACGGCGATCTCACGCAGTCCCAGCGGGACGTTGTTATGAGAAAGTTCCGCAAAGGTACAATTGAATTCCTGATTGCAACGGACGTTGCTGCCAGAGGAATCGATGTTCAAAACGTGTCTCACGTTATTAACTTTGATATTCCACAGGATCCGGAAAGCTACGTCCATCGTATTGGCCGGACTGGTCGTGCAGGTAAGGAAGGAATTGCCATTACTCTTGTGACGCCTAGAGAAATGAAACATCTTCGTTCGATCGAACGAGAAATCAAATCGCAAATTCCTGCAAAAGGCATCCCATCCATCGAAGAAGTTGTGGAAAAGCAGCAAGCAGCATGGAAGCATCAAATTGTAGAACTGATTGAGGATAATGAGCAGGATGACGCGCTTTATGCTGAATTGGTTGCAGAACTTCTAAGCGAATATCCTGCCGATAAAGTTGTCAGCTCTCTTATGAAGCTTGCTTTTTACAGCCATGATGAGAAAACAACTTCAGCAGGTTACGATTTTGGGGAAACTGGAGCCCAGAAAGGCATGACGCGGTTTTTCATCAACGTTGGCCGTAATGTCGATATGACACCTAAAAAACTGGTAGACGATGTTTCCAGACTCGTTGGGATCAGCCCGAAAGTAATCGGGAAAATTGACATTTTTGAGAACTTCACATTTATGGAAGTTCCTCAGGAGTCCGCTCCTTTTGTATACGAAGGCCTGAAATATGCCCGCGTCGGCGGTGCAAAAATCAATTTGGAGCCGGCAAAGCCGCGCCCGAGCCGAAAATAAATTAATTCTATTGGCCGCCCCGTTTTCATTTGACGGGGCGGCCTGATTTCTATATACTGATAAGTAGCGAACGGGTGTTTGCAGTACGCCGGCCGGAGCAGTTCTGCCGGACGTTTGAATAGACCACTCAAAGGAGAGATGTTCACGTGTCAGATCGTAAACAGGCGCTTGATATGGCGCTTAAGCAAATTGAAAAGCAGTTCGGTAAAGGGTCCATTATGAAACTCGGAGAGCAGACGGACCGCCGTGTTTCCACTATTTCCAGCGGAACGCTCGCACTGGATATTGCCCTCGGAGTCGGCGGGTATCCGCGAGGCCGAGTGATTGAAGTATATGGACCGGAATCGTCTGGTAAAACAACAGTAGCGCTGCATGCAATTGCAGAAGTGCAGCGGAATGGCGGTCAGGCTGCTTTTATTGATGCAGAACACGCGCTTGATCCGGTTTATGCTCAGAAGCTGGGTGTTAATATTGATGAACTGCTGCTGTCACAGCCTGATACAGGGGAACAGGCTCTCGAAATCGCAGAGGCGCTTGTTCGAAGCGGCGCTGTCGATATGATCGTAGTCGATTCCGTAGCAGCACTTGTACCAAAAGCAGAGATAGAGGGCGAAATGGGAGACAGTCACGTCGGTCTGCAGGCACGTCTTATGTCTCAGGCGCTTCGTAAGCTTTCTGGTGCTGTATCCAAGTCGAACACAATTGCTATGTTTATTAACCAGATCCGTGAAAAAGTCGGGGTTATGTTCGGAAATCCTGAAACAACGCCAGGCGGACGCGCCCTGAAGTTCTACTCCTCTGTGCGCCTTGAAGTACGACGGGCAGAAACCTTGAAACAGGGCAATGAGATGATTGGTAATAAAACGAAAATTAAAGTAGTTAAAAATAAAGTAGCTCCTCCTTTCCGTACAGCTGAAGTGGACATTATGTACGGGGAAGGTATTTCACGGGAAGGATCATTAATCGATATCGCCTCTGAACTTGATATTATTCAAAAGAGCGGCGCATGGTATTCGTATAACGAGGAGCGTATGGGACAAGGTCGCGAAAATGCGAAGCAGTATCTTAAAGAAAATGATGATGTCATGCAGGAAATTGACAGAAAGATTCGTGAACATCATGGGTTGCTGGAACCAATCGAAGTGCCGGCTCCTGAAGATCCAGAGGAGCAGGAAGATACGCTTGATTTGAAATAAAACACTGTTGATAAACTGAGCTTTATAAGAGAACCGCTGTAAACACGCAGCGGTTCTCTTTCTGTACACAGAGTCAATGAATCAGATCGAATCATGCTTATGTGATGATACACTGTATCACTCATGAACCAGTTCGGCTATTTCGACTCACCATCAAGTTGAATATAGCAGCTGCAGACGGCAGCTTCCTGAAGCTGAATGTATCAATCACTAACCAGTTTTGGAAGGAATCAAACGGTTAAAAAAGGAATTAGCCCTATCTACTAAGCGAATGAACTGACGGGAGAATGGAGCGGCAGATAACTGCGAAGGTAAACAAAGAACGTCTATTTTTGCCCCGTCTATCGATCTCGGTTGAAAGATGCTGTTATTTCAGCAACAGAAGAAAACGTAAAGTAAAACAGTTGAATCAATCCACTGAAAAAAGTGCTCAAACTCGCTTCGCAGCAGCGTTTCCTCACTTTTCCAAAGCTTGACAGGACTAAGAATGAAGCATACAATTAACGAGTACACGTTTTTGCAAAGCGTCGGAATCCATTTTACCTGGATTTTTTGTGAAATCGTGCTACTACCCTATAATTTGTTTTATTTGATGAAACAGTACTACTACAGAAATAGCTGTGAGGAGGTGAGTCAAGCGTGACTACGACACAAATCCTCATTTTGCTATTCACTGCAGTAACCGTGTTCTTTGTTGGATATTTTGTGCGTAAATCTATTGCTGAAGCGAAAATTTCCAGTGCGGAAATGCTAGCGAAACAGACGATAGATGATGCGAAACGGGAGGCGGAAGCCAGCCGTAAAGAAGCTGTCCTGGAAGCAAAAGACGAAGCACATAAAATTCGTCTGGAAGCTGAACAGGAACTGCGCGACCGTCGGAACGACGTTCAAAAGCAGGAAAACCGTCTCGTCCAGAAAGAAGAAGTTCTGGATCGCAGAAGTGAATCTGTAGACAAAAAAGAACAGTCTTTGGAAGTACGGGAGCAGCAGCTGTCGGAGCGACAGCAAGAAGTCGACGACATGAATAGCAAAGTCGAGGAGCTTGTTAACAGGCAGCAGCAGGAGCTCGAACGTATATCCGGATTTACGAAGGATGAAGCCCGTGACATTATTATGGAAACAATGGAGAATGAGCTGACTCATGAGAAAGCCGTTCTTGTTAAAGACTACATGACGAGAGCAAAAGAAGAAGCGGACAAAAACGCCCGTGAAATTCTCTCGCTTGCTGTACAGCGATGCGCCGCAGATCATGTAGCGGAAACTACTGTTTCCGTCGTCAATCTTCCAAACGATGAGATGAAGGGACGGATTATCGGCAGGGAAGGCCGTAACATCCGTGCTTTAGAAACATTGACCGGGATTGATTTGATCATTGATGATACACCGGAAGCTGTCATTTTATCCGGATTTGATCCGATCAGAAGGGAAATTGCCAAAGCCTCTCTGGAAAAGCTGGTCCAGGACGGCAGAATTCATCCCGCCCGTATCGAAGAAACCGTTGAAAAATCACGTCGCGAAGTAGATGAGATGATTCGGGAATACGGTGAACAGACGACATTTGAAATGGGAATTCATAATCTACATCCGGATCTTATTAAAATACTCGGGCGTCTTAAATTCCGTACGAGCTATGGTCAGAATGTACTGAAGCATTCTGTAGAAGTAGCTCATTTAAGCGGAATTATGGCTGCAGAATTGGGAGAAGATGTACAGCTTGCCCGACGTGCCGGCCTGCTGCATGATCTTGGTAAAGCCATTGATCATGAAGTGGAAGGAAGCCATGTAGAAATCGGAGTGGAGCTCGGTACTAAGTACAAGGAACATCCGGTCGTTATTAACAGTATTGCCTCTCACCACGGTGATACAGAAGCCACTTCCGTTATTGCGACTCTCGTCGCAGCTGCGGATGCACTTTCGGCGGCACGTCCGGGAGCCAGACGTGAAACGCTTGAAACTTACATTAAACGACTGGAAAAGCTCGAAGAAATTTCAGAGTCGTTTGATGGTGTTGAAAAAACCTATGCTATTCAAGCTGGACGCGAAATTCGAATTATGGTCAGACCGGATACTATCTCTGATGAAGATTCTTACCGGCTGGCGAGAGACATTACGAAGCGTATTGAAGACGAGCTTGACTATCCGGGTCACATTAAAGTTACCGTGATTCGAGAAACAAGAGCGGTTGAATATGCAAAGTAGTAAAAATAGACCGACCGCGGAGCACCGCTCTGTATGGCGGTCTTTTTTTCTTGGATGATAATAAAGCTGCACGTTCATGCCGTCAGCAGAGGAGGAAGAGGATGAAAATATTATTTATCGGCGATATCGTCGGGTCTCCCGGCAGAGAAATGCTTGGTGAATACTTGCCGAAGCTTAAGGCGAAGTACCGTCCAGATCATACGATTGTTAACGCTGAAAATGCAGCACACGGAAAAGGGATTACAAAAAAGATTTATCATGAATTGCTTCAAGCTGGAGCAGACGTACTTACAATGGGTAATCACACGTGGGACAAAAAGGATATTTTTGAGTTTATTGAAGAAGCAGATTATCTTGTCCGACCGGCCAATTTTCCTTCCGGGACACCAGGAAGCGGATTAAAAGTGATCGGGAAAGGTAAAAATAAGGCTGTTGTGATCAATTTGCAGGGGACTACTTTTCTCCCGCCCCTTGATAATCCCTTCCACGCTGCAGATCGGCTTATTGAAGAAGCAAAACAACACGCTCCTGTCATATTTATTGATTTCCACGCAGAAGCCACGAGTGAAAAACAGGCGCTTGCCTGGTATCTTGATGGCAGATGTACAGCTGTGATCGGTACGCATACGCATGTACCTACTAACGACAGCCGTATATTACCGGGAGGTACAGCATTTCAAGCTGATGCAGGTATGACAGGACCCTATGATGGCATATTAGGTATGAAGCGGGAAGCGGTTCTAAACCGATTTTTGACGCAGCTGCCTGCCCGGTTTGAGGTGGAAGAAGGAAAAACGCAGCTAAACGGTGTTTTCATAGAAGTAGACCAGGCTGGCGGAAAAGCGACGTCTATCAAACCAATTCAAATAAATGATGATAAGCCTTTTTTTGATTAGAGAGCCGAAGGCAGAGAAACGATGCATCAAACCTAATAAGGTTATCATATACAGCGGGACGAAGCAGAAGCCATTTAAATAGAGGTTTAGCAACGGGGCAGAAAGTGGTACATGATTAGAAAGATATAAAGCTTCAGTCTCCAACCAGCTAATTTGAGCCGTACTAAATAACGTTTACTATTTAAAAGGAGGTCCCTACATGGAAATTTTAAAAGTTTCTGCTAAATCTAATCCTAATTCCGTTGCAGGCGCACTTGCAGGCGTCATTCGTGAACGGGGGACTGCTGAAATACAGGCGATCGGAGCAGGCGCTCTCAACCAGTCAATTAAAGCAGTGGCAATCGCAAGAGGTTTTGTGGCGCCAAGCGGCATCGATTTAATATGCGTCCCAGCCTTTACGGATATCACTATTGATGGTGATGAACGAACGGCAATAAAGTTGATTGTCGAGCCACGATAATACGCGCAGTTCCACCCGGACAGATGCCATGTCCGGGTTTTCTTATGTAAAAAACCTAGTATAAGATCGCTGTTCGAAAAAAGAGCAGTGAAACAGGATCTTGATTAAAGGTACGTTTGAAGCATCATCGAAGCGGTATTTTCTTTGTTCCTTTTCACTGGTTAACGCGGTTGTCCATGATTTGAAAAGACTGTCCTCATATAGCAGACTGTACGCTTGTGAGACACATTATTTCATGGTACGATAAAGCAAGATGTGAGGAGGGACGTTATGACAAAAACAATGAAAGCGGTTGTGAAACAGGATAAAGCTCGAGGTGCTGTTTTAAAAGAGGTACCTGTACCTTCATGTGGAGCACAGGATGTATTAATTAAAGTGAGAGCAACCTCTATTTGCGGAACAGACGTACATATTTACGAATGGGATGAGTGGTCAGCCAGCCGGGTCAAGCCACCTTATATTTTTGGTCATGAATTCTCTGGAGAAGTCGTGGAAACAGGGAGCCTTGTAAAAAGTGTTCAGGTTGGGGATCATGTGTCTGCTGAAACCCATATTGTCTGCGGGAGGTGCCCGCAGTGCATGAGCGGGAATGCTCACATTTGCGAGAAGACGGAGATTATTGGGGTAGACCGGGACGGCTGCTTTGCCGAATATGTAGTATTGCCGGAAGAAAATATTTGGCAAAACGAGAAGTCTCTCCCTTGGGACAAAGCCAGTATTCAAGAACCGATGGGAAACGCCGTTCACACAGTGCTTGCGGGCGAAACAGCTGGTAAAACAGCTGCTGTGATTGGATGCGGACCTATTGGATTGATGGCTTGTGCTGTTGCAAAAGCAGCTGGAGCAGCAGAAGTATTTGCAATAGATCTCAATCCGTACCGGCTTGGATTAGCACAGTCACAAGGTGCAGATTTTACGATAAATCCGCTAGAGCAGGATCCGGTTCACTATATTAAGAAGATGACTGGCGGCAGAGGAGTCGACATCGTATGTGAAATGAGCGGTCATCCAGTGGCGATGAATCAGGGTTTTAAAATGGCTACCAATGGCGGTAGAATTTCTATCTTGAGCTTACCCGTCAGACCTGTAGAGATTGACATTACCAATGACATTGTATTCAAGGGATTAACGGTGCAGGGGATTACCGGAAGAAAAATGTTTCAAACGTGGCAGCAGACGGCCGGTCTGCTTCGTTCCGGAAAGATGGATGCCGCTTCGATCATTACCCACCGTTTCCCACTCGAAGACTTTGAAAAAGGCTTTGATCTCATGCTGCAAGGAAAATGTGGTAAAGTCGTATTACACCCGTAGAATAGAAAAGGAGTGCTTTAATGATGAAAGGCTTTGAACATATTGAACGAGAACTGCAAGATATGAAAGATGCTGGAACATTTCGTGAACTTGTACCAATTGAATCGGAACAGGCTGAAAAAGTAACGATCGATGGGCGCGAATTGATCCAGCTTTCTTCAAACAATTATTTAGGTCTCACCACCCACCCCAGATTGAAGCTGGCAGCCGTTAAAGCGGTTGAAAAATATGGCGCCGGAACCGGGTCTGTCAGAACGATTGCCGGAACTTTTAACATGCACAACGACTTTGAAGAGAAGCTTGCTGATTTTAAGCATACGGAAGCAACACTCGTTCTGCAATCCGGTTTTACGGCCAATCAGGCTGTGCTTGCTTCGATCCTGTCTAAAGAGGATGTCGTTATCTCCGATGAATTGAATCATGCCTCGATTATTGATGGAATCCGCCTGACGAAAGCAGACCGCAAAATATATAAGCACGTTGACATGAAGAGTCTGGAAGAAGCCCTGCAGGCTTCAAGTGACTATAGAAGCCGGCTTGTTGTGACAGATGGAGTATTTTCTATGGACGGCAACATTGCACCACTGCCAAAAATCGTCGAACTTTGTGAAAAATATGACGCGATGATCATGGTAGATGATGCCCATGCAAGTGGCGTTTTAGGCCGTAATGGACGAGGTACTGTTGACCACTTTGATCTAAACGGCCGTGTTCACATTCAGGTTGGAACGCTTAGTAAAGCTGTCGGTGTACTCGGAGGCTATATTGCCAGTACGCAGGCTGTAAGAGATTATTTGATTCAAAAAGGGCGACCGTTCCTGTTCAGCACGTCCCATCCCCCTGCTGTCACAGCAGCTTGCAGTGAAGCTATTGACGTTTTGATTGAAGAGCCGGAGCTGATTGAAAAGCTATGGGATAATACGAATTACTTGAAAAAAGGTTTGAAGAAATTAGGCTTTGATATTGGACTAAGCGAAACCCCAATTACACCTGTGATGGTCGGCGACGAGCGCAGGTCTCATGAATTCTCAGATAAACTTCGCGAGTACGGAGTTTTCGCTCAAGGAATTGCTTTTCCAACAGTAGCAAAAGGCCAGGCCCGAGTGAGAACCATCGTAACAGCTGAGCACCGCCGAAGCACACTGGATGAAGCGCTGAAAGCTTTTAAAAAGGCAGGCAAAGAACTCGGTATCATTAAGTAACAGGCTGTCAGTGTATTATCTTTCACTACAGCAGACATGTTTAATGGTGAATAACGTATCATGATCCGCAGACGCTTAAACGAATTCGGCTTTCTGGTCTGCTGTTTGCAATGGCTTCTATACGGTGCTTTTGAATGCTGGATAGGTCACACGCAGGTTAAAGAGGATACTGGTACTTTTATTTGACTAAATAGAAACACAGGTTCACCTATTGAGAGGCCCTGCCATCGTGCCGGGTCCTTTTTGTCTTGTGATCGATTACACAATGGTAAAACCTGAGTGAAAGGCTTGTCCTTCATTCGACAACCGTTTATAATTATAGGTTGACAGTCTACTTAAATAAAGGAGCTATGCATCCTATGAATGAAGAACAAAAAAAGAAACAACTGGGCCAGGAAAAAGATTATTCCCAGTATTTTCAAACCACATACCGTCCGCCGGATTTGAAGCAGGCGAAAAAGCGTGGAAAAGAAAATGTTGAAATACATTATGACTTTGAAGTGCCGGACTCCATGCAGGGAATCGGATCGGGTAAGAAGTTTCTTATCCGTACTTACGGATGCCAGATGAATGAGCATGATTCGGAAAATATGGCCGGAATACTTATGAATATGGGCTTTCAATCAACGGCTTCTGTAGATGAAGCAGACGTCATTTTAATCAATACATGTGCCATCCGGGAAAATGCTGAAAATAAGGTATTTGGAGAGATTGGGCACCTGAAAAGTTTGAAGCGTGATAACCCAGGGCTGATTATAGGGGTATGCGGCTGTATGTCTCAGGAAGAATCCGTAGTAAACCGTATCCTTGAAAAGCACCAGCAGATAGACTTAATTTTTGGCACGCATAATATACACCGACTCCCGCAGCTTATCGAACAAGCGGTCATGAGCAAGGAAATGGTCATTGAAGTATGGTCAAAAGAAGGCGACATTATTGAGAACATGCCCAGAGCGCGTAAAGGTAAAATTCAGGGCTGGGTGAACATTATGTACGGCTGTGATAAATTCTGTACGTACTGTATCGTGCCTTATACACGAGGAAAAGAGCGGAGCAGACGACCGGAAGACATCATTGAAGAAGTCCGGCACTTAGCCAGAAATGGTTATAAAGAGATTACGCTGCTTGGACAAAATGTTAATGCTTACGGAAAAGACTTAGCAGATCTTGACTATGGCTTAGGGGATTTGATGGATGAAATTCGTAAAATCGATATCCCGAGGGTGAGATTCACCACCAGTCATCCGCGAGATTTTGATGATCATTTAATCGACGTCCTTTCTAAAGGCGGAAACTTGGTTGAGCATATTCATCTGCCCGTACAAAGTGGAAGCAATGCTGTTTTAAAGCTGATGGCACGGAAATATACTCGTGAATCGTACGTTGAGCTGGCTCAAAAAATTAAAGCCGCTATTCCTCATGCTTCATTTACAACAGATATTATCGTTGGATTTCCAAACGAAACGGAGGAGCAATTCGAAGAGACGCTGTCTCTTGTTGAAGAAATGGAGTACGACAGCGCTTTTACGTATATCTATTCTCCAAGAGATGGAACACCGGCTGCGAAGATGCAGGATAATGTTCCGCATGATGTGAAGCGCCAGCGTCTCGCCCGTCTGAATGAACTGGTTAACAGATTATCAGCTGAGAAAAACAAAGCTTGCGAAGGCCAGGTCATGGAAGTACTGGTTGAGGGAGAAAGCAAAAAGAATCCGGATGTACTAAGCGGAAGAACACGTACGAACAAGCTCGTTAACTTTAAAGGTCCAAAAGAATGGATCGGCCGGCTTGTGGACGTTCAAATTACAGAAGCAAAAACCTGGTCCCTAAACGGAGAGGCAGCTGCTTTGGCAGAGGTGAATAATTGATGAGTAACTACACAAAGAAAGACATCATGAATGAGGCGCGAAATCTGGCAGAGAAGATTTCGGAAACCGAGGAAGTGGATTTCTTCAAGCGTGCGGAACTGCAAATCAACGACCACCTGCGCGTTCAGGAAATTATCGCTAAAATTAAATCCCTGCAAAAAGAAGCGGTTAACCTAAAGCATTACGATAAAACAGAAGCCTTGAAGGCAACAGACGAAAAAATAGATGCTCTTCAAGATGAACTTGATAACATTCCACTCGTACAGGAGTTCAAGCAGTCCCAAATGGAAGTGAATGAACTTTTGCAAATGGTGAGTAATACAATCTCTAATACAGTCACGCAGAAAATTATTGAATCTACCGGCGGAGACGTTTTGAAAGGCACAACGACGAAAAGTCCCTTCTCAGACGGGTGCTGATCCGCTGCTGACTGCTGTTCAGCCTCTAAGGGGGCATGAACAGCAGTTTTTATATCACGATACATACGGAAGGTTGATAGTATGGTACAGACAACTCCGATGATGAAGCAGTACTTAGCTATAAAAGAAAAGCACGCGGATGCATTTTTATTTTTCCGTCTCGGAGATTTTTATGAGCTTTTCTTCGAGGATGCGGACCTGGCAGCAAAAGAACTGGAAATTACATTGACAAAAAGAGGGAAAGGTGAGGAAGCCGTACCAATGTGCGGAGTTCCGCACCATTCGGCAGAACAGTACATTAATACGCTCGTATCAAAAGGATATAAAGTTGCTCTTTGTGAACAAACAGAGGATCCTCAAACGGCAAAGGGTGTCGTTCGACGTGAAGTTGTGCAGATTATCACTCCTGGCACGATTATGGGGAATGGTCTTCAAGATGCCCGCAATCAGTATGTCGCCGCTATGACTGGAGAGGCCGCAGCGTATTCCGTATTTGCAGCAGATTTAACAACGGGTGAAGCCTATGCATGCAGAGCTGGAACTGTCACCAGAGCGGTTGAAGAGCTGCTTTCGTACAGTCCAAAAGAGGTTATTCTGTTAGAAGGAAGCTCTCTTTCCGAAATAATAAATGAGCGCACTGAGGCATTTATTACACATTTGCCGGCGCCAGCTGACACGGCTGATGAGGCAGCGGAGCTACCGGAAGACTTGCAGGCAGGAGCTTCCCTGCTGACCTCCTACCTGTATCAGACCGCAAAAAGGAGCCTTGAACACCTGCAGAGATTTGCAGAATATACGCCGTCCCGATACTTACAAATCGATCATTACTCGAAACGTAATTTGGAAATTACAGAAACGATGAGAGACAGAAGCAAGGCGGGCTCATTGTTCGGTGTGCTCGATTATACGCAGACTGCTATGGGGACACGCAGGCTGAAGCGGTGGCTCGAAAAGCCGTTGTACAGTCAGTCGGATGCTGAAGAGAGACATCTGCTTACAGAAAAGCTTTTGGATCGGTTTCTGGAGCGTGATCAAATCAGAGAACTGCTCAAGCACGTGTACGATTTGGAACGATTAAGCGGCAGGATCTCATTTGGTACAGTAAACGGCCGTGAACTGCTGCAGCTGAAAAAATCGTTGCAGCAGCTGCAGCCGCTTGCAAGTGTCCTCACCTCGCTTGAGTGCGGGCCAGCTTCCAGGCTGGCTGCTGAAATGGTTCCGCCGGATGAGCTGATTGAACTGCTCGAATCGAGCATTTCGGAAACGGCGCCGGTTTCCATTACGGAAGGCAGCGTCATAAAGGATGGATACGATCAGCAGCTGGATCAATACAGAGACGCTATGACAAACGGCAGAAGCTGGATCGCCTCGCTCGAAGCAAAGGAGAGGCAGGCCACAGGCATTAAGTCATTAAAAATCGGCTTTAATAAAGTATTTGGGTATTATATAGAAGTTTCGAAAGCTAATATAAATCATTTACCAGAAGGCCGGTACGAACGTAAACAAACGCTTTCAAACGCGGAGCGTTATGTCACACCTGAATTAAAAGAAAAAGAAAAAGTGATTCTTGAAGCGGAAGATAAAAGCGGACGACTGGAATATGAGCTGTTTACAGCTATTCGGAATCATGTTAAAACATTCATTCCCCAGCTGCAGTCTGCCGCTTTGTCAGTAAGTTCCCTGGACGTGCTTCAAAGTTTTGCTGAAGCAGCTGAACAGCATCACTATGTAAAGCCTGTGTTTAACCAGAAAAAAAACATCTCACTTTCAAGGTCGAGACACCCGGTGGTTGAATCTGTAATTGATGCCGGTGCTTATATCGAAAATGATTTTCAACTAACCTCTGAGCAGGATATGCTGCTGATTACGGGTCCGAATATGGCTGGTAAAAGTACGTACATGCGTCAGCTGGCATTGATTGTCATTATGGCTCAAGCAGGTTCTTTTGTTCCGGCTGATCAGGCAGAGCTTCCTTTATTCGATCACATATTTACTCGAATCGGCGCAGCGGATGATCTTGCCTCCGGGCAGAGTACATTTATGGTAGAAATGAATGAAACGAGGCGTGCAGTCGATGAAGCGACGTCTCGAAGCTTGATATTGCTCGATGAAATCGGAAGAGGGACATCGACTTACGACGGAATGGCACTCGCTCAGTCCGTTATCGAGTACATTCACAATCGAATCGGGGCAGTCACGCTTTTCTCTACTCATTACCACGAGCTTACAGTGCTTGCTGAGAAATTGAGCCGTCTAGAAAATGTCCATGCAACTGCTCGTGAAGATAACGGGGTGCTGACATTTCTGCACCGCATTCAGCAAGGTCCTGCCGATAAAAGTTATGGAATTCACGTAGCGCGACTTGCCGGGCTGCCGGATGAACTGATTCGAAGAGCAGATGATATATTACGGACCTTTGAAAAACGAAATCGTAAACGTACGAAGGAAACGCAGCAGGTGGAGCAGCTTTCACTGTTTCCGGAAGCGGAAACCGAACACCCCGTGCTGGAAGAGCTGAAAAAGGTCGATCTCCTTCACATGACACCGATCGAAGCGGTAACGTATTTAGACAAGCTGCAGCGTCAAATAAAGGGGGAGGATGAGAATGAAGCGCATTCAGAAGCTGGACAGCCTGCTCGCAGATAAAATTGCAGCGGGTGAAGTTGTAGAACGACCTGCTTCTATCGTGAAAGAGCTAGTAGAAAATGCTATTGATGCTTCTGCAGCTTCCATCCGCGTGGAAGCAGACGAAGGAGGCATCAGCCGTCTGCGGGTCATGGATGATGGACAAGGCATCTCACGCGAGGATCGTGAGACCGCGTTTGAACGCCATGCAACAAGTAAAATTCAATCGGACAGAGATTTATTTCGAATCCGCTCGCTGGGTTTTCGCGGGGAAGCTCTTCCAAGTATCGCCTCTGTTTCTGAACTGCAGATGACAACGTCAGATGAAGGAGAAGATGGGGAAACTTTGCTGTATCGCGATGGTATCCTGAAGGAACGAAAGCCCGCTGCACCGCGCAGAGGAACGGATATTACAGTTCAGAAGCTTTTTCACCGCACTCCCGCCCGATTGAAGCATTTGAAGAGTGTTTTGACAGAAGCAGGGCATATCTCCGATGTCATCAACCGAATGGCATTGGCTCATCCCGAAACGAGATTTGAGCTTTTTCATAATGGGAAAAAGCAATTTTCAACACCAGGCGATGGAAAATTATTAAACGTCATGAGACATGTATACGGCTCACGGACAGCTGTGTCGATGAAAGAGTTTCACGCATCGAATGCTGATTTTGAAATAAAGGGCTGCGCAGCCCTCCCGGAGCATGCTAGAGCCGGCAGGTCTTATATTACCGTCATTATGAATGGCAGATTTGTAAAAAGTCAGGTAGTCGTCCGTGCCATATTGGAAGGGTATAAATCACTTCTGCCTATCGGACGCTATCCTATTATTTGTGTGCATATTACACTGGATCCTTCACTAATCGATGTAAATGTTCATCCGTCGAAGCTTGAAGTAAGGCTTAGTAAAGAAACAGAGCTAGCCCATTTTATGAAGCAGGAAATAGTGAAACTGTGGCAAAAAACTGATTTAATCCCTACCGTCACACATGCTGCACATTCGATGCGAAAACAGCAGTCGGAAGCGATACCGCTTTCTTTTTATCCAGAAGAAACTGCTAAATCAGATGCTGTGCGCGAGCCGGCGAGAGAGGCATCTATTTCTAAAACGACTGAGTCAACAACCGATTTTGACGAGATGTCCGGTCCATCCCCTGAATCGAACTCTTCAGAAAAAGAGGAGCGCGCAGAACATGCTCAAAAGGACGGTAAGTTCCTTGAACCGCAAGACTTCCCTGAGCCCTCAGTTCCATCGCTGGAGGTCGTTGGTCAATTACACGGAACGTATATTATCGGTCAAAATGAAACCGGCATGTACTTGGTCGACCAGCACGCAGCTCAGGAACGGATCAACTATGAGTATTACTTAAAAAAACTCGCTTCACCCGCAAGAGAACTGAAAACATTGCTGGTTCCGATTACAATTGATTTAGCCGCGCGGGAAGCTGCGGCTGTGAACGAATATCGTACCCAGCTTGAAGAATCGGGTATCTATTTGGAACCGTTTGGAACTTCATCTTACCTTGTTCGGGAATGTCCCACTTGGTTTCCCAAAGGCGGCGAAGAAAGAGCGGTCTATGAGCTGATTGATTACGTGACAAAATCAGGTAAAATTGATCTTTCCATTTTTCGAAATGACGCAGCAGCACTGCTTGCTTGTAAAGCATCCATTAAAGCTAACCACAGTCTTCCTCACACGCAGATGCAAGGGCTGCTGGAGCAATGGAGAAAATGTGAAGCCCCTTATACATGTCCGCATGGCCGCCCGGTGATGATTCATTTCTCCACATATGAAATAGAAAAAATGTTTAAGCGGGTGATGAACTGATGGACATCCCCGTTGTAACAACCGGCAGAAAAAACGCTGAACGGTACCGGCCGTACGCGGAGAATTTTGCACATCGATACGGCTTGGAATTCTGTGAAAGGCACGGCTCTTTTTCCAACACCGTGCGTGCACGTCCGGCATTTCTTGCTGGGGGCGGCAGCCTTCGTCTCTATGCAGCGGAAAATACACGGCCGCTGACCTTCCATCCGAGTTCAGCTCATTTAAGAGTGCACGATCAGCAAAACGGCAGCTTGGACCCATTGATTCGTCTTATGCCCGAAATAAGCGGTGCCGACGTTCTTGACTGTACATTTGGTATGGGCAGCGACAGTCTGCTGATGGCATGGAATGGCGCTAACATAACGGCGCTTGAAAGCAGCTGGCCGATTTATATTTTAATGCATGAAAGTATTCACATGGCTGAGAAGCTGGATGCTCCATTTAACGACGCAGCAAAACGAATCAAGCTCATAAATGCTCGTGCCGAAGCATTTCTAAAGACGTGTGAAGATAATCAGTTTGACTATGTTTATCTGGATCCTATGTTTGACAAACCGGTGTCTTCATCCGCGGCAATCGACCCGCTGCGGGAATTTGCTGATCATGGGGAGCCGGACCTTCACTTTATAAAAGAGGCGGAACGGGTCGCAGCCAGCAGACTCATTCTCAAAGATCATTATACAAGCAGTCGTTTTGATCAATTGGGCTTCAAGCGGCTTTACCGGAAGCACGCCTCATTTCACTACGGCTATATAGATTGCGGGGATGAGTTAAAGTGAAAAAAGAAACACTGATTATTATAGCGGGACCGACAGCTTCAGGAAAAACAGAGCTTGCGTTAAAAGCTGCGGCGGAAGTTGATGGCGAGATTATAAGCGGAGATTCGATGCAGATCTATCGAGGTCTGAACGTTGGAACAGCAAAACCGACTGAAAAAGAGCTGCTGCAAATTCCTCATCACCTGATCGATGTTGTGCCTATGTGCGGATCATTTTCGGCAGCCGATTTTCAGCAGGGGGCAGCAGACGCGATTCGAGATATTCGCAGCAGAGGTAAAACGCCAATTCTATGCGGAGGAACAGGACTTTATATTCAGAGTCTGCTTTACGGCTATCAGTTTTCTTCCGCCGATTCTGACCCCGAAGTCAGAAAGAAGCTTGAAGATCAAGCTCATAAATACGGTGGGGCCGCTCTATATAAAGAATTGAAAGAAACGGACCCTGCTGGAGCAGAAACAGTGCATCCTCATAATGTAAAGCGAGTCATTCGAATGCTTGAAATTAATGCAGTAACGGGAGCGCCCGTATCCAGCATAGAAGAAATTGCAAAGGAAAGTCCTTACCGCTTTTTACTTTGCGGCCTCGCTCATGATCGCGAGGTTTTATACGACCGGATCAACAGACGTGTTGAGCTGATGGCTGCATCCGGTCTTATAGAGGAAGCTGAAAAGCTTTATGCGGAATGCGGAATGAATGCGCAGGCTTCCCAGGCCATCGGTTATAAAGAGCTGTTCCCTTATATTCGCGGTGAACAGGAGTTGGATGCTTGCCTCAATCAGCTAAAGCAGAATACGCGCAGATTCGCAAAGCGGCAGCTTACTTGGTTTCGGAATAAGCTGCCAGTAACGTGGTTTGATTTGAGCGGGGACAGGGAAGAAAGAGAAAAAGCGGTTATCGGTGAGATCTCCCGTTTTGCCGGTCCGCCAAGACAATCATTCTGATTTATTCAGGAGGGGGAAGAGCAATATGAAACAGCAGCCAGTTAATATTCAGGACCAGTTTCTTAATCAACTGCGTAAAGAAAGCATTCCGGTTACCGTTTTCCTGCTGAACGGCTTTCAGCTGCGTGGACTTGTTAAAAGCTTTGATAACTTCACCGTTATACTCGACACAGATGGAAAACAGCAGCTCGTTTATAAACACGCCATTTCTACTTTTTCCCCTCAAAGGAACGTCCAGTTTAATCAGGATAAACCTGCTCCCTCGTCTTAATGAAGAGAGCCCGGATGAATGGTTCATGCCGGGTTTTTTTCTGCAGGTCAGCTTTAAAGGAGGCGGAGAATGACAAGTCATTACGAAACGGTCATATTAACAGGTGTACGTAAGCAGCAGCAAAGTGAACAATCATTCGACTACCGGATGGATGAGCTTTCGGCTCTGACAGAAACTGCAGGGGGAAAACCGGTGGCCAGGGTCATTCAGACGTTAAAGGCACCTCGTGCAGCAACATACATAGGTCCAGGAAAAGTGGAGGAGCTTTCAGCAGCAGCCGAAGAGCATGAAGCCGGGCTCATCATCTTCAATGATGAACTTTCGCCAACGCAGCTGCGAAACCTGACTGCAGCTCTGCCAGCTGCAGTCATTGATCGAACGCAGTTGATTTTGGATATATTTGCTCAAAGGGCCAATTCCAGAGAAGGTCAGCTGCAAGTTGAACTTGCACAGTTAAGCTATACGCTGCCGAGGCTGCGAGGCCAGGGAACGTCCCTTTCGCGACTTGGAGGCGGAATTGGAACACGTGGGCCTGGTGAAACGAAGCTCGAGACCGACCAGCGCCATATACGAAGCCGGATGGCCGAGCTTAGACGCAGGCTGAATGAAGTGACAAGCCACCGTTCGCGCTACAGGGAAAACCGGAAAGAAAAAGAGGTCTTTCAAATCGCCCTGGTAGGCTACACGAATGCCGGTAAATCGACGTTGCTTGAACAGTTGGCAAAAAGCGAAACGTTTATAGAGGATAAGCTGTTTGCGACACTGGACCCGCTGTCGAGAAAAGTCAAGCTGCCTTCAGGATTTCAGTTCTTATTAACCGATACAGTTGGTTTTATTCAACAACTGCCGACAACGCTCATAGCCGCATTCCGATCAACTCTTGAAGAAGTGAAGGAAGCGGACTTTCTCCTGCATATTGTAGACGCTTCTCACGCAGATGCTGACAACCATGAAGCTTCGGTACATTCGCTGTTAGACGAGCTTGGCGCTGGGACTGTACCTGCAATGACGGTTTATAACAAAAAAGATCTAATAAAAGGACCTCATGTTCCGTCAGCAGGTTCCGGAAACTCAATTGCAGTCAGCGCAAAGGATCCCCATGATATTGCGCTTCTGTTTCAAAAACTTGAGCAGCAGCTGAAGGCACAATTTCTTCCTTACGTCGTCCGCTTTGCAGCTTCGGAAGGTAAATTTCTGCATCGATTAAAACAGGAAACAATTGTTACGAATGAAACTTTCAATGAAACGACCGATGAATATGAATTTTCTGGCTACGCACCTGCCGAGACGGCTATAGCCAATGAAGTGATGAGAAAGAGGAGGGAAAAGCCGGAGACTTAACCGGCTGTTATTATGATGGAACGATCTACGATTACTGCTATGAGTGAAGCTGTCCACCGCAGCTTGTTGGAACGGTTTTTCACAATAGGTAAAACGGTAGAAACAAATCAAAAGCGAGTGTTAAATGCATTCCGAAAAGCGGAGGTGTCTGATTTTCATTTTGCGCCGTCTACAGGATATGGATATGACGACGCGGGAAGAGATAAGCTCGAAGAAATATATGCCGATGTATTTGCTACTGAATCAGCACTTGTCAGAAGCCAGTTTGTCTCTGGTACTCATGCGATCAGCACCGCTTTATTCGGCGTGCTGCGGCCTGGTGATGAACTGCTTTATATCACGGGCCGCCCCTATGACACGCTTGAGGAGGTGATTGGATTAAAAGGAGAAGCTGGGGGCGGTTCTCTTAAGGATTACAATATATCGTACAGAGAAATTGAGTTAACAAACGGCAGCATTGATGTTAATGAAGTGTTAAGGCAGATAACTGACCGAACAAAAGTGATCGGAATCCAGCGTTCCAGAGGGTATGGAGATCGTCCTTCCATAAAAATAAAAGAGATGGAGCAGGTCATTCGATCGCTAAAAGCCGTTTATCCGGATGTAATTGTGTTTGTAGATAATTGTTACGGTGAATTTGTGGAAGATAAAGAACCGGGCCACGCAGGTGCTGACTTAATCGCTGGTTCGCTGATCAAAAATCCGGGGGGAGGCTTAGCGCTTACCGGAGGTTATATTTGCGGGAGGGATGAGTTGCTGAAGAAGTGTGCAAATCGCCTTGCAGCTCCCGGAATTGGAGCAGAAGGGGGCGCGACGACAGGAGTCCTGCATGGTATGTTTCAAGGCTTTTTCCTTGCTCCTCATGTCGTTGGCGAAGCACTCAAAGGAGCTGTATTCACGGCAGCTCTTCTCGAAAAAGCAGGGATGACCGTCGACCCGAAAGCTTGTGAAGCGCGCACAGATTTAATACAGTCTGTTCATTTTAACTCTGCCGAAGAAATGACGGCCTTCTGCCAAACAATTCAACAGTATTCCCCAGTAGATGCGCATGTCACCCCGCAGCCTTCTCCAATGCCGGGATACAGCGACGATGTCATTATGGCAGCCGGTGCATTTGTTCAAGGCGCAAGTATTGAGCTTTCAGCTGACGGGCCGCTGCGACCGCCTTACCGAGCATATGTCCAGGGCGGGCTCACGTTTGAACATGTAAAAACAGCAGTAACGGAAGCGGCTGCTGCAGCTGTGTCAAATGGAATAAGCAGAGAACACGAGAAAAACAGATGAAGATGGATTATAGGTGAGATAAAAGGCGATGATTTCAGTCAAAAGCACATGAACCACGATTTTGATTGTCAGAAAATTTCCCTGTTAGATTATCTGACAATCACCTTTTCATCACTCGTAAAGTTCGGTAGGATACAACTATCGCAGTTTTCAGAATTACCTGAAGCTGTTCAGATTATCGAAGGAGGAGAATATAAACATGAGCAATACGACTAAAAAAGACATAATGAAAATGGCTGAGGAGGAAAACGTTAAGTTTATCCGACTACAGTTCACTGATTTGCTGGGAATCATCAAGAACGTTGAAATCCCGGTGGACCAGCTTCCAAAAGCGCTCGACAATCTGATGATGTTTGATGGATCCTCCATCGAAGGTTTCGTTCGAATTGAAGAATCCGATATGTATCTTCATCCGGACCTTGAAACGTGGGTTGTATTCCCTTGGACTCCCGAAAAAGGAAAAGTGGCTCGTCTGATTTGTGACGTTCACAACCCGGATAAAGACCGCACGCCGTTTGCCGGTGATCCACGCGGAATTCTTAAAAAAGTACTTAAAGAAGCAGAAGATCTCGGATTCTCCGACTTCAATATTGGACCTGAGCCGGAATTCTTCCTGTTCAAAAATGATGAAAACGGAGAGCCGACTCTTGAACTTAATGATAAAGGCGGATATTTTGACCTTGCGCCTACAGACCTTGGGGAGAACTGCCGACGCGACATCGTGCTTGAACTGGAGGATATGGGCTTTGAAATTGAAGCTTCCCACCACGAGGTAGCACCTGGTCAGCATGAGATTGACTTCAAATACGCGGATGCTGTTACAACAGCTGATAACATCCAGACGTTTAAGCTCGTTGTTAAAACAATTGCGCGTAAACACGGATTGCATGCTACATTCATGCCAAAGCCGCTTTTCGGTGTGAATGGTAATGGAATGCATGCAAACATGTCTCTTTTCCGCAGTGAAAAAGATAATGCATTCTATGATGAGTCAACAGAAACTGGCATGAGTGAAACAGCTATGCAATTCCTGGCTGGTATTCTTAAGCATGCAGATGCTTTTACTGCCATTACGAATCCAACCGTTAACTCCTACAAACGACTCGTACCAGGTTATGAAGCACCTTGCTACATCGCATGGTCCATGCGTAACCGTTCACCGCTCGTGCGTATTCCTTCTTCACGTGGTCTTTCCACACGTATCGAGGTACGCAGCGTAGACCCTGCAGCTAATCCGTATCTGGCAATGGCAGCACTTCTGGCAGCAGGCCTTGACGGGGTGCGCAAGAAGCTTACTCCGCCAGAAGAAACAAACCGCAATATCTATGCGATGGATGCACAGGAGCGTGAAGCAGAAGGCATCCAGGCGCTTCCTGCATCACTGAAAGAAGCGATTGAAGCATTGGCAAAAAACGAGACGATTACGAAATCACTCGGAAGCCATGCTCTGGAACACTTCATTGAAGCGAAAGAAATTGAGTGGGATATGTTTGCCACCCAGGTTCACCCTTGGGAGCGCGAGCAGTACATCCAGACGTATTAAGAATAGCGAAGAGCTGTCCGCATCCGGACAGCTCTTCTTTTGTGAATTTAGCCGCATAAAACAGCAGCGCCTCCTGATTGTTCAGGAGGCGCTGCTGTACAGTCATCGGTTATTCCCGTTTAATGAAGCGTGCGGAACACCCCGACAACCTTACCGAGAATTTGAACGTAATCTAAGATGATCGGCTCGAGAGAAGCGTTTTCCGGCTGAAGGCGGAAATAATCCTTCTCTTTAAAAAAACGTTTGACAGTAGCTTCGTTTTCATCGGTCATGGCTACGACAATATCTCCATTATCCGCATGGGCCTGCTGGCGTACAACGACGTAATCACCGTCGAATATACCGGCTTCGATCATGGAATCACCAGAAATCTCCAGAATAAACGATTCTTCATCCTGTGCGAGACTAGCCGGAAGTGGAACATACTCTTCAACATTTTCAATCGCGGTTATCGGCTGCCCGGCCGTTACCTTACCAATTACAGGAACAGAGATAGACGGGGTATGCGCAATAGACTGGTCACCCTCCTGACCAATAACTTCAATCGCTCTCGGCTTTGTAGGATCGCGACGAATAAAGCCTTTTTTTTCTAATCTGGAAAGATGGCCGTGAACGGTCGAGCTGGAAGCGAGACCGACTGCTTCACCAATCTCTCTGACGGACGGAGGATAGCCTTTATCCTTGACCTCATCCCGGATAAAATCGAGGATCGCCTGCTGCCGGGTGGATAATTTCGTCATGTAAACACCTCATTATTTTAGGTTAGAAACATTCGAGCTTATATTTCCTTATGGAAAAGTATAGCATGAGAACAAAGGTTTCGCAAACGTTCGTTCTATTTTAATGTTGACACGAACGTTCGTTCCTTGTAAGCTGTTTATAGAATGTACGAACAAATATTCCTGCGAACAAAGGGGCGAACAGTTATGATCAGGCATTGGAACATCACAGGACCAGTAACATCACTACTTGCAGCAGCTGCTATTTTCTCAGCAGCCGGGGTAACCGGAGAAGATCATCCTGTTATGCCGGCCGACGGCGAACACGTGGTGAAGGAAGGTGAATCACTTTGGACTGTAGCTGATTCTATGTCTGAAGAGCTGGACATGAAGCTGGAAGAAACCGTATACTGGCTGAAGCAGGAAAATGAGCTGGACAATGAAACAATTTATCCTGGACAATCATTAACCGTGCCAGGCGAGTGGATTGGAGTGGCATCAGAGTGAATGCTTTTATATACTGCCGCGTAAGCACTGAAAAAGAAACACAGCAAAGTTCGTTGGCACGGCAGGAAGAAGAGCTGGCGGCAGCTGCAAAAGAATGGGGAATGAATACGGTACAAATTGAACGGGAGGAAGCGAGCGGTTATGACGTCGACAGGCCTGGGATTCTCACGATCCTGGAGGGAATGAAAGAAACTGAAGATGCTTGTTTGCTTATTCAGGATGAAACCCGGCTTGGACGAGGGAATGCCAGGATGGCTCTACTGCACCAGCTTCGTAAATATGACTGCACTGTTTATTCCATTAAGGATAATGGGAAGCTGCAAGTTTCAGAGACTGATTCAATGGTATTGGAAATTGTATCGCTTGTCGAAGAATATCAGCGCAAGCTTCAAAATGCGAAGATCAAGCGCGGGATGAAGAAGGCGGTTGATGGCGGCTACAAACCTCACAATAATTTGGAACGGCATCGCCTCGGCGGCCGTAAAAAAATGGAGGTCCCGGTAGAGGAAATCGTCCGGCTTCGTCACAACGGAATGACGTTTCATGAGATTGCAGTCATGATGCGTGGGCTTGGATTTACGGTTTCCAAAGCTACTGCTCATAGAAGGTACCGGGAATACGTGCATGAGAGCAGACTGCTTGAAAACGATTCTGTGAACCGGTAAAATGAACCTATTATTTATAATTGGAGGCATGTTACAGGTGATCAGTAAAGAAAAACTCGACCGGATTAACCTATTAGCTAAAAAAGCTAAGGCAGACGGTTTATCTATCAAAGAACAAAAAGAACAAAAAGAGCTGCGCCAGGAATATTTAAAAAACGTTCGCAGCAGTTTTCGTAATCAACTGAGCTCTGTTAAAGTGGTTGATGAAGAAGGAAATGATGTAACGCCGGAAAAGCTGAAAGCGGAAAAACGGAACAACAATATTATTCATTAGCAGATAAACCATTCTTATAAAGGAATGGTTTTTTATCAGTCTATTTGTTCATTGAATGAACAAATAGACTGAACCCGCGCCTGTCAACGATACGCCAGCCTGCAGACGTACGTACAATTGTGTGCAAAGTTTCGTTTTCTGGTTGTCTAACCGGTGCGAAACATATATCATAAAACGAGTAAGGTAAATTAAAACGCAAAGTGAGGGTGTTAATTCATGACAATGACCACTTCCGTTGATCAACTGTCGATTAATACGATCCGTACCCTATCAATTGACAGCATTGAAAAAGCTAATTCCGGACATCCGGGTATGCCAATGGGCTCTGCACCGATGGCGTACAAGTTATTCACTGAATTTATGCAGCACAACCCGGCGAATCCTGACTGGTTTAACCGGGACAGATTCATCCTGTCAGCAGGTCATGGATCCATGCTGCTTTACAGCCTGCTGCACCTGCACGGCTATGATGTAACGCTTGATGATTTGAAGAACTTCCGACAGTTCAACAGCCGTACTCCTGGCCACCCTGAATATAAGCACACCCCCGGCGTTGAGGCAACTACTGGACCGCTTGGACAGGGAATTGCGATGGCTACGGGCTTTGCGATGGCTGAAGCGCACCTTAGCGCAGTGTATAACAAGCCTGGATACGACCTGATCGACCACTATACGTACACGATCTGTGGAGATGGTGATCTAATGGAAGGGGTTTCGGCTGAATCGGCCTCTCTCGCTGGACACCTGAAACTCGGTAAACTGATTGTTCTCTACGATTCCAACGACATCTCACTGGATGGCGATCTGCACCAGTCATTCTCTGAAAGCGTAGCTGACCGGTACCGTGCGTATGGATGGCATGTATTGTACGTAGAGGATGGCAATGACCTTGAAGCAATCACAAAAGCTGTTGAAGAAGCGAAAGCGGATGATCGTCCATCGATGATTGAAGTAAAGACAGTTATCGGGTACGGGTCTCCGAACAAGAGCGGGAAGTCGGCTTCCCACGGTGCTCCGCTTGGAGAAGAAGAAGCTGCAGCTGCTAAAAAAGCGTACAACTGGGAATATAAAGAACCGTTCTATATTCCTGACGAAGTAAAAGCGCATTACAACAGTCAGAAAGAAAAAGGACAGCAGCAGGAAGAGGCGTGGAACAATCTTTTCGCGTCTTATAAAGAAGAATATCCCGAGCTCGGCGCACAGCTCGAACGAGCGATTCACAACGAGCTTCCGGAAGACTGGGATGTTGATATCCCTGTATATGAGGAAGGCGATAAATCCGCTACAAGAGCATCCGGGGGCGAAGTGCTAAATGCCATTGCCGGCCGGGTACCTAATCTGTTTGGAGGGTCTGCAGACCTTGCATCATCCAATAAAACGATGCTGAATGGTGAAGAAGACTTTAGCCGCAACAACTACGCAGGACGAAACATCTGGTTCGGCGTAAGAGAATTTGCAATGGCGGCTGCCGTTAATGGCATGGCTCTTCACGGGGGAGTTAAACCTTACGGCGCTACATTCTTCGTCTTTTCTGATTACCTGCGACCGGCAGTCCGGCTTGCAGCCTTGATGAAAATTCCGTCTACGTTTGTCTTTACACATGACAGTATCGCTGTTGGGGAAGACGGTCCAACTCACGAACCGGTTGAACAGCTTCCATCTCTCCGTGCGATGCCAGGGCTTTCCCTTATTCGACCTGCTGACGGCAATGAGACAGCTGCGGCCTGGAGACTTGCTGTTGAATCTAAGGATCATCCGACCGCACTCGTGCTGACTCGACAAGGCCTGCCAGTGCTGCCAGGGTCAAAGGATTCAGCTTTGGAAGGTGTTAAAAAAGGCGCGTATGTAATTAGCGAAGCAAATGGACGTCCAGACGGCCTGCTGCTCGCCTCAGGTTCAGAAGTGTCACTAGCAGTGGATGCACAGTCTGCGCTTGAAAAAGAAGGCATTTTTGTATCAGTTGTATCTGTTCCAAGCTGGGACCGCTTTGACAAGCAGTCAGATGCGTATAAAGAATCTGTACTGCCATCCGATGTGAAGGCTCGACTGGCTATTGAAGTAGCTTCTCCGCTTGGATGGGAGCGTTATACTGGTTCAGAAGGGTCTGTGCTCGGGATTGAAACATTTGGTGCCTCAGCACCAGGTGATCAGATTATGAAGGAGTATGGATTCCATACAGACAACGTTGTAAACCGATTTAAACAGCTTTTAAACAAATAAGTGCCGTGTTCCAGATGGTCTGAGCTGAATCAGACCATCTGTTTTTTAGCTGATAAATAGCGAATCCTGTCCAAAAGCTTCTTTGCAAATGGACTGCTCTCATGTATACTAATGGAGGTTAGGAATTGTGAGTAGAAGGAGGGTCAGGCGATGCAGCTGTGGCTTGCGATATTGTTAATTGTCATCGCTTTACTGGCAGGAATTGCACTTGGTTTTTTCATCGCGAGAAAATATATGATGAATTATATGAAGAAGAATCCGCCGATTAATGAAAAAATGCTGCGAGTGATGATGATGCAGATGGGCATGAATCCGTCTCAAAAGAAAATTAATCAAATGATGAAAGCAATGAACAACGCGAACGATAAATAAAGCGATTTGTTCTGCTGAACGTGCATTTGAAACCCGGAAGAAGGGTGGCTGTTCGAGCTGATCGAACAGCTTTTTTCATATCCGGGGATACTGAAAGAGCAGGTGAACAAACGATGAGTACCCTTGAACTTCCCTCCATACAGGTAACAAAAATGCTGGAGAAAAACCTGCCAGTTGTTGATGTCCGCTCACCGGGAGAATTTGCACATTTTTCATATCCGGGAAGCATTAACCTTCCTCTCTTTACGGACGAGGAGCGCGTTGAAGTCGGCACTACGTATAAGCAGGTGGACCCCGAGCGTGCAAAAGATATCGGAATTACACATTTTGCTGAAAAGCTTCCGGAATATTACCAGACGATAAAAGAACTGACGGAAAACGGAGCAAAACCAGTCGTTATAGCCTGTGCAAGAGGCGGGATGCGAAGCGGAAGTTTTGTCTCCCTGTTTGCCTCATTGAAGCTGCCGGTTCTCCAGCTGGAAGGCGGAATACGCTCAATCAGAAGATATGTGCAGGTCGAACTGGAGCGATTGTCCACTTTGCCATGGAAGGCAATTGTAATTGGAGGTTATACCGGCACTAGAAAAACGGTTTGGCTGGAAGAGCTTCAAAAAAAGTCATGGCCCGTATTAAATCTGGAAGGCCTCGCTAGTCACCGAGGTTCGATATTCGGTCACATTGGATTAGAAAAACGGTCTCAAAAGCAGTTTGAATGGCTGCTTATGAAAGAACTGCAGAATCTTGAGCATTTCCCTTATATGATTATGGAAGCAGAGAGCAAACGGATCGGACCTATTGTTCTGCCGGAATGGCTTCAGCAAATAAAAGAAAAAGGCGCATATGTAGAGCTGCATGATTCCATGAAAAACCGTGTTGCGTATCTGCTGAAGGAATATAAGCCAACAGAAAACGCGGAATCGTTTAAACAGGCATTGGATCGCTTGAAAAAAAGACTCAAGCCTTATTCGCTTGAAGTTATCGAAGCTGCCGAGCAAAAAGATGACTACGCTGCCATTTTTGAAGAATTACTGACCTCTTATTATGATCCTAGATATTCACATAAGCAGCAGGAGTATACCGAGAACGAGAGGATCTATCCTGTGCATATAGAAGACATGACGCAGGAGCAAATTCTCCAGGCGATCAGCGAAGCGGTTGAAGAGCAGGCTGATCAACTGAAAACATAGCAGGCAGGTTATTGTCCCATTACTGTTTATTCAGGGAAGCATCTGGCTCGCTGAATATGCTATACTGAACGCGGGAGTGCGATAGGGGGGAGCGCTATGTATGCAGTGCTGTTTGCAGTAGCTGCCTTTCTGATGGCTTGTGCCGCTGTAGTAATTCGTATGAGAGCCATGAAAAAACCTGCGTCGGTAAAGAAAATTTTAATACCGCCCGCAGCGATGTCTACCGGCTTTCTTATGTTTTTATATCCGCCGGTTCAGCAGATCACCTGGCTGGAGGCAGCTGAAGCGTTTACAGTAGGATTGCTATTTTCTATTATTCTAATTAAAACATCGTCATTTGAAATTCGACATGGAGATGTCTACATGAAACGATCCAAGTGGTTTCCAGTTATTCTGATGGGACTGCTGGGAGTACGACTTGTTGTCAAGCTTGCACTTGGTATTTACTTTTCATATGAAGTGCTTGCGGGAATGTTTTTCCTTCTCGCGTTTGGAATGCTGCTGCCTTGGAGAATTGCTATGTATGTGAAATTCCGGCGTGTCCAAAAAGATTTTCTCGGCCGGCAGGAAAAAGAACCGCTGCAGGAACCAGCCGGCTCAGCCTGAATATCCAATTACTAAAGCAGAAAGCCGCCGGATCGTTTTGATCCGGCGGCTTTCTGCTTTTTTACACAGCTGATGACGTCCCTCGTTCAGGAGATTGCCTGAAATATTTTTCATAAGGTGCAGCATCAATATTTTTTTCCTTCAATTTCTTTCTTAGAAATTTATGATCCCGTTTAGGCGTCGCAGCAATATAACCTTTTATAATAAGTTCCTGTGATAAATAGTCAGCCTTTTCTTCAAGCGCAAACTGGCCAATTTTACCGGCAATTTTCTGTTTGGCGATATCACGAAATAATTCAGGGACGGGTTCAGTTAATTCATTTAAGAGCGCTTTTTTATCGTCGGTCCACAAATGAAGCGTTTTATCAATATAGTAGTCCTGCCAATCCAAAATGGATTTACCATCTTTTTTTGGCATTTTCTTCAAAAATTTACGGAACATAAAATATCCGCCGATCGCAACTAGTACAAATACGAGTATCGACCACAGCAGGATAAACCACATAAATATATCTTCCAACGGAGCGTCACCTGCTTTCTTTTCAATCTAATGCAGATGTTGGCGGGACCGTGTGGGAATCGAACCCACCGGAGACGGCACGCGCCTCCCAAAAGGCTTTGAAGGCCCAGGTAAGCACCAGCTACACAGCCGGCCCCATGTAATACTGCGTCGTAGACAATTATACTCGAAAAGCACAATAGGATGCAAATATGCTTCCTGAAATGCTATGATGCATGCAGGAAAACGAAAGTGGTGAGGCAGATGACACAGTTTATTACATTTGGTATGGCAGGTCACATCGATCATGGAAAAACAACGTTAACGAAAGCATTAACCCACGTAGATACCGATAGATTAAGTGAAGAAAAGGAACGGATGATATCCATCGAACCTGGCTATGCCCCCTGGACGATCGCTGAAGGTGTCCGGGCTGCAATCATTGATGTCCCCGGGCACGAGCGGTTTATCCGGCAAATGATTGCAGGCGTAGCTGGTATTGATGCCGTTATGCTTACGGTTGCGGCAGATGAGGGAGTTATGCCTCAAACGAGGGAGCATTTAATCATTTTGGAACTGCTGGGGATTGATTTAGGCATTATTGTCATTACAAAATCCTCAAAAGCGGATGACGAGATGCTTGATCTGGTTGAAGAAGATATCCGTGAAGCTTGTGCCGGAACATTTTTAGAAGGGGCGGAACTGGTCGTGACGGATGCAGTTAGAGGAGAAGGGCTGGATGCTTTGAGAGAGTCAGCACAGCGCACTGCTTTACGTGCACAGCTCCGGACAGAGGGAGGAATATTCCGAATGCCGGTTGACCAATCATTTTCAGTAACCGGTCACGGCACGGTCGTGAGAGGAACGATCCATTCAGGAACGGTGACTGAAGGAGATGTCCTTTACCTTCTTCCAAACAAAAAAGAAACACGAGTGAAGCAGATTCAGTCATTCGGCACGAAACTGCCTGCAGCACACGCCGGAGACAGGGCCGCATTGAATCTTCATGGCATAAGCACAGATGAGGCCGGCAGAGGTACGGTGCTTGTTTCTGAAATAACTCCTCCCACTAAACGGCTGGACATCTGGATGAGACCGGGAAGGTTGTTTCAATACCCGTTAAAACAACGGCAAACAATTAAATTTTTCACGGGGACTACGGAAGTAACCGGCAGGATTGTTTATTTTGACCGGAATAAGCTGGAGCCTGGAACAGAGGGAACGGTCTATTGCCAGCTTGAACTTGATACGGAAGCAGCCGTCTGGAAAGGAAGCCGCTTTATTTTGAGACGGGCAACTCCTCCGGAAACAATAGGCGGAGGTGAAGTAATTGATCCTGCAGCCTCTAAGTACCGCTTTGGAGATAAAACAGTTGCACTTTTAGCAGAGAAAGCAAAAGGAACGCCAGCAGAGCGTCTCGAGCTCTTTTTAAATCAATCCGGTCCTTCTGAAAGAAAAGCTGTCAAAGAAAAGGGGGCGTTCACTGAAGAAGAGATAAACGAGGCGCTGAATGAAGAGCTTGTTAAAGAAACTGGGAAATGGCTCTATACAAAACATCATTTGGAACGAACTGTTCGTGCTGTTACTGCTCAGCTGCAAGAGTTTCACGAAGCTTATCCAATGAGGCGGGGAAAAGATATTGCAGAGACTGCTGGTTCTTCTCCATATGCCAAACAAATATCGGAGGCGCTGATTCGCATAGGGACGTCCGAAGACAATTATCGTATTGATGGAAGGTTTATTTCTGCAATAACTCATCAGGCTCACTATCCGAAAGAGTGGGAAAAAAGAATGCAGCAGGTGGAGTCTGCGCTAGCTGAAGCAGAGCTGATGCCGGAAACATTCTCGACGATAAGTGCAAAAGCAGGTATCCCAGAAAAATGGATGACAGAGTTAAAGCATTTTTTGGTCAATCAAGATATTGCTGTTGAAGCGGCCGACGATCTGTTATTTCATTATTCCGCCGTAAAAACCGCTGCAGGGCGGCTTTATGACAAATATCCGCAAACGTTAACCCTGCAGGATGCGAAGGCAGCATTAGGAATCACGAGAAAATACCTCGTCCCACTGCTGGAATCGTTTGACCGGCAGGGATGGACGAGGCGAAAGGAAGGAGATCGGATCTGGTCCGACCCGTCAACTTTTGTTTGAACTGCTTAACTTAAAAGTCGTCGATAGAATCATAGAGCCGTCCAAAGCGGACGGCTCTATATTGATAGTACGCAGAGGCTGCCTTATTTGTGGATGTGAACCGTTTTTTCGGATGGTTCCGTCACATATCCCACAATGACAGCAGGAAATTTAGAATCTTTCATATCCTCGATGTAAGCTGCAGCTTCTTCTTTATTCATCGTGATCATCAGTCCGCCGGACGTTATGGCATCTGCAGCAGCAGCTTTCTCGTGCGGTTCCATTGCAGGGCTGTACTGTGTTTCATTTTCCAGCCATTTAATGTTTTCTTTTGTCCCGCCAGGAATGGTTCCTGCTTTAGCGTGTCTTGATGTACCTGGCAGAAACGGTATTTTCATAAAGTCAAAGTGGAAACTGACGCCGCTTCCTTCCGCCATTTCATATCCATGGCCGATCAAACCGAATCCTGTCACATCTGTGACAGCGGTTGGCTGGTAAGCAGCCAGCTTTTCGGCAGCTTCTTTATTGAGCCAAGCCATTGTTTCCTGAACTTGATCAATCTCTTGTTCGGAAGCTTTGCCGAACTTAACGGCAGTTGTTAAAATGCCGGCACCTAACGGCTTCGTTAGCACAATGGCATCACCAGGCTTAGAACCTACGTTACGGAAAATACGGTCAGGATGCACCGTTCCCGTGCAGCTCAATCCGAATTTTGGTTCAGGATCATCGATTGAATGTCCACCTGCAATGACAGCTCCCGATTCTTTCACTTTATCAGATGCACCTTTTAAAATGGCTGCTAAAATGGAAGGATCAAGTTTTTTAATCGGAAATCCGACGATATTCAGTACGGTGACCGGTGTTCCGCCCATCGCATATACGTCACTCAGTGCGTTTGCCGCTGAAATTTGTCCAAACATATAAGGATCGTCAACGATTGGAGTGAAGTAGTCCACAGTTTGCACTAGAGCAGTATCATCGGTAAGCTGATAAACGCCGGCATCATCTTTTGTATCGATTCCTACCAGCAACTTTTCATTACCATTATCTTTAGGCAAATGACGCAGAACCTGCGTCAGGTCCTCAGGACCAATTTTGCACCCTCAACCAGCTTTCTTTGTCATTTGCGTTAAACGTTTTTCATTATGAAATATAGTCATTTCAAGTCCTCCTCTCCTTTACGTACGTTCTCATTATAACGCTGCAATTGACCAGGATAAAGCAATACACTAGAATAACATGTAAAGAAGGATGTCAGGGGGGCTGATGGATGAGAATCCGAATTGAATTCTGTATGCAGTGAAACTATGCGCCAAAGGCTGCGAGTTTCGCGGCAGAACTATTTAATGAATTGAGGCGGGAAATTGATCAAGTAGAGCTCATTCCGTCATCAGGCGGGGCGTTTGAAGTGTTTACAGATGATGTGAAAATCTATTCAAAGCTGGAGTCGGGACGGTTTCCGGAAGCTTCGGAGGTAATAGTAAAACTAAAAAGCAAACAGGAGTGATTGAAATGGCTAAATTGTTGCTTAAACTGCTGGTTATTGCAGGGGCCAGTATATATTCTTACGGTGTCTATCAGGATGAGAAGAAGAGGAAAGAGCTGAACGAGGCGTGAATGAAGAACGAGCACAGCTGCTGCGTTTACTGCCTTCTGTGAATCGACTGCTAGAAGAGCCGGAAGTGCGTCAGCTTGAACAGGGCGGTATGACAAGAGCCTATGTAACGGAACTTGTTCAAGAGGCAGTAACCAAAACGAGAACCTCTATCTTACAGGGTGAAAAAATGCCGTCAGATAAAAAAACGTTACTTGATGATATTAAGCTTAAACTTATTAAGGCACAGCGGAAGCATCCGTTCAGTTTAAGAAGAGTTATTAACGGAACGGGCACAGTGCTTCATACAAACCTTGGACGTGCTAGATTAAGTCAAGCTGCTTTGGCACATATGATGGAGGCGGCAGGGTTCTACTCGACCCTTGAATATGATTTGGAGAACGGGAAAAGAGGTTCCCGCGGCAGTCACGTTGAAGAATTAATCTGTAAAGCAACCGGAGCAGAGGCGGCCGTGGCAGTGAATAACAATGCAGCGGCTGTTTTTTTTGTACTTAAAGCACTCGCGGCTCCAGGGGACGTCCTTGTATCGCGCGGAGAATTAGTCGAAATTGGCGGCTCTTTCAGAGTGTCATCGATTATGGAAATGAGCGGAGTTCATTTAAAAGAAGTAGGTACTACAAACAAAACACATCTCAGCGACTATCTGGAAGCCGTGACGGAAGCTACATCTATGATCATGAAGGTGCACACAAGCAATTTTGCTATAAAGGGTTTTACAGCATCTGTAGCTCCAGTTGAATTAAAAGAGGCTGTTCCAGACAGCGTGATTATTTATGACGATCTGGGAAGCGGTTCACTCTATGATTTTCAGCAGCATAATATTGGACAGGAGCCGCTTATCCGGACAGCTGTTAAAAATGCGGACATTGTAAGTTTTAGCGGAGACAAGCTTCTTGGAGGTCCTCAGGCAGGCATAATTGCCGGGAAAAAGAAATGCATTGATCAGCTGCGCCGCCATCAGCTGGCCAGAGTGCTGCGTCTTGATAAGGCTACACTGGCAGCGCTTGAGGCTACATTATTTGAATACAGTTACGGAAGTCCAGCCGAACACATTCCGGTAGTCCGGGATATTTTAGCGACATCTGAAGACGTAAAGAAACGCATTGTATCTTTCCTGGAGGATCAAGCATTTCAAACGTTAGAGCTTGATATCGTTCCTGTGACATCTAAAATAGGCGGAGGGACGATGCCTGTTACGGAAATTCCTTCTTTCGCCTTGTCCATCAAAAATCCGTTATTGGAGACAAATGAGCTGGAACGAAAATTGAGAGAAGCTGAGATCCCTGTAGTAGGAAGAATAAGCCAGGAGCACTATCTGCTGGATTTCAGAACAATTGCAAAAGAAGACTTCATCCAGTTGGCAGCCGCACTCCAGAATCTCGATGCGGAAAAGTAAGCACATGACCTTGCATTGTATTCGTTTTCACTTCATAATAATGGATGACTGGGTTCATACCAGTGTTTTCAGGATTTAGACAATTTTGAAAATGTATTATATGATTATCTCAGAGGAGGGAATACATATGTCATCAGAAAAAACGCTTTACAATTCGAAAAAATCATTTGAAGTAAACGGGAAAACATACCATTACTATGATCTGGATTCCATTACAGAAGCTGGTATTGGGAATGTAAAAAAACTTCCTTATTCCGTCCGGGTTCTGCTCGAATCTGTACTCCGTCAATATGATGGAAGAGTCATTAAGGAAGAGCACGTTGAAAACCTCGCTAATTGGGGAACGGACAAAGTTAAAAATGTCGATGTTCCGTTTAAGCCATCCAGAGTTATTCTTCAAGACTTTACAGGCGTTCCAGCGGTTGTCGATCTGGCGTCTCTTCGTAAAGCAATGTCTGATCTTGGTGGAGATCCGAAAGAAATCAATCCTGCCATTCCAGTAGACCTCGTTGTTGACCACTCGGTACAGGTCGACCACTTCGGTTCCGCAAATTCTCTGCGAAAAAACATGGAGCTTGAGTTTGAAAGAAACCTTGAGCGTTATAAATTTTTAAACTGGGCTCAGAAATCTCTTGATAATTACCGTGCTGTGCCTCCTGCAACCGGAATCGTGCACCAGGTAAACCTTGAGTATCTGGCGAACGTCGTGCAGGAAAATGAGAATGCGAACGGGGAGACAATCGCATTTCCTGACTCGCTTGTTGGAACTGACAGCCACACTACGATGATTAACGGTCTTGGTGTTTTAGGCTGGGGTGTTGGAGGCATTGAAGCCGAAGCAGGCATGCTTCAGCAGCCTTCCTATTTCCCGGTACCGGAAGTGATCGGTGTGAACCTGACCGGTGCGATGCCGGAAGGAGCTACGGCCACCGACCTTGCTCTCAAAGTAACGCAGGCACTCCGTGAAAAGAATGTAGTAGGTAAATTTGTAGAATTTTACGGACCTGGTCTGGCAGATATGACGCTTGCCGACCGCGCGACAATCTCCAATATGGCTCCAGAATACGGTGCTACCTGCGGATTCTTCCCAGTAGATGATGAAACGCTCAACTACCTGCGCTTTACAGGCAGAAGCGAAGAACTCGTCAATCTTGTTGAAACGTATACAAAAGCAAACGGGATGTTCTATACGCCGGGCGGCGAAGATCCGGAATTTACGGATGTATTGGAAATTGATCTTGGTGCTATCCAGCCAAACCTTTCTGGTCCAAAACGACCTCAGGATCTGATCAGACTTGCTGATATGAAAAAAGAGTGGCAGCAGGCTCTTACTGCACCTGTCAGCAACAAAGGCTTTGGTCTTTCACCTGAAGAGATCAGCAAGCAGGCTGAGGTTACACATCCAAATGGCAAGAAGTCCGTTTTAGGGACCGGCTCTATCACGATCGCTGCAATCACAAGCTGTACCAATACATCAAACCCGCACGTTATGCTTGGAGCAGGTCTGCTCGCTAAAAAAGCTGTCGAAAAAGGACTTGATGTACCTGAATATGTAAAAACAAGTCTGGCGCCTGGATCAAAAGTAGTTACGGGGTATCTTGAAAATGCAGGATTGATGGAATACTTGGATCAACTCGGATTCAATCTTGTCGGTTATGGATGTACGACTTGTATCGGTAACAGCGGGCCACTACCTGAAGAAATTGAAAAAGGCATTGCGGATGAAGATCTGACTGTTGCCTCCGTCCTGAGTGGTAACCGAAATTTTGAAGGCAGAATCCATCCGCTGGTAAAAGCAAACTATCTTGCTTCTCCGCCGCTTGTAGTAGCGTATGCTCTCGCAGGCACAGTAGATATTGATTTCTATAACGAGCCTTTAGCTACGAATGCAAACGGAGAAGAGGTCTACTTCAAAGACATCTGGCCTTCAAACGAAGAGATTCAGAATGCTATGGAGCAAGCAGTTGATCCAAAACTCTTTAAGCAGGAATACGCACACGTATTTGATAGCAATGAGCAGTGGAACAAGCTTGATACACCAGATGGTGATCTCTATCAATTTGATGATGAGTCTACGTATATTCAGAACCCGCCGTTCTTCGAAAACCTGTCTCCAGAACCTGAGGACGTGAAGGAATTGACTGGACTTCGACCGGTGGCGAAGCTCGGTGATTCTGTTACGACTGATCACATTTCACCTGCAGGTGCTATTGCAAAAAACAGCCCGGCTGGAAAGTTTTTAATGGAAAAAGGGCTGAAGCCTTCCCAGTTTAACTCTTATGGTTCCCGACGAGGAAATCATGAAGTGATGATGAGAGGTACATTTGCCAACATACGTATTAAAAACCAGCTTGCTCCTGGTACAGAAGGCGGGTATACAACGCATTGGCCTACAGGTGAAGTGATGCCTATCTATGACGCGTGCATGAAGTATCGCGAAGAAGATACAGGCCTCGTTGTTCTTGCTGGTAATGATTACGGTATGGGAAGCTCCCGTGACTGGGCAGCAAAGGGTACGAACCTGCTCGGTATTAAGACTGTTATTGCACAGAGCTTCGAGCGGATTCACCGAAGCAACCTCGTTCTGATGGGCGTACTGCCGCTTCAATTTAAGCAGGGCGAAAGCGCAGATTCACTTGGTCTAAAAGGGACTGAGCACATCGATGTGCACATCAC
The DNA here is from genome assembly GCF_052061695.1 of Alkalicoccus luteus. NCBI lineage: Bacteria > Bacillati > Bacillota > Bacilli > Caryophanales > Bacillaceae > Alkalicoccus > Alkalicoccus luteus. The sequence continues at coordinate 242,710 of NZ_JBPZEY010000002.1, forward strand.
GAATGACATTCAGCCTCGTGATATGATAAATGTTACGGCGACTGACAAAGAGAGCGGAAAAGTAACAGAATTTGAAGTTCTTGCTCGCTTCGACAGTGAAGTGGAGATTGACTACTACCGTCACGGAGGCATTCTCCAGATGGTACTGCGCAACACACTTCAGCATAACTAAAACAGAAAGGTAAAGCAGCCGGGTAATGCCGGTAACATGAGAGGCCCTCCATCTGGAGGGCCTCTTCAAGCTGTTGAAAAAGTCTTTCAACTTACATGTTTATTCGTTTAGTTGACTTTCTCTTTTGCTTACCTTGCCTGGCGTGGGCTGGCCTTCAGCTATTACTCAGGGTGACCCCTTCCTGCAGGGATAATGGCGCGGGAGGATGGCGCGGCTTCACTCGGACACAGGCTTCTCATAAGAAGCCTTCAAAAGCCGGTCCGGCTCCGCTCGTGCGTTGATGCTGTTCGCATATTTGTACAGCACTGCATCTTCAGACTGTCTTAATCGTCCCTGGTGAACTGGAATCACTAAAGTATTCGAGATATGTCGCAAAAGGGGCACTTCAGTATAAGAAGCTCTTCGCATATAATAAATGCGTTAAATGAAGAAGCTGACGTTAACAGAAGCTGAATCTGCTTATCGACCATATACGAAGCTGCCGTCGGCCACGCTGGCTGCCTGACTGCCTATTGACTCATTCTTCAAAATAACGCAGGTCTTAAATTATGCACCTGTTGAAGATGATGCCGGCAGTCCGACGAGGTTCTTTCTGATCATCTGCGAGACGACAGCATGCACTTGATGAGGTTATTCAAGCGGTGCAGCACCTTGTTTCTTGTCAAACACCTGGATGTTATCCATAATAGGAGGGGAACGTGCATGGAGGTATGATCGATGAATAAAAAACGCTTGAAGCGGGTGCGCCCGCTTCTCTTATTTACATTTACAGCATACATAAGCATTCTTTTTTATATTGTATTCCTGGCATGGAATCACGGCTCATCATTCGGTTTACAGGGCCCGGGAGGACGCAACTATAATCTGGAGCCTTTTTTAAGTATTTACCGGATTGCAGTATACAGTGAAAACTGGCTGGATCCGCTAATTATCCTCGGAGGAAACGTTCTTCTCTTCCTTCCGTTCGGCTTGCTTTTCCCGGCTTTGCTGAACCGTGGAAAGCTTTTACGAAAAGTGGGCTTCATCAAAACAGCAGCCGCAGCTGCTGTTCTTTCGACATTTATTGAAACGGTTCAATACCTGTTTACCTACCGGGTTGCGAATGTGGATGATGTTATCTTAAATACGGTCGGCGGGGCTGTCGGGTATGTAGTTTACGCCGCTTTGAGGCATTTTTTCGGCCGGACGGATCCATCGCCGGTAAATGACGTAAACGATCGCTAAAAAGATGATATAAATAACTGCCATATATAGAAGTTCAATTGGATTTGTTACAATTGAATGACCAATCATCGCGAACAAAATCATAGCCGGTATTTTACCGATAGCAGAGGCGATGGAATAGATAAAAAACGAAATCCTGCTTATTCCGCCGTAAGCGTTCAGAATAATCGAAGGGATCACTGGTATCATTCGCAGAACTGTGAGCACCATGAACGCATTTTTTTCGAACATAAGGGTGATCTTGTCGCTGTATTTGCTTTTGGCAATCAGCTTTCTTCCACCAGCCTGAAACCCGCCGTAGCGGACCATCATAAAAAAAATAATTGAGGCTGCAGTTGAGCCAAACCAAACGATAAGCGCTCCAGCAGGCCCGTAAGCCGCTCCGATCACGCCTCCAACGATTGGATATGGAATAACGGGGAATAATGACATGAATACGGCAATCACCGTTACAGGGATTATGGAAGAAGCGTCAGCTTGTTCAATCCAAAGGAGCAGATCGTTACGGTAAATCCAAAGTAATAGTACAGCACCCGCTGTCAGCGCGATCATAAGCCATTTTTGACGCATTTTCTTTCCTCCTTCAGGTACTCATACAGTATAATCCATTCTTTAAGCCTCGTAAAACGATACACAGAAAGGTGGACATCACGTGAATCAAATGGAACAGCTCGAACAGCTTCAGCATCAGCCTCTGGAGCTGTTAAACGAAAATCAAATTATCCGTATATTATCATCTCTTCCAACCGATGATCCTGCGCAAGAAGAATGGAAGGCTTTAGCTGCTGCTGCCCGGTATATTCGTAAACAAACGATGGATGACCGGGCAGATGCCTACTTAAATGATGTATTCGAGCATGGAGAGCCATCAGAAAATGCGTGCATCACCGTGCAAAAATTACTCTACCGTGTGTTTGAGCAGGATTGGTTTGCCGGAGGATTTCCCAAAATAAGAGAAACTGATCACGCGCAGGGAAAGAAGAAATCAGCAGAAAAAATGAAGCATCAGTTAGAACAGGCTAGAAAAACATTAAACATGTTCCAGTCGTATCAGCTGAAAGCAGAAAAGGTTTGTTCAATCGATCATGACAGCGAGGAAGCTGCAACGGTTACTATCATTACCGGCTTACTGGATAAGATGCCGAAAGCCGTAAAAGAGGCGTATGATGCTGCTGAAGCTTACAGCTCATCAATCAGCGGCATTTATGCCTCTAAAAGCGCTAAAAATGAGCTGGATCAAAAGCTTCACGAGGTTATGAAACTGGCTGATGCATGGAACAGCCAGTATGAAGATCATCAGAACGATCAGCCGGATGCACTTGTGAAACTCGAAGCAATGACCGGTCTCAATTCAGTTAAAAACCGAGTGAAACAGCTGTTTTTCTATCTGCAGTTTGAACAGGAACGGGAGCGAACTGGCCGCTACAGCAGCAACACAAGAAGTCTGCACATGATTCTGACCGGGAATCCCGGCACTGGAAAAACGACTGTTGCCCGGCTGCTTGCCAGCATCTATCATCAGCTTGGCATGCTTCCGAAAGAATCGGTTGTCGAGGCAGATCGATCCCGGCTCGTCGGGGCATTTGTAGGGCAGACAGAAGAAAAAACGAGAGCGGTCATTGAGCAGGCTTCAGGAGGTGTTTTGTTTATTGATGAAGCACATACGCTCTTTCGTCAGGACAGCTCCGGGTCAGACTACGGCCAAACAGCTGTAGATACACTTGTTGCAGCGATGACGAGTGAAGAGTTTGCGGGTACATTTGCAGTTATTCTCGCCGGATACGAAGATGACATGCGAGGTTTTCTGGAGGCTAATCCTGGACTTCGCAGCCGTTTTCCGCAGCAGAATTTTATTCACCTGCCTGATTACAGCATGGAAGAGCTAATTGAAATAGCTGAAAAAGCTGCGCTGGACAATGACTTTATCTTGCACGAGGACACTTATCCGATCATTCGTCAGCGTCTTGAAGAAGAAATGGTTGACGAAAGTTTTGGAAATGCGAGGACTGCGGAGGAAATCATTCGACAGGCAGTTTTCACTCAGGGGGCGGAAGCTGCTGAGCAGCAAGCTTTTACAGAAGATAATTTGGCAGTTCTGCAGCCGGCCTCTTTTCGTAAGTCAACTGAAGCCATCAATCAGGAACCCCAGGCTGAATTAGAAAACTTAATCGGTCTAAATGAGGTGAAGCGTGAAGTAATGACACTGGCCTCTTTTGCACAGGTACAGCAGCGCAGAAGAGATGAAGGCTATATTCCTGTCCCAGTAGAGCTTCATTCGTTATTTACCGGTCCGCCTGGAACTGGTAAGACAACTGTCGCCTCTCTTTTTTCGCAAATATTGGGAGAGCTTGGCTTTCTTAAGCGCGGACATTTAATCACTGCAGGCCGGGCCGATCTGGTGGCTGGTTATTCGGGACAAACGGCATTGAAAACAAAAAAAATAATTAAAAAAGCTCTCGGAGGAGTATTGTTTATTGATGAAGCCTACTCGCTTTATCGTCCGGGTGACGATTTCGGCAGAGAAGCTGTCGATACACTTGTAGAAGAAATGACTAAGTATGGTGAAAACCTGGTCGTTATTTTGGCAGGGTATGAAGAGCCGCTGCAAAAGCTTCTTCAATCAAATCCTGGTCTTACTTCCCGATTTAAAAAACAAATTCAGTTCCCTCCATACAGGACGGATGAGCTTCATCGAATCTTGCTGCATCACGTCTCAAAGTTCGGGTATGAGGTAAGCAACGAAACGGCAGAACAGCTTCGCGAGGCATTAAACGGGAAAACATTCTCAGGGAACGCAAGGGATATGAAAGATGCAGTCAGTGAAGCTGTACAGCAGCACGCTGCTGCTTATCTGCAGAATGAATCACGCAGTATCAATGAGCTTATGATGGCCGATTTCACCAGACTGAAGGAGGAAGCATGATGATAAATGAAACGGAGATTCCTGTGCGCTACGCAGAAACCGATCAAATGGGTGTCGTCTACCACGCAAACTATTTCATATGGTGCGAAGTAGGACGTACAGCTCTGATGGCCCAGCTTGGCATTCCTTACCATGATATGGAAGAAGAGGGCATACTCGCCCCGGTGACTTCCATTGAGGCGTCTTATAAAGCGCCCGCAAAATTCGGAGATACGGTAACGGTGCAGACGAGAGTCGCGAGTTATAACGGACTGCGTGTTACATACAGCTACGAAATCAGTGCTGGAGAAAGGCTTTGTATGACCGGTAAGAGTGAACATGTGCTGGTTGATGCTGATCGTTTTCGTCCGCGAAGCATGAAGAAAAAATATCCCCATTGGCATCAGGTGTATGAAAAAGCGGTTCAGTCCTTTTCACACCCATAAAAGCTCGTGGTATGATAGACGCATGGGAGAAGGCTTTAGGAAAGGGATGAGGAACGAATGGCTTTCGGGGTCACCAAACAAGAGCTGGCTGCATGGAAGCGATCCGTCCGCTCCGGCAACGTAGCCTTTCTGACACACTTCTGGTATGACAAACGCTTTCCACAGTATAATACCGTTACGAAGGCAGCCTGTTCGGACAGAGGCCGGCTGATTGAATGGGGATTGACTTATGGACTGCATGAGACGTGGATTCATGAAGACAGGCTTTATCCGCATTTTGATTTAATTGGAGCCGATGAATTCCGTATATTAGAACAAGAGGGAGAGCTTGAAAAACTGCTGAAGCTCCGGATGAGAGCAGGCAGTAACCATGAAAGGATGAGGTAGCATGCATAATCTTCAAAAAGAAATCATTCACGAGCTTCAAGTAAAGCCTGAAATTGATGTGCAAGAAGAGATCCGTTCACGAGTAAATTTTTTAAAAGCATATTTGAAGAAGTCCGGAATGAAAGGGTACACGCTCGGAATTTCCGGCGGGCAGGATTCCTCCCTGCTCGGTAAATTGATTCAAGCTGCAGTTAATGAACTTAATGAAGAAGAAGAACATGCGGATTTTACATTCCTTGCTGTACGGCTTCCTTACGGTGTTCAGCAGGATGAAGAAGATGCTGAACAGGCACTCGAATTTATTGCACCATCTAAGACAGTGACAGTAAATATAAAAGAAGCAGTCGATGCTTCTGTAAATGCATTTCAAGCAGCTACAGATGAAAACATTTCCGATTTTATCCGAGGCAACACGAAAGCTAGAGAACGTATGAAGGTGCAGTATGATCTGGGAGCCCACTATCAGTGCCTCGTAGCTGGTACTGATCATGCAGCTGAAGCAGTAACTGGCTTTTATACGAAGTTTGGTGATGGCGCATGCGATGTTGCACCGCTTTTCGGGCTTACTAAGCGCCAAGGCGCGCTGCTGTTAAAAGAACTGGGGGCGCCGGAAAGACTATACACAAAAGCACCTACAGCAGACTTGGAAAGTGACAGACCGCTCCTCTCAGACGAAGAAGCACTGGGCATTACCTATAAACAGATCGACGATTATCTGGAGGGCAAAGAAATTGAGCCGGAAGCCAGAGAAAACCTTGAACAGCGCTACCTTCAGACGGAGCACAAGCGGCAGCTGCCTGTGACGGTTCACGATTACTGGTGGCAGGGGTGACAGGCAGCGCCGATTTTCACTGTCACTCCACTTGTTCAGACGGCTTCTTAAGTCCTGAAGAACTTGTTATCAAGCAGTGGCAGGCCGGAGTGACTATCATGTCTCTAACGGATCATGATACTACAGAGGGCTTAGAAAAGGCACGAATGACATGCAGAGAAAAAGGCATTACCTTTATTAACGGTATAGAGCTTTCTGCTTCATTTAATGGCGTAAGCGTCGACATTCTTGGATACGGTTTTGATGAAACCAGCACGATACTTCAGACCTATCTTAAACGAATGCGCGATGACAGAACGGATCGGATGGAGAGAATGCTGGAGCTGTGCCGTAAGCAAGGGGCATCCTTAACGAAAGAAAATGTCCTCCAGTTCGTCACAGGGTCTGTTCCAGCACGCCCTCATTTAGCCAAAGCACTGGTACACTATGGGTTCGCCCACTCCATTCAAGATGCATTTAGTCGCTATGTCGGCTCCTCGGCGCCCTGTTACGTGCCGAAGCGGGAAGAAGTTCATCCGCTTGAGGCAGCGTCCCTGATTCAAGAAGCAGGAGGTTTTTCTGTTATCGCTCATCCTGTATATTACGGCTTGGACCCCGCAGTCAGCGAATGGCTTCGGGACTGCCGGCTGGACGGCATTGAAATTTACCATCGTGATCATCATGCTGAAGACATAGTTCGTTATCAAAAAATGGCGGAAGAAGCAGAAACCGATTCCCGGCTCCTTTTAAAAACAGGCGGGACGGATTATCACCACGAATCTTTCGGCAGACCAGGAGAATCTCTAGGAGCTTCGCCACTTCCATATAAAGAAGCGGTCCGAATTCTCACTTTTGTTGAAGGGGGCCTCAGTCAATGAATGAAGATGATATTCGACAACATTATAATTCAATCGATGCGGCGCTTAAACCGATAATCGGTGCTGAAAAATACCGAATTGCCGGATATGAAGTGATTGGATGCATGCATAAAAATGGGGAAACCATTCCGTTAAAAGCCTTCTTCACCTCCGCTGATAATGATATCTCGCTAAAATGGGAACTGGATAAGCAGCTGTACAGGCTTGCCGCTGAAAAGCTTTTAAATGAGCAGGAAGCAGTAAAGCTGTTTATGAATATGCTGCCGGAAGTTTTTACTGAATTGGATGCCATTGAAGATTTGATGGAGCTGCTGCAGGAATTCCAAGGGTGGGGGCTTGAGGCAAGTCAGTTTGTCGTGGAAATAAACTCAGCCGGGCTCGAGGGGCGTCTTGATGAATTAAGTCACTCGATATTGTACTTAAAGGCCTCCGGCTACGAAGTCAGTCTTGATAACATAAAAATTGCGGATACACATTTGGAGCAGTTTGCTAAGTTAGAACCTAATATCATAAAAATAGATGTTTCCGATTTAAAAACGTCCAGTTCCTACACTACGTACAGTGAAATACTTGATACGCTCTCCTATTTTGCGAGAAAAATTGGCGCATCGCTTCATTTTAAAGGGATCGAAGACGCAGAGCAGTTTCATGTTGCGTGGAGATATGGCGGCTATTATTATCAGGGAGAATACTTTGGAAGGGAAGTACAAGAGGTACTGAATAGCAGCGTTTTCGAGCAAACCGTTCGAGCTGACATTCACAGCTTTATTGACCGCCACAGCCGCAGGCTGAAGCATGAACGGGAATTCGTTAAGCGGATGGATGATAACCTGCGTCAGCTCGTGCAAACAAAAGATTCTGAAAAAATGATGAGAGATGCGGCAAGCACGTTCCATAAGGAAGCCTTTCGAATGTACATCTGTGATGAGTACGGTTACCAGCTGTCCGCTAACTGGACGAAGCGTTCCGGAGAATGGAAAAAGGATGACCAGGCAAAGGGGAAGAATTGGAGCTGGAGAGTCTATTTTCTCGATCATATGTCACGAATGGCATTCAACCGCAATGGCATGCTGTCAGATAAATACAGAGACATTGAGACAAATGAGCTGATTCTTACGTATTCGCATCCGCTTCACAGTGACCACTTTTTATTTATTGATGTAGATCCGTTATTTTTGTATGAACAAAATTGGTTCATGTAAGCAAGCGGTTATCACGTGATAAAGATGTGGATGTAAGAATCAAGCTGAGGATGAAACATTTACTTCAAAGTATATAATCAAATCGCTCTTTTTCTGCAAAAAAAGCAGATTTATGATGAGATGACGACACCGAATGGACAAGACTGAAGCCCGTTATGATGACTAAACATACGGGCTTTTTCAATGTTAACGCTGTTCCCTAGTCGGAAACAGCTGAAAGGAACAGCAATGAATGCGATTCATAATTTAAAGGGCACACTTTTGTTTTTTCACGCGTCAATGACGATCATTATCAGCTATCTGCCAGTCTATTTTCAATCGATGGGCTTATCCCCGTCTGAAATAGGTACGTTAATGGCCGTAGGACCTGCAGCTGCTATTGCTGCACAGCCCTTCTGGGGTTTTATGAGCGATAAATGGAAAACAGTTCGTCTGATTCTCCTGATTTGTTTGGCAGGAGCCGCTTTTGTAGGAGCAGTCATGTTTCAGCTTGAGCAGTTTTTGCTGCTTATTCCAGCCGTTTACTTGTTTTTCTCGTTTTTATCTCCAGCCGGAGGTCTGGGTGACAGCCTCGCTCAAAAAAAAGCAATAGAAACCGGAATATCGTTTGGGAGCATCCGAATGTGGGGCTCTATTGGATTTGCTACTGCTTCACTTGGCGGTGGGTATGTCCTCAGCTATACGGGTATTCAATCGATCTATTATGTGTTTTTGCTGTTTATTACTGGAGCGTTTCTGTTGGCATTCCGCTCACCGGACAGCGTGCCAGCTTCTAAAAAAGCATCACTGAAAGATGCCTTTAAACTGCTCGGACGCAGGGAACTCCTGCTATTTTTAGCATTTATCCTCTCCATCAGTTTAACTCACAGGATGAATGACACCTTTATCGGACTTTATATGGTAGAGCTGGGCGGAAACGAGGCACTTATCGGCTGGGCCTGGTTTATTGGTGTCTCAGCGGAAGCAGCAATGTTTGCAGGAAGTGTGTATTGGATGAGGCGATATCAGCCCCTTACACTGATCTCTATCGCCGCTGCGGTTTATACCGTTCGATGGGCGCTGTTGGCCGCTGCACAGGACCCTTATATGATACTGCTTATTCAGCCGACACATGGTATCGCATTTGCCATGCTTTATTTAACAGCTATTCAGTATGTAGGAAAGCTGGCGCCGAAAGAATTGATGTCGACAGCACATTTACTTTTAATTTCTGTATTTTTTGGAGTATCCGGCGTAATTGGTTCTTCGGTTGGGGGAACTGTTATTGAAGCAGCTGACGTACGGTTCTTATACGTGCTTATGGCGATCATGGCCGCTGCCGGTTTTATTGGATCGCTGCTTTACAGAAAGCATCAAGCTGAGCCTCAAGAGTCGTGAAACCGTTTCGGTTCGATTATACTGGGTATAAGACGTCGGATATGTATTCAATATTTGTTAAAAGGAGGGGGGCAAATGAGTATAGGCAAATGGATATATGCTGCAGTCATTACAGCACTTTTTCTGCTAATGTACGTTCAATGGGATACGATATCTCTATTGCGAAATGAAGAGCTGGATGAAATTATCATGATGGCGGAAGCGAATCGGTATTATTTTTTGTTGTTAACCATTCCGCTCATTATTGTTCAGCAATTGTTTACACTCTTCCCAGTTATCGTGATTATTGCTGTGCATCTTCTTCTTTTTCCTGTTCCCGAAGCCTTTTTTTACAGCCTGACCGGCACAGCTGCCGGTTCCTTGCTCTGCTTCTCAATTGTGCATGAATTTGGCGGGAGGTATTATGAGCGTTTCTGGCGAAATAATAGGAGCAGGTTTGCCCGCGCAGAGAGACTGATACAATCGTATTCCTTTTACGGCATTGTTTTGCTGAGAAGCCTCCCTTTTATGCCAAGTAACCTTATTTCTGCAGCGGCTGCGGTTTCCCGAATATCGAAGAGAACTTATTTTTTCTCAACGCTTGTGGGGAATGCATCAATGGTCTGGATGCTGTCGCTGCTGTCAGCTCCTGTCTGGATTGGAAACACTGACATGTTTGTATTTTACCTTATTGGTTATGTGCTGTTTGCAGCTGGTTTTGTTGTCTTGTTTTTTATAGACCGGAGAAAGGAGCAATTCGTATGATCCTGATTTACGCAGCAGTAAGTCTTATGGTAGCCATCAGTCCTGTTATCGTGCTCTACCGAGCCAAACAACAGCTTCGTCCCGGTCCGCGTATTACCCCGGCTATGTACGTGCAGGCTTATAAAAAAACCCATTCTGCACGTGCATTAATGGACATGCTCAGCTATTTGCAAAAGCGGCAGTGGATTGTACCGGTTCAGCTTGGAACGGGCGCTGTCCTTCTACAATCTTCTCGTCCGAAACAGGGAATGGCACACGAAACGTTTTTGTTGAAGTGGCTTTTTTCTTACGCGACAGATGGCCGCTTGTCGCCGGATGACATCCGCTTCCAATTGGCAGATGAATCGCGTCGTGGTGAATTTAGTCTTCAACTGGAACGGTACGAGGAACTAATCAAAGAGGACCTTGTTAGAGAAGGTTATGCAGTCGATCATACGATGATTCTAGGCACCTTTATAGCATCCGTAGGAATTCTTGCAGCAGGAAGCGGCGTGCTACTGTTTGATGAGCCTGTCGCAGCAATTATCCCGGCAGCCGGTGCTGTGTACAGCTTCTATCAACTATCACAGTTTCCTTGGACGCATCACCGCGATAAGATGGCAGTGCAATCCCGGCAGCAGTTATCGCGAGCCGGCCTCCCATTTTTGTTTCAGGACCCTGGTGAATTTAAATTAGAGAGGAGTATTGTTCCTGTTTATGCGGCCGGCTCAGGAGCAATTGCGGCCGGAAGTTTTCAACTGGATGAATTCCGGCCGGTTTTAGAAAATGCTCTTAGTTCGGAGTTGATGAGTGACGCGGATCCCGTCGGAAACGACGGCTGAGTCTGTATCTTTTTTCAGCGAACTGCTTCATAACGAATTGATGAAGCGGAGCCTGGATGAGTTTGTAAAGCATCCACGGCATGGCTGGTTGGAAGTGAGTGATTGCTGCATATGTTAAACCAGGCTTCAAATCCGATCTCATAAACCAAAGACGGGCTTTGGAGCGGTTGTCTCTGTGAGAAAGCAGTCCGCCTTTTACGATCCATGCATCAACTTCTGGGGAGAACGGGGTTGGATCATGCTCCAAGTGAAGCATTGTTTTCCCAAACATTTTTATGAGAACTGTGTTTTCGTGCTGCTTCGTTAGAATAAACGAGTGAAAAAGCTTCGGTAAAAACGTAAAGTAGCTTCTCGATAAATACGATGCAGGAGTTTTTGTTTTCTCAAACCACGTCTGCACGGAAGTGACGTGCTTTTTTGCAGCTTTTTCTTTCGGTAAGCTTGCAGAAGCTACTTGAACATCAGTGCCGTACGGTTCAGCTGCATGAAGAAACAGCTCATACAGGAAAGCTGTTCGACTGACGCTGGTGCCTTGTTGAAACGCATCGTTAGTCGATATGTTTAAGTGAAGCACGACGACATTGTAATGCGAGCATACGTGCGTTAATGATGCAGGGGTCAGCCTTAATGACTGCGGGTCCTGGTTGATGCGCACAATATAATGATCGCCCGGCTTCGCTTGTTGTATGTTGTTATCAAAGTAAATATCCGCTTTCCTTAACATGAATATCACTCCTTTAACCTGGCAGACTGTAAAAAGCTGCTGGCTTCGTTACAAGACCGGCAAGCAAAAACTATTTTCTTCATAAGGACGGTGTTTTGTATGAAAACATTCCGGCTTTGTTCCATGACTATTTTATTTGAAAATCCTCCGGAGGAAGGCGAAACCGTTAAGGGCCGGCACATCCCGCTAGTCGATGGATTGATTATAAATAAAGAAGAGGCTGACAAAAACTGGCTGCTTGAGGCCGTAACAGATGTGAGTCTGCAATCGTTTTTCGAAGGCTATCGTTTAGATAAGACACGATTTATGGCGGAAGTAACCATTACCAAAAAAACAAATGATCCTGCCACTGTGTACTGTATGATCCGTGATGTGTTTAAACTGAATGACAGCATTGTAGTTCATATAGAAGGTAAAATTGTTGCAAAGAAAGAAGATCTTTCTGATATGCTGCTTCGCACACTTCTGGACGAAGGATACGCTGGTGAAGAGCTGTACAATGAATTTAGAAAACGTAAGAAGGATCGCGGGCGCTCCATACAAGGTGTGCTCACCAATGCTTACGAGCAGGCGAGGCTGGAGGATGAAAAAACCGGAGAAGACCGGTTGTGAAAATCATCGATGCCCACATTCATCTTTCGTACATTGATCGTTTTCTGAAAACAGCGAAGACGATCTCACACGTTCACTATTCGATCGAAGGGCTGGAATCAGAAATGCAGGAGGCTGGTATCTCTGCAGCCATCGGTATGGGGCTGGAAGAGCTGGAAGGCGGCGATGGGTTTCCCGATCCAGATGCCGCAACCCCGATGCGATTAAATATGCTGAGCCGTCCTTTGCCGAACGTCTATTCCTGTGCCGGAGTGAACCCGCACCGCATGACACCGTCTGAAATAAAGCGACTCGAAAAAGAACTCCTGCATCCTCAAACAGTCGGCATTAAACTTTATTTAGGGTATTATTACGTGGATCCGATGGATAGCAGGTATCGCATGATTTATGAACTTGCTGAAAAGTACCGGGTACCTGTCGTTTTTCACACAGGAGATACGTATTCTGAAAAAGGACTGTTGAAATATGCACATCCGATTGCTATAGATGAAGTCGCCGTCAGGCATCCAAACGTTACATTTATTTTAGCTCACTTTGGAGACCCGTGGATGCTGGATGGGGCAGAAGTAGTTTATAAAAATCGAAACGTTTATGCAGATTTATCCGGTCTTATCGTTGGGGATGAAAAAGAGCTCACGAGAATTGTACAAACCCCGCATTTTTTCGACCACTTTAAGCATGCACTTGCATTTGCTGACAGCTACGACAAGCTGCTGTTTGGCTCAGACTGGCCTCTTGTACCTATGAAACCATACATTTCATTTATCAAATCTATGATCCCGAAGGAACATCATGAAAAAGTGTTTTATGCTAATGCAAAAAAAGTCTTTACGAAAATGAAGTCTGTATAAAACCGCTTGTCTTTCCTGCACCCTCCCAGTAAAATAAGACGTTGAAGGGAGAGATGCTGGATGAAACGTACAGTGGGATTATTAAGTTTAAGTATTTTTTTAACTGCGTGCGGAGGCGCGGATAACAATAATACAGAGAATAATGAGATCAATGAATCGAACAGCAATGAGGAGACCGCTTCAGAAGCTGAGGAAGCGGAAGAAGAGGAAGAGGAAAACCTTGAAGAAGCATCCATTGAAATGCCACAAATGGATGGTGATCTGGCAGACCATCCTCGTGCTGTTCTGGAAACATCATTGGGAGATATAGAAATAGTCTTTTTCCCGGAGCAGGCGCCTTTGGCAGTTGAGAACTTTTTCACCCTTGCCGAGGATGATTATTATGACGGGATCATTTTTCATCGGGTAATTGAAGACTTTATGATTCAGGGAGGAGATCCTACCGGTACTGGTACAGGTGGGGAAAGTGCCTTTGGAGAGCCATTTGAAGACGAATTTGATGAATCGCTTGCCCATTTTCAAGGGGCAGTATCCATGGCTAACAGCGGACCTAACACGAATGGCAGCCAGTTCTTCATTGTTCATGCTGACCAAGATCAACTTTCAGAGGAAATGTTTGAAGGCAGCGGTTTTTCTGAAGAACGAGTTCAATACTATCTTGAAGCAGGCGGCACACCCCATTTAGATGGAGGTCACACCGTGTTTGGTCATGTAGTATCCGGGATGGATACAGTAGATGAGATCGCATCTGTAGAGACAGAAGGGGCAGATATGCCGCAAGAAGATGTCATTATCGAAAATGTGGAAATACTTGAACCTTTTGAAGGCTAATCTTAAAACCCGGACTGTCTAAGCGGCAGTCCGGGTTTATCCGTATGTACAGTTTTATTTTGCGTTGTCTCTGAACATATAAAATATAAACAGAACAATAGCTCCTACACCGACGATCGTAAAAATAATTTCCGTAAATCCTGTTCCGCCCTCCCCGTTTTCTTCTGCGAATACGGTTACAGCAGGAAGAAGCATGAGAATGAATAATGTAAGGCTAAATGGAAAAAGTTTACTGAGCATGAATGCCTACCTCCAATTTTTTCTCGAGTCTGTACTATTATAAAATGAAATGGGTTCCAAATCAAACGTCATTTTCCAAACTGCAGCTGAAGTACTGCGTATAAAGTTTAAAATGTGAGATGATTCTTCCGATATAAACTCTGAGACAACTAGATGTTCAGTATATCGAAGGAGGATGTTATGACACAATCTAATATACTTTTAGAAAGCGGAACGAATGAGCTGGAAATAATTGTATTTAAGGCGGCAGGAGCTCTGTATGGTATAAATGTTATGAAAGTCAGGGAGATACTTCAGCCGGAACAAGTTACGCCGCTTCCGCACAGCCATCCGGATTGTGAAGGTATTGCGGATATACGAGGAGAAATTATCCCCGTCATCAATCTTGAACAGGTGCTTGGAAACCACCAACATGATAAATCAGAAAGTAAATTTATTATTGCAGAGTTAAATAATCGAAAGGCCGCATTCCGAGTAACGACTGTATCCCGCATTCACCGGGTATCGTGGGAACAGATTGAAAGTCCGGATAAACTTGAATCCGGTGATAAACAAATGACTGCGGGAATTATTCAACTGAACGAAAAACTGATTCTTATGCTCGATTATGAGCGTATCGTTCATGACATTCTCCCTTCAACAGGCTTTATCGGAGCACCAGACAATTTAGCAGCAGAGGCGAGCGCAGACGCTTCGATTTTAATAGCGGAGGATTCTTCGATGCTGCAGCGGCTTTTGAAAGATACGTTATCAAGCGCAGGATTCAGCCGCCTTACAATCGCTTCTTCAGGCAAAAAAGCATGGGACCTCCTGGAGGAAGACAGCAGCCGATTCCAGCTGCTGATCACAGATATAGAAATGCCGGAAATGGATGGACACCATTTGACAAAAAAGGTGAAGGAGCATGGGGAACTGCCGGTTATTATTTTTTCTTCCCTGATTTCAACAGATTTGTTTCATAAAGGTGAAGCAGTCGGAGCAGATGCACAGATCAGTAAACCGGAAATAAATCAGTTGATCGGAGCTGTAAATGATCTGCTGGTTATAGAGAAGGTGTGATCCTCTTCGCTCATATAAAACCAATACCATTTTTGATGTCCGCAGAAGCCTTATAAATAGGCTTCTGCTTTTTTTAATGGAGCTGACACAGATTGACGTTCAGAAAACAACTGTTTTGTAACAGTTCAATAAGGGAGAACGGCTTAAATAAGCCGTCAGGGTTGGAATCGTAAAAACATACACTTATTTTTAAAAAAATGTTATATAAAAGGGGTTGATTTTTAAATTCTGTTATAATACAATACAAATAACATAAATTATTGGAGGGATTACCTTATGATGATGTCCAGCGTTGAGTTTTTCAGAAACCTGCCCCCGAAGCAATGTACAAAGTGTGGAAACCAGCTGGATGAGATGCACGAGTCTTACGTTCAGCAGTGCGATGAGTGTGACCAGGAGATGACGTTTGCTCGAGCACGATAAGGCTTTATCATTTATACCCGTGAAAAGCTTCCGGCATGCCGGGAGCTTTTTTTGTTTACAGCAGAACTAACTCTGGTACAATTTACAAAATACCAATGTTTTATCGAATGAACGGATACATTCACGTTGTAACTGGAAAATTATTAAGTGGAAATGCTGACAGCAATTTATTTACATAATACGACGCAGGAGTTGACTAATGCCTTACACGAACAGTCTAATTGACGCAGCCTGGCATACAGCTGATACGTATTTTAAGCACGATGCAAGCGGACATGATATTGAACATACGAAACGTGTGCATCATGCAGCAATGAAAATATGCTTGGAAGAAGACGGCTTACCTCAGAAGACAGAATTGATTGCGATCCTGCACGATGTTGGTGATCACAAATTAGACGTTGATTCCGGCATGGAAGCTTTCTCCAAGTTAACGGCGCAATTCCCTACTATCACCGATTTATTAAACGAGGTCCAGTCGGAATGTGTACGAATTTCATTCTCGAAAGGCGGTAAACCTCAAACAATTGAAGGACGAATTGTACAGGATGCGGACCGCCTGGACAGCATCGGTGCGATTGGGATAGCCAGGTGCTTCATGTTTGCCGGAGATCGAGGCCACCGGTTAACTGGAGATGGACAAAGTGCAGTTCAGCACTTTTACGACAAATTACTGAAAATAAAAGACACGCTTCATACAAGAACCGCCATAAAAGAGGCTGAGCGTCGGCATGATTTCCTTGTTCGGTTTTTAGACGAACTTTATCAGGATATGCAACTTTAACTTTCCTTAATAAAGATGCGGACGTTAGTTCCGCTGCAAACCAGGGTAAGGAAAATGAGAAAACGTATTTATAAAGGGAGGAAAAACAAGTGGTATTAAAAGAGACTAAAATTCTAACCGTGATAGAAGATGACTTTGAAGATTCCGAATTAATTTATCCGCATTACAGGTTGCAGGAGGAAGGTGTAATCTGCCACATCGCAGGTAAAGAAGCAGAAAAGACGTATATCGGAAAAAACGGGGTTCCGGTTCAGTCTGACTTTTCATTTGAGCAGATTCAAATCGAAGAGTATGATGGAATACTGATTCCAGGAGGATGGGCGCCTGATAAATTACGACGTTATGAGGATGTACTGGATATGGTTACGTTTATGAATAACCATAACCGTCTCATCGGTCAAATTTGCCATGCAGGCTGGGTACTCATTTCAGCAGATATTCTCCGTGGTAAAAAAGTAACGAGTACACCGGGAATTAAGCATGACATGATGAACGCAGGTGCTGAATGGGTAAATGAAGAAATTGTAGTTGACGGTCACTTGGTTTCCAGCAGGCGCCCCCCGGATTTACCGGCATACGGGAAAGCACTCGTCGACAAGCTGAAAGAACTGAAGGGGTCTACCTGAGCGTGTACGACGGCAGCAGTATTGCACAGAAAAATCTTAGTTTGAAAGAGGAATGTCCGCATCGTCATCATCCGGCGCTTTTAGCTTATTTAGACTATTATCAGCTGCCGGCTGATGATATGTATTACCGATGCGGGTATACCCCGGGAAAGCATCCGGTTTTCATGCAGGTGTTTGGAGTGCACTCCAACCCTGCAATTTTCGTCGTACACGGATTTTTGGATCACACTGGCGGGTTGTCAAGAGTTATTAACTGGCTTGTAGCGACTGGCTACTGTGTAATTGCGATAGATCTGCCTGGACACGGTCAGTCAGCAGGCCATCGCGGAACAATAAAGACGTTTGATGATTATATTGAAGCGGTTCAGCTTGCAACTGTTTGTTCTGGAGATATAGGCATATATCCAGCAGCAGGCATTGGACACAGTACCGGTGCTTCTATCCTGATGCAGGCAGCTCAATCGCAAAAAAATCAGCTGGGCCGCCTCGTACTGGCTGCACCGCTGTATTTCCCGTTTAATTACAAAGCGGCCAGGCGGGCACTGAAGGTCCTGCCTGAATGGAAAGGCCGTCAGAAAAGGCGATTTAAAAAAAATTCAGGTGATCGGGTTTACAATCAATTTATTAAACGAGATCCGCTTCAAGGCAGGTGGATTTATAACAGCTGGCTGCAGGCTCTTGCTGCCTGGCATGGTGACATGGATAACATGCCGGTTTATCAGGATGACGTCCTGATTTTACAGGGTATGAGAGATACCACAGTTGATTGGAGAACAAATATGCGTTTTTTTAAGCAGAAAATACAAAAGCCGGATATTGTCCTGCTCCAAAACGGCCGTCACCAGCTGCTAAATGAGTCTGCCTCCCTTGATACTCACATCCGGAAACTAATACATGACTTTTTAAAATAACCTTCGTACACGTCCAGTAGAATCGGGTGCTGTTGTATGATAGACTTATAAAACATCAGTTGCATCATGCGGCTGCATGACTATTATCCAACAAGGAGGGAGACCCCCTCATGAATAATAAAACACAAGCATTTACAGAGGCTCTGCTGGACGGTGATCATGGGGCTGCATTTTCGATCGTCCGTGATGTTAGAAGAGAAAACGGCCGCCTCGCCTTGTTTCAAGATCTTATTACACCTAGCATGTATACAATCGGCTACAAATGGGAGCAAGGGGATATCACGGTAGCGGAGGAACACCTTGCCACTGGGGTGTGTGATTTT
Organism: Alkalicoccus luteus; assembly: GCF_052061695.1. Classification (NCBI taxonomy): domain Bacteria; kingdom Bacillati; phylum Bacillota; class Bacilli; order Caryophanales; family Bacillaceae; genus Alkalicoccus; species Alkalicoccus luteus. The sequence continues at coordinate 261,058 of NZ_JBPZEY010000002.1, forward strand.
GTATTAACCCAGTTGGAATATGAGCTTGTCAGTCAGTCGAAGCAGATAGACGCGGATCCAAAGGCCTTGTTTTTCTCAATGGAGAACGAGAAGCACTACCTTGGATTAAAAATGGTGTCTATTCTGTTCCGGGAACGCGGATGGAATGTTAAATTTCTGCAGTCCGACCTGCCCGTGGAGCTGGCTTTAGAAGAAGCGTCGAGATGGAACCCGTCGGTGATTGGTCTTTCGTTTTCCTTGAGTTACCGGGCTGAGGAGCTCAGCAGGTACCTAGAAGGTTTTCATAAGCAGTCCAACGGGGCAGATATTCTTGTAGGCGGGAGACTCGTTTCGAAATTCGACTTTTCAGCAATTGCAGCAAAAACGACGTTTTTAAAAGATTTACATGAGCTTACGGCGTGGTTTAAGACTACTGAGAGAACTGGACGGGATGAAGCGAATGAACAATCTAATACCACTTCCGTTATTTAAGTTGAATAAGCAGTTAGCCGTACTTGAGATGCATGATCCGTCCCGCTTTTTTTCGAAAAAACCGGCTTATTTTGATGCATTGGCTGATGAAGGCAGCCTTAAAAAGTGCCGCTATTTATTTGAAGCATCGATTGAACGGTCGGAGCTGAACGTAGTGACAGATACAGGCATTCGTTTATTTGAACTTTTTATTTCAAAAATAGAGGAAGGCTGGAGCGTGCTTCTGGTGCCTGCTTCGAACAACTATCTGCAGGTCGCTGACAAACTTGAAAAGCTTCAGAGCAGACTGACAGAAACAAATTTTGAACTTTTCGAAAAGAGTGAGAGTCTGTCGAAAGCAGTTAAACGGTCTAACAAATTGTCCGGTCCTTTTATTGAGCTTACTGAAAATCTTGGTATAGTGCCGCTCTTTGGTGACTTATCATCAGAAAAGCTGGAGGCTATACAGGCAAATGTATTAAGCCGCACTTATCTCGCGCAGCCGGAGCGTCTGTTAATTGATTTTACAGGGGTAGGCATCATTGATCGCTCTTCAGTAGGAAAACTTCGTGACTTTTTGTTGATTTTGGAACAGCTCGGTATTTCGACAGTAGTCATTGGACTGCATCCTGCTCATGCAAGAACAATCCTTCCTTACAGGAGGGAGCTGAATTTCGAAGTCGAGCGTTCAGCTAAAGAAGCGGTGCGTCAATGGCTTCAAGTTGAAGATGGAAAGGAGCTCTCTCAGGATGAAGCAGAATCAAAGTCCATGAATCGTCTCTGATGGAGTTGAGGTCAACTTCAAAGCGGAAAAAGGGTGGAGCACCCTTCCAGGGAATACCGGCTGTATCTTGCTTACGTTCGACGATGGTCCAGGCAGGCAGACAGAAGAGATCGTTTCCATTTTGAATCACTATCATGTGAAGGCACTTTTTTTCTGGCAGGGGCATCTCCTGCATCATAAGCGTCCATTTGATAAGGTACTCCAATCCGGCCACGTAATTGGAACACACGCCCATCATCATATTGATCTGACCAAACAGCACCCTGACCGCGTGCGCTACCAATTACGTACTGGAAAGCGGGAGCTTGAGAACCTGACAGGACAATCTGTCACTTATTTTAGGCCGCCATATGGAAAATTGAACCGAACTGTTCGTGACGCTGCTGAGGAATTAAAGTTGGAAACGATCCTTTGGAACACGTCCTCTTATGATTGGGATCCGCAGATGAACGCAGAGTTGATCGTAGACAGAGCATCAGCAGCAAAACCGAATTCCATCATCCTGCTTCACGAAAAGAAAGTAACCGTTCAAGCGCTGCCGGGTATAATTGAAGCGCTGCGCGCGAACGGCCAGCAGCTGCTCAACAGATCTGACCAGCTCCCTTTTTTCTGACAGACCCGTTCCTTCATGGATCGGGTCTGTTTTGTACGAAAGGCTGCTGTTGCAGTCCAAACGTATATTCGGTTACACTGAAGAAAATCGAGTGTTGACGTCCGTTTTTTTATTACAGAGGAAAGGAACCGTTAAGATGATGTTTCGTAAAAATCTCCAGGATCTGCTCGCTGAGCTGAAGCTGGATCCTCAAGTAGAGTATTGGCATACGATGGAAGAAACAGAAGCGAAGTACAGCTCGTTTCCAGATCAGCTGCCACAGCACCTGATAGATGGGCTGCACCGTCGCGGAGTGACGTCTCTTTACAGTCACCAGCGAACGGCATATGATACTGCTGCCAACAAAGAAAATGTCGTAGCGGTTACGCCGACTGCTTCGGGAAAAACGCTCTGCTATAATTTACCGGTCCTACAGCGTTTCCATATGAATCCGTCGGCGAGAGCGCTCTATATATTCCCGACAAAAGCGCTCGCTCAAGATCAGATGACTGAATTAAACGAACTCGCAGATGAATTGGAAAATGGATTAAACTGCTATACGTATGACGGTGATACACCGGCCGGACTTCGGCAAAAGGTGCGAAAAGCAGGGCATGTCGTCATCACAAATCCGGATATGCTTCACGCTGCGGTGCTGCCTCATCATACAAAGTGGATCTCGTTATTTGAAAATCTTGAAACAATCGTCATTGATGAACTGCATACGTACCGGGGAGTATTCGGTTCACACGTCGCGAACGTGATAAGAAGATTGAAACGAATTTGTGCTTATTACGGTAGCAGTCCGACATTCATCTGTACATCTGCAACAATAGCTAATCCTGTAGAGCTTGCGCAAGAATTGACAGGTTCGCCTTTCCGTCTCGTTGATGACAACGGCGCCCCGCGCGGGAGAAAACATATTATTTTTTATAATCCGCCGATCATACATGAACAGTTTCATATACGGAAGAGCGCTACGAAAGTCGTTAATGATCTGGCGTCAGAATTTTTGAAAAATCAGGTGCAGACAATCGTCTTCGCAAGAAGCAGAGTTCGTGTTGAAATTATTTTGAGCCGCCTCCAGCATTTAATCAAGGACGATCTGTTAAAACAGTCGATCAGAGGATATCGCGGCGGCTATCTTCCAAGTCAGCGAAGGGAAATTGAAAAAGGTCTAAGGAGCGGAGAAACGATAGGGGTTGTTTCAACAAATGCGCTTGAACTAGGTGTGGATATCGGGCAGCTGCAAGTGTGTATTATGACAGGCTATCCGGGATCGATTGCTTCTTCCTGGCAGCAGGCAGGCCGGGCCGGCCGGCGACAGGGAGAGTCGGTTGTAATCATGGTTGCCGGCGCATCCCCGCTCGATCAATATGTGTTCCAAAATCCGGACTATTTTTTTGATCATACGCCCGAGACGGCGCGAATCAATAAGAATAACCTCATCATTCTTTCTGATCATATAAAATGTGCTGCCTATGAGCTGCCGTTTAAAGAAGCGGAAGGATTTGATGATGTTACGCCTGAAGATACCGCTGAATTACTGGACTATTTGACGGAAATGCGCGTTCTCCATCATCGTCATGACACGTGGCATTGGATGAGTGATGCATTTCCGGCTCACGAGATCAGCCTCCGTTCCGCTGCTCAGGAAAACGTTGTAATCATTGACCGTACGAAAAAAGGCACACCGCAAGTAATCGGCGAAATGGATACGTTCAGTGCCATGACGCTTTTGCACGATGAAGCGGTATACCTTCATGAGGGGGTACAGCATCAGGTAGAACTTCTCGATTGGGATGAAAAAAAAGCATACGTCCGGGAAGTGGAAGTCGATTATTTCACTGACGCCAACTTAGCCGTAAAGCTTACCGTCCTCGACATAGATGAGAACAGGGATACCGGAATATGTTCCATGCAGTATGGAGATGTTATGGTAACTGCGATGGCAACAATTTTCAAAAAAATTAAGCTTGATACGTATGAGAATATTGGGTCGGGTCCGATCCATCTGCCGGAGCTTGAGCTTCATACAAACGGTTTTATGCTGGAGTTTGAACCGGAATTTTTCGATGATTTAAACGACGAAGAAATCGAGCAGCTGCTGATAGGATTTTGTCATGCTCTTTCTCACGTTGCAGCCGTTCATGTTATGTGTGATAAACGCGATATACATGCCGTTCCGGAAGTAAAAGCTGTTCACTCAGGAAGACCGGTCGTTTATCTGTATGATAGTTATCCTGGCGGCATCGGTCTTGCTCAGAAGATTTTCCAGCAGGCAGAGCGCGTTCTGTCGAAAACGGCTGATTATGTGGATCACTGTCCCTGCAGTCATGGTTGCCCTGCTTGTACGGGAACACAGGGAATGGAAGACTGGAATGTCAAAAAGCGCCTGGCAGACGTAATGTGGAAGTTGATGGAGGGACTGGAATGAAGCTAAAACATAAGCTGAAGCGTATGAAGAGCGGAATAGAAGACAGATCCGACCAACATCGGACGGTGATACCGGATCAGGAAACGGATTTCTCATCCATCGGATTTTATCCGTTCTATCTGGACGGGGAGGTCTCCTATCGGCGAAAGCGGGAGTATCCGGTATCAGAATCTCTCGTTACTCGCATGAAGACAGTGCACCGCAGATGGCAGGAGCTGCATCACCACGCTCATCCGCTTCGTTTTCACGATCAGCCGGAAAGCCTGCTGTTTTTCGATACTGAAACCACCGGGCTGGCCTCTGGTGCTGGCACAAAAATTTTCTTAATTGGATATGCCCGTCTTGTCGATCACACGCTGGAAGTCACGCAGCATTTGTTGACTGGGCCTGAGCATGAACAGGCCTTTTTAGCAGGTTTTTTAGACGATTTTTCTGCTTCAGATACTATTGTCTCTTATAATGGAAAATCATTTGACTGGCCGCAAGTAAAATCAAGGCATGCTTTTTTACGAGACAGGCTACCATTACTCCCTGAAGCCGGTCATATTGATCTGCTGCATGCTGCAAGAAGGTTTTGGAAAGATCGCCTGCCATCCTGCAGATTATCAATCATCGAAGAACATATTTTACAGCAAAAGCGAACAAACGATACGCCGGGAAGTCTCGCACCACTGCTTTATTTTGATTATTTGGAAAAGGGAGATCCCCTGCAGCTCGCAGGAGTTGTCGACCACCACGATCATGATGTGCGGGTTCTGGCGGAGCTGTATGTGCTTCTCGCTGAAAAAGTGCTCTTTCCTAAAAGAGCTGCCGATGCGAAAGAACTTTCTGTAAGCGCTCGCTGGTGGGATCATTTGAAGCATCCGGAGCAAGCAGCTCCATTCTGGCACAAAGTTCCGGCTATTCATCTGCCTGCTGAAGAACTGCTTCCAAAGGTGAAGCATTTGCAGCGAATGAAGCAGTATGAGGAGGCTTCAGCACTTATTCGAAGCTTTCCAAGTCCTTCAGCCGTGCACTATGAAGAGCTGGCGAAGATCGAAGAAAGACGATTGAAAAATACGAAAGCTGCATACGAAGCGGTGCAAAAAGGCCTTCAGCTGAATCCGGAGCCTGTCATTACTGCAAAACTGTTGAAGCGGCGTCAAAGGATCGAACGCAGCGGTGCATCGTATTAGAAGGGAGCGCGTATGAATCAATCTTTAAATGAACAAACGACGATGATGAGACGATCATTTCCATTCGATTTGCTGTCAGACGAGCAGTTTCAGCGGATAGCAGACAGAACGGTCAGAAGCTCTTTTGAGGTAAATGAATTTCTTTTTCGCGAAGACGAGGAAGAAATTGAAATTCATTTTTTGTTAAGCGGACTTGCGAAAAATATACTACACCGGGAAGACGGGAAAGATATCTCGGTTCGGTTTTATTATCCAGGTGACTTAATTGGTGTCATGATTCTGCTCGCAGGAGGAAGCATGAATTTCTCTGTAAAGGCATTGGAAACGTGTGACACGATTAAAATCAGGCGTGAAGTTCTGCTGGAATTAATGGGAGAAAACGAAACATTTAGTGAAGTCATTTTGTCTAACATTGGAGACAGGATGAAATCACTTTATGATGAAATAAAGAAAGAACGAAGCGCAGGAGACCGGGAAAATATTGGACTTTTCCGCACAAGGGTGAATGCCATCATGGAGCGGCCGCTGACATGCAGACGGGAGCTGGCGCTTGATGAAGCCGCCACACTGCTTGCCTCGCATCATGCGGCAGGGCTGATTGTCACAAACCGCCGCGGCGAAATTGTAGGTGTGTTAACGCAGCAGAGGGTGATTCGCGGGCTGCTCCACGGGGCACGCGAGGAAGAAGTTTCACGCTGGATGGACGACCAGCCGGTTACCATTCAAGAGGATGCCTTTTCTTATGAAGTATTGACTTTCTTTAAGGATGATTATGTCGATATCGTTCCGGTAATGCGGGGAGAGAAACCGGCAGGTATGCTTACAGCAGAATCATTTTTGCAGCTGCAGGATTCACACTATCTGCATTTATCCTATACGCTTCAGCATGCGAAAACCATCCGTGATGCGGCTTCTGTATCACCCAACCATCACCGCTCGTTTATCGAATTTACAGAAGCGCTGCTTGAGGAGCGGACGCACCCGACAGAAGTGGCTGAATTTATTTCCAGCTACAATGACCAAATACATCGGAGAATGATTCAGCTCTGTCTGCAGCAAATGAAAAAAGAAGGGTACGGAAGCCCGCCGGTTGAATTCTGTTTTATCGTTATGGGAAGCCAGGGACGAAAAGAACAAGCATTCAGCAGTGATCAGGATAACGGACTTATCCTGGATAATTACAAACATTTAGATAATTGGCGGGGAGTAGAGGATTACTTTCATCGGTTTGCCGGCAAAGTAAATCAGGCGCTCGTTGAAGCTGGATTTCCTGAATGCCCTGGCGGCATCATGGCCAGAGAACGGCGTTGGTGCAGGGAAATAGATGAGTGGAAGCGCGAAGTTTACCGCTGGGCAAAGGAGAGCGATGCGGAAGAAGTTCGTGATTTTACCATTTTTATCGATTACCGACCGGTGTACGGAGATTTTACGCTTGCAGAATCGCTGCGTGATGAAATTACCGAGCGAATACAAAAGGCAGGCCTGCTTCACGCTTACTTAATGAAGGATACGATCCGCTTTCGAGTTCCTGTAAATACGTTCGGAAGGCTGACGCTTAAAGGCAAACAAAAGACAATCGATTTAAAAAAATCGGCGCTGATGCAGATCGTGAATGGTGTGCGAATCTTTGCAATCCGGTACGGGATTAAAGAGGCGGGAACTTCCGCAAGACTCGATCAGCTGGAAAAACTGGAAGTCTTTCATCCGCGCGACGTAAAGAATGCTCGCTTGGCAATGGATGTGCTGTTGTACCACCGTCTTCGCAGAAATATTTTCCAGCTCAAGCATGACAGACCACTGTCTAATGAATTGTCTCCGATGGAGCTGGAAAAAGAAGATCGGCGCCAGTTGAAGGAAGCGCTCATTGTAGCGAAACGGATGCAGCAGATGAGTGAATTAAGTTTTCAGCGCAGCAGGGGGATTTAGCCATGACATGGTTTCACGCCCTGCGCTCGACCGCAGCTTCCGTCAAGCCGTTTTTAAAACACCGGAACGATTGGGCGCGTGCAAATCCTGAGACAATGCAGGAAGCAAAAAACAGCGTGATCCGCTTTAATCAGGTGCTGCCGGATTTCACGACCACCCCTTCCAGCGCTGATATTGTCGTGTTTGACGTGGAAACTACAGGGTTTTATCCATTTCTTGGAGATGACATCATTTCCATTGGAGCTGTGCCGATCCGCCAGCCAAATCATCAGTTTTATGAACTTGTGCAGACTGCCCGAACAATTCCAAAGTCGATCACGGGGCTAACGGGTATCGATAACGAGCAGATAAAGACAAACGGAATGGTATTCCCGGAAATGCTTATTAAGTTCCTTCGATTCTCGCAGGGAAGTTTTTTATCTGCACATCCAGCAAGCTTTGATGTCCGGTTTTTGCAGGTGCTTTGCAGACGTTGGAGGCTCCCGGTTTTAAGGCCTTATGTACTTGACTCTTTTCATGCAGCCCGGCTGCTTTATCCTGATGCAGATGCCAGTCTCGACGGCCTCATTCAGCACTTTCATATGCCTGTAATCAGGCGTCACCATGCACTTAATGATGCGGTGATTACCGCAGAGGTTCTTGAAAAGCTGCTTGATCAGGCAGAAGTGAAAGGGTGTAATTCCATTGGGACACTCGTGCATGAATCCATGATGAAGAAAAAGAGGCGACGCAGGTAAGTACAGTATTGCTTTTCTGCTTATTATTGGCTAACATATATAGTGGTTAACAAGCAGCAGGGAGAGAAGAGTATGCCGAAAGTATTAGTAGCGATGTTTTTTGCGGTGATTTGTGGCACAGTCGTATTTTTTCAGTAATGCATGAGCTGTTTCGTAGAATTCTGATTCTTCGGAGCAGCTTTTCATTTACTCGCTGTACCAGCTGGAAATGGAGGTAAAGATGGCAGTATCTATGGCAATCAGCGGCTATAAGCCTCACGAAATCGGCGTTTTCAATGAACGTCACGAGCAGCTGCCATTCTTAAAAAAGGCGCTGCGCAGAAAGATAGAAGCTGCAGTAGATGAATACGGCGTGGAATGGGTCGTGATAAGCGGTCAGGCAGGAGTTGAACTCTGGGCAGGCGAAGCCGTCATCGACATGAAGAGAGACGGATTTCATATTCAGCTTGCTGTGCTAGCTCCGTTTCAGCAGCAGGAGGAGCGCTATCAGGAAGCGGTAAAAGAGCTGTATCAGACTGTCTGGCAAGAAAGTGATTATCAGGCCTGGATTACAGAGCGACCTTATGAGTCTCCGGCACAATTAAAACAAAAGAACCAGTTTATTGTAGCGAAGACAGACTTAATGCTGCTTTTATACGACACAGAAAAGCCCGGCACGCCTTCGTTCTATCTTGAAGCAGCAGAGGCAAGACAGGAGCAGGATGGATATCCGGTTATTTATATCACCCCTGACGACATTGAAGATGCTGTTCGGGACGAGCTGGATGACTGGAATTGACAGAAAGCAGGATGTCTGAAAAAATGAGAGTATTACGGTAATGAGGTGACCTATATGGAGCGAAAAAACAAGCTGACTAAAAACGATATTTATGAAAAAGAATTTAAAACCAGCATGAGAGGCTATAATCAGGACGAAGTGGATCAGTTTCTCGATGAAATCATCAAGGACTATGAAGCGTTTGAGACACATATTCAACAGCTGGAGAAAGACCTGGAGGAAGCGAAATATGCCCAGCCGGCTCGAACTGAATCCCGTGTTCAGTCCAAGCCGCAGCCTGCTGCTGGAAATACAAACTACGATATTTTACGCCGGCTTTCCAATCTTGAAAAGCACGTTTTCGGGAGCAAGCTGAACGAATAATGATGGCGGAAGTCTATATCGATGCAGCAACAGCCGGGAATCCTGGACCATCAGGAGCCGGAATTTATATTAAAGCCGGAAAAGAGCACTACCGTTATGCTGTGCCGTTGCCGGTGATGAGCAATCATGAAGCGGAGTTTCATGCGTGTCTGGAAGCAATCAAACGTTGCACGGAGCTTGATGTATCCATTCTTTCGATTCGCTCGGACTCTAAAATCCTGGTCGATTCGCTCGAAAAAAACTATGCAAAGAATCCATCATTTAACTCGCTTTTAAAAGCAATTGATGCCAGCTCCAAACAATTTGACCATGTTTTCGTTAAATGGATTCCTTCAAGTAAAAACGGGGAGGCAGATGCACTGGCCCGAAAAGCGCTTAGAGCGTGATGCAGTATCTATACAGGGGCATTAATTTGTGATATGATTAGTTTCGTTGTTTTCAACGTCCATCTGTGTTCAGGTGATCGCTGTTTCTTAACAGGAACAGAGGAAAGTCCATGCTCGCACAGCCTGAGACGGCTGTAGTGTCCGCGCCTGGCGAAACCATAAGCCAGGGCAGCCTGTTTAAGGCTGACGGCAGAAGGAATGCCTACGTCTGTTTCAGATACGGCAGAAACTTCTTGAAAGTGCCACAGTGACGAAGCTCTTTTGGAAACGAAAGAGGTGGAACGAGGTAAACCCCGCGAGTGAGAAACCCAAAATTTGGTAGGGGCACTTCTGTGAAGGAATCAAACGGATCAGAAGGCGCTGCTTCTGGCAGTGCAGACAGATGATTACCACACCGGTACGAGGGTGACTCCCGTTTGCAGTACGGTGTACAGAACATGGCTTACAGAACACAGATGGTGTCTTTACGGAATGTCAGCCTCCACGTGCATACAGCGTGGAGGCTTTTTTCAAATGATAACTACAGATCGGGAGAGGAAAAGCATGACTACTTACACACTGCTTGCAACGACAACGATGGGATTGGAATCCCTCGCTGCTAAAGAATTAAAGAAGCTTGGTTTTACAGATTTATCGATTGAAAACGGGAGGGTGCGCTTTGAAACAGACGCCCTTGGGATTGCCAGAGCAAATCTTTGGCTGAGAACTGCTGACAGAATCAAGCTCTTAGTAGGCGAATTTGAAGCACGATCCTTTGAAGAACTTTTTGAAAAGACTAAAGCACTGCCGTGGCAGAATTTTATCAGCAAGGATTCTGAATTTCCAGTACTTGGACGTAGTGTCAAATCGGATTTATTCAGCATTTCAGACTGTCAGGCAATCGCGAAAAAAGCCATTGTCGAAAAGCTGAAGCAGGTGTATCCAATCGAGTGGTTTGAGGAAACTGGACCAATGACCCGCGTGGAGGTTGCGCTCCATAAAAATACGGCTCAGCTAACGCTTGATACGAGCGGAGAAGGGTTGAACCGCCGGGGCTACCGGACCCGTCATAACCAGGCACCGCTTAAAGAGACGCTTGCTGCGGCCTTAATTCAACTTGCAAACTGGTATCCGGACATTCCGTTCCATGATCCCTTTACCGGCTCCGGGACTCTTCCAATTGAGGCAGCCATGATCGCTCAAAATATTGCCCCGGGAGTGAACCGAAGCTTTGCCTTCTCTGAATGGGAATGGTATGACGGCGCGCTATATGAGCGGGCGCTCGAAGAAGCAGAAGATTTGGCTGACTACGACGCGAAATTTGAGATTATCGGTTCTGATATCGATCATAAAATGGTCGAACTGGCTCGATACAATGCGACAGAAGCCGGCTTCTTTGACCAGATTTATATCAAACAGATGAGCTTCCGCGACTTTTCACCGAAGAGTGAGAAAGGTGTGCTGATTGGCAACCCTCCGTACGGCGAACGAATGCAGGATCTGCCATACGTTGAGAACCTGTACCGTGAATTGGGTGCAATTATGAGCAAATACCCTTACTGGAGTGCGTATATTCTCGCCACACATGAAAAATTTGAAGAGCTTTATGGAAAAAAAGCGACGAAACGCCGCAAGCTTTACAACGGCAGCTTGAAAACACAATATTACCAATATTGGGGAGAGAGACTGCCTAAATAAGGAGGAATCCGTTTACAACCTTACGGGCTGCCCTTTATAATTGGCGCAGAAGGAGGCTGAGGCCGATGCTGACAGATAAGCGGAACAGACCACTCCGGGATTTGAGAATTTCTGTTACCGATCAATGCAATCTCAGGTGCCGGTATTGTATGCCTAAAGAAATATTTGATGATCATTTTCCATTTCTCGGCCAAGACCAACTCCTGACGTTCGATGAAATTGTGAAAATTGTACATGCATGCCGGACGACTGCTGATTTAAAAAAACTTCGCATCACTGGCGGGGAGCCGCTTTTACGAAAAAATTTGACTCAATTAATTGAGCGGCTGCGGACGGAAACATCAATAGATGATATCGCGATGACGACGAACGGTATTTTGCTCCCCAAAAAAGCACATGCATTAAAAGAGGCCGGTCTATCCCGGGTGTCTGTCAGCCTGGACTCGCTTGATGACAGTCGTTTTCAGGCGATTACAGGCCGTACCCTCAAAGTTGCACACGTGCTTAATGGAATCAATGCCGCCCGGGAAGCGGGTCTGCCAGTTAAACTAAACATGGTAGTAAAAAAAGGAATGAACGAAGAAGACATTCTTCCAATGGTTGAACGATTTAAAGGCACTGGAATAATTGTCCGCTTTATCGAATATATGGACGTTGGAAATGCAAACGGCTGGAAGCTGGATCACGTGCTGTCGAAAGCAGAAATCGTGGATAAAATTCACAATGTTTATCCGCTTGAAGAGGCACCGGCTAACAGCACAGGCGAAACAGCCTCCCGCTTCCGATTTAGAGACGGAAGCGGTGAGATAGGTGTTATTTCGTCGGTATCAGATGCCTTTTGTGCCTCCTGCAACAGAGCAAGACTTACCGCTGATGGACAGTTCATTACCTGTCTATTTGCCTCAAAAGGGCATGATTTGAAAGAACTGCTGAGAAACGGAAGCGAATCAATAGAAGATGCTGTTGCGAAAATTTGGACCGGAAGGCAAGACCAGTATTCTGAAGACCGGCTGAAGCACACAGCATCTCGTAAAAAAGTAGAAATGCACCGAGTCGGCGGATAAGCTGCCTGGAGCGACGAAAAAAACCTTCCAAGAGGAAGGTTTTTTTGTTAGGTTGCTTCATGCCCAGGATAATCCATGCCGCCGCGTCCACTGCGGCGAAAAACTATCTCTCCCATATCGTGATCAAACGATACGTCAACGCCTCTGAAATACCACATATCCTCATCGGTCACAAAAAAATGAATGCCACTCTGGTCGACTTGGATGCCGGGAAGGCTTGGTCTGCCTTTTTCAACTCCCGCAGAGAAACCTCCTGAACCAACGCCGCCGACTCTTGCAAACAGTCTGACGGTTTCACCATCTGCAAGCTGCATCTCTTTTTTGTAGAATTGGGCTGCTTCTTTAGAAACTGTAAAAGTACTCATAGCTTATCACCTGCCTGTATTGTCTCACCCGTTCAGCCAGGAATCAAGCTGTAAGCTGTTTAGTTCAGGTCAAAAAAAGGAATAGAATGACATCCTGTGCCAGTTATACATAGCCGCAGGACCTCCAGGCACAAATAAAGCAGAACAGGGGCTGAACGAATGATCGAATTTAATCAAGTTTCAAAGTCGTTTCCGGATGGGACACAAGCAGTTTCCGGGAGCAGCTTTACTGTGGAAAAAGGGGAATTTTTCGTTTTAATCGGTCCAAGCGGCTGCGGAAAAACAACCACGATGAAAATGATCAACCGGCTGATTGATGCCACAGACGGAACGATATCCATTAACGGCAGTGATATTCGCTCAAAAAATATTCATAAGCTTCGCTGGGAAATCGGATACGTGCTTCAGCAGATTGCACTTTTTCCCCATATGACAATTGCCGAAAACATTGCGATCGTCCCTGAGCTGAAAAGCTGGTCAAAAGACACGATATCCAGCCGGATCGATGACCTGCTGCATATGGTTGGACTTGATCCTGAGACGTATCGTGACCGAATGCCTGCTGAGCTGTCAGGCGGTCAACAGCAGCGGATCGGAGTCGTACGCGCACTGGCTGGCGATCCGGATATTCTCCTCATGGACGAACCGTTCAGTGCGCTTGATCCTATCTCGCGCAGCCAGCTTCAGCAGGATATTGCCAAGCTTCAGCAGGAAATTCAAAAAACGATTGTGTTTGTTACTCATGATATGGAGGAAGCCCTGCAGCTCGGTGACCGGATTGCGGTGATGAGAGAAGGTAAAATCGTTCAGATTGCTTCGCCCGGGGAACTGATCGCCAATCCCGCTGATGAGTTTGTCTCATCCTTCATCGGCAAAAAGACGTCTCCTTGGGATATGGCGCTTGAAGCGATCACCGCTAAACCAGGGGGAGCAGGTCCATCCATCTCAAACCAGAAAACAGTTCGGGAAGCATTTCAGCTGATGCGTTCGAAGCAGGTATCTTCTCTAACGCTCGATCAATTGGATCAGCATGTGACCCTGGAACAGCTGACAAGCTTTGTGCAGCAGTTTACAGACCACGGGAGAGGGGATGACGGAATATGACAGCTATCGAAGCGTTTTTTCAGCTGCTTCAAGACCGCTCCGACCTGCTGACTACCGCCCTATGGCAGCACATTGAAATGTCACTTATCTCTTTGCTTATTGCCGTCTTTATCGCGGTACCGCTCGGGATTTTTCTCGCCATGTACAAAAAAGGGGCAGAGCCTGTTATTGGCACGACGGCGGTTATTCAGACCATACCCAGTCTTGCACTGCTCGGGTTTCTTATTCCGTTTGTCGGAATTGGGACAACGCCGGCGATTATTGCTCTTTCTGCTTATGCCCTGATGCCGATTTTGCGGAACACGTATACGGGCGTAAAAGGGGTAGACCCGGCGCTTGCGGAAGCTGCGAGGGGAATGGGAATGACCTATCAGCAGCAATTGATGAAGGTGCAGCTGCCACTTGCCATGCCTACCATTATGGCAGGGATCCGTACGGGCATGGTGTTGATCGTCGGAACGGCAACACTCGCAGCATTAGTCGGGGCCGGCGGGCTCGGGGATTTAATTATGACAGGGTTGAACAGAAGCAATAATTATTATATTTTGATGGGCGCCATTCCTGCTGCTCTGCTTGCTCTTTTATTTGATGCCGTACTAAGAGTAACGGAGAAGCGTGCAAGCGGGTCATCTATCCGCCCGATATTCGCTGTGGTCGCAGCAGCTATTCTCGTCGTAGCCGTTCCAAACGTCTATCAGGCATTTGATGGGCGCGGAACGCAAGCAGAGCAAATCACGCTAGCTGGAAAATTAGGAGCAGAACCGGAAATCATTATAAACATGTACAAGCTGCTAATCGAGGAAGAAACCGACTATGAAGTGGTGCTTGAAGAAGGATTAGGACAGACGGACATCGTGTTTCAGGCACTTTTAAATGAGGATATTGATGGATACTTTGAATTTACAGGTACTGCCATTACAAATCTGCTGAACGAAGAACCGGTTTCCAACGATGAGGAGGAAGCTTTTGTTCAAGCGAGAGACGGCATGTTCAATGAATACGGGCTCGTCTTCCTGGAGCCAATGGCCTATCAGAACACGTATGCGTTAGCTGTAACAGAGGAACTTCAGGCGGAAACGGGAGTCGAAACAATTTCGGATCTGACCGAATTTGAGGATGAGCTGACAGCAGCATTTACGTTTGAATTTTTTGATCGGGCAACAGACGGCTATCCCGGTATCCAGGAGGCTTATGGTCTGGATATAGCCGACGTTCAGACGATGGATCCAGGTCTTCGATCTGAGGCTCTTGTAGCCGGAGATGTCGATGTTATTGATGCGTATTCAACTGACAGCTACATGATTCGGTACAATCTAGTAGCTTTAGAAGACGATGAGAATGTTTTCCCTCCTTTTAACGGAGCGCCGCTGTTACGAGAGGATGTGCTTCTCGACTACCCGGAGCTGGAACCGATATTAAACCAGCTTGGAGGAATGATTACGGAAGAAGAAATGATGGAGATGAATTACGAGGTTGACGAAAACGATGCGGATGCTCGCGTAGTCGCAGAAAATTATTTGACCGAGGCAGGGTTACTGCCGGCTGATGGTGAATAAGTATAAAGAGAGTAACGAATTTGCCGGTGTCCGGCATATGAAGGGGGAACTCAATATGTTTAAGCACATTCTGCTTGCAGGAGACGGTTCCAAACACGCAATGAGAGCCTGTGAAAAGGCAGCCTACATTGCCTCGCGTATAGAGGGAGCTCATATTACACTCATTCACGTCATAGACGATCTCCCGACTCGAACAGATGTGATGGATGAAGAAATGCGTCCCAGAGATATACCTTCACACCGAAAAAAAAGAATCGAATCAATGGAACATTACTTGCAGGGCAAAGAAGTGCCTTACGATGTCAAGCACATCTTTGGTGAGCCGGGTCCCGCGATCGTTCGAGAAGCGAACGAAGATAAAGCGGATCTTGTTATTATTGGAAGCAGAGGCTTAAATCAGTTTCAGCAGATGGTGCTCGGAAGCGTTTCGCATAAGGTGGCAAAACGGGCAGAATGCCCTGTTATGATTGTTAAATAGGAGGATTATACATGCTGAATCAGGAACAAAAGCGGGAGCTGTTAGAAAAGGCAAAGGTTATTGCCGTAGTTGGACTTTCAGATAAACCGCACAGAACATCTTATCAAGTATCTGAAGCGATGCAAAAAGCAGGCTATAAAATCATTCCTGTTAATCCGACGATAGAGAATGCGCTGGGCGAACGTGCATTGACCTCGATCAAAGAGCTCCCTGCGGATGTCGATTTAGTAAACGTCTTTCGCCGCAGTGAATATTTACCGGAGCTGGCAGACGAATTTTTGCAGACATCTATCCCTGTATTCTGGGCCCAGTTGGGTGTTTTTGATCGTAAAACAGCTGAAAAGCTTGAAGAAAACGGAAAACAAGTTGTCATGGATTCCTGTATAAAAGTTGACCATGCTCTATTGGTCAAAAAGTAATATTGAGAATGTGTGTTCGCAATACCGTTTAACCGTCATATCTGCACCTCTTAATCGATAGATAGACAATCCCAATAATAAGCCTGGAGCGGGTAAAATGTCCTGTTTCAGGTTTTTTCCCGTTTCAGCCACGTAAAAGTGGCTGATAGATCCGCAGAATTTTTCTTGAAAATGCGTACATACGTTTGACAAGTGTTATGCCTTTGCGCTAATAATAGATACAGAGAAAGCCGTGATACGGAATGGAAAGTGTGGTAAAGTAAGACAGGCACAAGGACCTGCAGGAAAGGGGTTACGATCAGTGGCTAAACAGACGTTTGATTATAATGATGAAGCAATACAGGTGTTGGAGGGGCTTGAGGCCGTCAGAAAAAGACCAGGTATGTATATCGGCAGCACCGATCACCGCGGACTTCACCATTTAATATTTGAAATAGTAGATAACTCCGTTGACGAGATATTAGCGGGATATGGAGATAAAATCGAAGTGACGCTTCATAAAGATGATTCTGTGACGATTCAGGATAATGGACGAGGGTATCCAACCGGCATGCATGCCATGGGTAAACCGACTCCGGAAGTGATTTTAACGGTGCTTCATGCCGGCGGGAAATTCGGTCAAGGAGGCTACAAAACGAGCGGAGGTCTCCATGGTGTCGGAGCCTCGGTAGTAAATGCGCTTTCTTCAAAGCTCAAAGTTGTCATTCATCGGGACGGAGCTGTTTACGAACAGACCTTCCATAACGGAGGTAAGCCGGCAGAGACTCTGAGAAAAACAGGAGCGTCTAAAAAAACCGGCACAATCTTAACATTTAAACCGGATGAGGCAATCTTTCAACAGCGCAGTTTTCATTATGATACGGTCGCAGAGCGTCTTCGTGAAGCAGCTTTTCTTTTGAAAGGGATCGAATTGACGCTTCACGATGAGCGAAGCGGTGAAAAAGAGTCGTTTTTATACGAGACCGGTCTTGAAGCATTCGTTGACTATTTAAACGAAGGGAAGGAGACCCTTCACCACGTCGTGTCGATGGAAGGCAAGCAGGATGAAATTGAGGTTGACTTTGCTTTTCAGTATAATGACGCTTACACCGAAAACATTCTTTCATTCGTCAACAATGTGAGAACGAAAGACGGCGGTACACACGAACTCGGTGTTAAGACGGCAGTCACGAGAACGGTTAATGAACATGCGAGAAAACTTGCTCTGTTAAAAGAGAAAGACAAAAACTTGGACGGAAGTGACATTCGCGAAGGATTTACGGGAGTTCTATCGGTCCGCGTGCCGGAGCACCTGCTTCAATTTGAAGGACAGACGAAGAGCAAGCTCGGCACTTCACAGGCACGTACAGCAGTTGATCAGGTAATCACGTCGCGGCTGATGTACTACTTGGAAGAAAATCCGGAATTCAGTAACGCTCTAATACGTAAAGCTGTACGAGCGTCCCAGGCCAGAGAAGCTGCACGAAAAGCACGTGAAGAAGCAAGAAGCGGGAAAAAGAACAAGCGGAAAGATGCTATGCTTTCAGGGAAACTGACTCCGGCACAGAGTAAAAATGCGGCTAAAAATGAACTGTACCTGGTAGAGGGTGATTCTGCCGGAGGCTCGGCCAAGCAGGGACGAGACCGCAAATTTCAAGCCGTCCTGCCTTTACGGGGAAAAGTAATCAACACTGAAAAAGCGAAGCTTGCGGACATCATGAAAAATGAAGAGATCCGCACCATTATTTATGCGGTTGGCGGAGACGTGGGCGCTGATTTTGATGTTACCAGCATTAATTATGACAAAATTGTGATCATGACCGATGCTGATACAGACGGTGCTCATATTCAGGTGCTTCTGCTTACGTTCTTTTACCGGTACATGCGGCCGCTGATCGAACAGGGCAAAGTATATATTGCACTGCCTCCTCTTTATAAGGTTAGCCGAGGTTCCGGCAAAAAAGAGAAAGTTGAATATGCATGGAATGAAGAAGGCCTTCAGGAGGCAATGAAGCTTGTCGGTAAGGGCTATACGGTTCAACGATACAAGGGGCTCGGTGAAATGGATGCGACTCAGCTGTGGGAAACGACGATGGATCCGGATACACGCACGCTCGTGCGTGTGACGCTGGATGACATTGCGCGCGCTGAGAAGCACGTATCGACCTTAATGGGAGATAAAGTCGAACCGCGAAGAAACTGGATTGAAAAACATGTTGCTTTCGGACTCGACGAAGAAAGCAACATTTTGGAAAATGATAGTCTGCATGTAACTGAGGAGGATTAGTTTTGGCTGAGAAAGAGCGATACCTCGACCTTCCGCTTGAGGAAGTACTCGGAGACAGATTTGGTAGATACAGCAAATATATCATTCAGGACAGGGCGCTTCCAGACGCTAGAGACGGACTTAAGCCCGTACAGCGTAGAATTCTATACGCTATGTATGCAGATCGGAATACGTCAGACAAACCTTTTAGAAAGTCTGCAAAAACAGTAGGAAATGTGATTGGTAATTATCATCCACACGGAGATTCTTCTGTGTATGAAGCGATGATCCGTCAGAGCCAGCATTGGAAAATGCGGATGCCGCTCGTGGAAATGCACGGAAATAACGGTTCCGTAGACGGCGATCCTCCTGCTGCTATGCGTTATACAGAAGCCAGAATGGCGAAACTTTCGGAGACGATGTTACATGATATTCACAAACAGACAGTTGATTTCATGCCGAACTTCGATGATTCGCAGGAAGAACCTGTTGTGTTGCCGGCTCCGTTTCCAAATTTAATAGTAAACGGATCTACAGGTATTTCAAGCGGCTATGCGACCGATATTCCGCCGCATAACCTTGGTGAAGTTGTGGATGCTGCAATTATGCTGATTGACCGGCCGGATGCTACCATTGATAAGTTGATGGAAGCGATAAAAGGGCCTGATTTCCCAACAGGCGGGATCATTCAAGGCGTAGAAGGAATTAAACAGGCCTACGAAACAGGTCGCGGGAAAGTAGTTGTGCGAGGCCGGGCTGAGATTGAAGCACTTCGAGGCTCCAGAGAACAAATTGTTATAACAGAAATTCCGTTTGAAATTAATAAAGCATCGCTCGTTAAGAAGATGGATGAGCTTCGCATTGACAAAAAGGTTGAAGGTATTGCGGAAGTGCGGGATGAAACAGACCGCACCGGCATGCGCATCGTCGTTGAATTGAAAAAGGATGCCGATGCAAAAGGTGTCCTGCATTATTTGTATAAAGCGACAGATCTGCAGACGCAGTTCAACTTTAATATGGTGGCGATTGCAGATAAAACGCCAAGGCTTATGAGCTTAAAAACGCTCCTCGAAGCTTATCTTGTTCACCAGAAACACTTTATTGTCCGGAGAACCAATCATGATCTGCAAAAGGCAAAGGAACGTGCACATGTGCTCGAGGGTCTTATCAAGGCAGTTTCTATTCTGGACGAAGTCATTGCAGTCATACGGTCGGCCAACGACAAACAGGATGCCCGCAGCAAGCTTCAGGATGCCTTTAGCTTTTCGGAAGCGCAGTCTGAAGCCATTGTCATGCTTCAGCTTTACAGGTTGACGAATACGGACATCACAACGCTTGAAAAAGAAGCGCAGCAGCTTCGAAAAAATATCACTGCGTGGGAAGCGCTGCTCGATTCAGATAAAAAGCTGTCAGCAGAAATGAAAAAAGAACTGCGCAGCATAAAAAAAGAATTTGACGATGAGCGCCGAACAGACGTAGAGGCTCAAATCGAAGAAATTAAAATTGATATGGAAGTGCTTGTGCCTCCTGAAGATGTGCAAATCTCTGTAACGAAAGAGGGTTATTTAAAGCGGTCAAGCATACGCAGCTTTTCGGCCTCTAACGGAGAACCACCGTCAATGAAAGAATCAGACAGACTGCTTTTCAGCGGAGAAGTAAATACACAGGATACGTTGCTTTTGTTCACAAAAGGCGGCTCATATGCCTATCTTCCTGTTCACAAGCTTCCTGAAATGAAATGGAAAGACGCTGGCCAGCATTTGGCTAACGTTATTACTATCGACAGCCAGGACAGTATTGTAGCCGTGAGTGTGGTAAAGCAAATTAAAGAAGCAACAGGTTTTTATACGTTTGTTACGAAGAACGGTCTTATTAAGCGAACTCCAGTAAAAGAGTATGAAGCACAGCGTCATTCTAAGTCGCTGATGGCTGTTAAAGTAAAAAAAGACGATGAGCTTGTTCAGGTTTTAGAGACAGATGGGAGTACCGCTGTTACCATTGTGACACATCAGGGCTACAGCCTGTCCTTTCCTGAAAATGAAGTAAATCCAACTGGACAGCGTACAAGCGGAATGAAGGCGATCAATCTAAAAGAAGACGATACCGTTGCAGGGGTGAGCTCAAGTGACGGCAGCAGCTCATTGCTGATTGTGACAAGCCGCGGTGCTGTCAAACGAATGGCTTGGTCAGTATTAGAAACCGGCTCGAGGGCTTCCCGAGGTGTGCGAGTCTTAAAGGAATTGAAAAAGAATCCACACAGGGTTGTGTATACTGCATCAGTCAACGGAACGGAAACGATAGTGATCCAGACAAAAGACGGAGCAGTCGTAGAGCACGACGTAGGCAAAATAAGAACGAGCGATCGCTATACCAATGGAAGTTTCATTGTAGATGTGGGCGCAAACAATGGCATTAACGACGTCTGGATATATCAAAAGTAGACCGGATAGGGGGAGGCAATGCAAGCTGCCTTCCCGTTCTATCCATTGCGGATAAATTTGTTACTGCATAATAGTATACAGTAATATACCACTGTAAATATTTCTGAAAATATTAAAAAATCAATAAAGGGGAGGTTGAAATATGCCGTTTGGATACAGTGTTCATTTACAGAAAAAAGGGTACAAAACGATTACAATTGATGAGCATGTACGCTATTTAACTTATTTTTTCGCTTTCATCGATGCCAAATATAAGCGAAAAAAAGAGTTAGTAGAGATAACTCCGGCTGATATTAAAGACTTTTTACGCTCCAGAACTGACAGCAAGCCTCAGACGATTAATAAAATCATCAGTATAATGAAACGTTTCTTTGATTACGCATGGCATGAAGGAAAAGTAGCCGTTGATCCTGCACAAAAAATTGCTTATGTACCAATAGAAAAAAACTATCAAGACATTTTAACCTATGATCAGCTTTTAACAATGGAGGCTGCTTACTTAGCATCTGAGGAACCGTTAAAGCGGAAATGCATATGTATCCTTACAGCAGCTGGATTAAGACCTGATGAATTTGCGATCAAGATGAATGAGATCATTGCTGAAACAGATAAAGTTAAGATATACGTCAGCAAGCCGTCACATGAACGAATTTTAACATTCGCAAATGAACGGGCTGACACATTGAACAAGTTTATAGAAACAAGACAAAGCTTTATATATTTATTGTCATCAACGGACCGCAGCGGCAAAGAGAAACCATTGCAGCGCATGACGCTTACAATAAACCTCCGAAAAATATCTGAGTACTTTCAAATGGAAACTCCGTTAACCACGAATGCTGTCCGAAAAGCGAAAGCACATTATTTACTTGAAATGATGACATATGAAGATGCGGCAGATGAACTTGGAATTGATAAAATCAGTTTAATGAAGCTGACAGCTGATTAAAATTTTATTCTGTCTCAATTTCTTAAGTATTCTTTAGTTCTGATACAAGATTTCAATTATTCCTTATTGGTTCGCATAATTTATATTATGTAAACTAGAATTAGATTTATAAGAGAGGGCAGTTTTGATCCCGCCCTCTCTGCTTTACTTTTCGTAAAATGCTTCGGGAATAGCTCCGAACGTGCGCTGATGATACAATAATGGCTTTTTGCCGGAATCTGCCGCTTCTTCTACTTTGCCGATTAATATCGTGTGATCACCAGCATCAATAGTTTGAAATACGCTGCATTCCAGCAGTCCGCTGTATCCAGCTATAACAGGCAGATCTCTGGATGATGTTTCCCAGTTTATCTGACTGAACCGGTCGGTACCTTTCGTTGCGAACAGCATACATACATCACCTTGATCAGCTGCTAAGGTGTGAACCGCGAAGCCTTTTTGATGAACAAACTCATCGTGTGTCGATACATTTTTATCGATCGCCCATGAAATAAGCATCGGATCCATTGACACAGATGTAAATGAATTAACCGTAAGTCCTATTGGTTCTTTTTCAGCAGTTGTTGCAGTGACGACCGTTACGCCGGTCGGATAATTTCCCATAATACTTCTAAATGTTGTCTGGTCTGCCATGATTGTCACTCCATTTCCGTCTCAATTTCTTTTTACCTACGTTTATACTTTATCATGATCCTTCATCGATTGCGAAGATCACGCAAGAGTGTTATACCATCTGGTGATCGTTCGCTGTTCAGCAGCAGGATCGTGTCTCGTCCGGGCTGTTTTTAAAGCGGCTGCTGAAAGTGCCTCATAAATATCTCTGTCCTGCAGGCTGATCAATGACCGTATGAATGACGGCTGATCCTGAAATACAAATCCATTATATCCGTGCCGAATGACGCCTTTATTGCCATCGATATCAGAAACTAAAGCAGGTCGCCCCGCTGCCATTGCCTCCAAAAGTGCAGAAGACTGCCCTTCACTTAGAGAGTAATTAATGACAGCATGATGAGATTCGTACAATTCCTTCATATCCGACTGATCAACCGGCGGCATAACGGTCAGCCAGTCGAATTCGGCTTCCAGTTGATCAAGTTTGGTCTTTTCGTCTGTTTCCAATACTGGCCCTACTACTGTAAGAGTAAGCTCGTGTATCACCTCTCTTGCTTCTGCAACAGCTGTAACTGCTTCAGGGATTTGTTTGATACGTCTGATTCCCGCCGGGATCAATAAGTTAAACGGCGGAGGTGCTGACGCTGAGGATACGTCCACATAAGGGACCGATTGAGGCAGCACTTCTGTCTTGGCTTGAAACTCTTTAGGGATTTTCTGTTTCATATACTCGTCAAATACATGAATAAGCGATGCCCGCTGCAACACTTCTTTTACAATGAAGCGCCGGTCAGGATCGTTCAAATCGTTGTTAATATCCGTTCCCGTGATCGTAATAATGAAAGGGGTATCTATCGGAAGTGCTTGCAGGACCGGGTAAAATTTATATGCGTGAAATCCATGAACAAGCGCTGGCGCTTTGCTTTCTTTCTTGTCTATTTCCTCAGTGCTGTCCAGCTTCGTCACGCTGAAACCCGCTGATGCAGCAGCTTTTCCGATACGGTCTGCTGTTACTTTGTTCCCCCGCTGTACGTTGAGATGTGGAGCGGCGATCCATAACTGTCGTTTCAACTCGTCATTCCTCCATGCGAAAGACGCTGCAGTATATGCAGCGTCAGGCTAATTTACTATAAGGGACGTCTTCCCTCGTATCCATCCTTCGGATAATGATAAAAAGCAATCCGGTCTTCGCCCTCTTTCCAGCAGAGCAAAATTTCTTTTTTCCCTTTAAACGACGGGAAATCTACGAGACCTGGTTCAATTCCCTTCAGCTGCGCTCCGCTGTTTTGAATATTTGATACGTGGAGCTGTGCCTGCATTTCAATAAACTCAAGCTGACATTCCAATTTAAACAAATAGCCGGTTTGAGTCGTGACGTGCTCCGTTTTATTATCTTTTATCGAATGATACACGTTCCATTTCTCATCAAACTCATCCTGAATCGATTTAAGCTGTTCGATTTCGCGCTTTATCATAGGAATTAGTCTGTTTGCCTGTTCGACGGTAAAATATTTTTTAGCCATTCCGGCACCTCCTGGTGTTTATATCCCGTCATACATCATACGTCCTGCATAGTGACCAGTCAGGAAAACGAGTACAGCGCCGACTACTGCCAGCAGGGCGAGCCCCCACCGAATATACGTGCTATCTTTGATAATATTGAATGCAATCCCGATATTAAGAATAATATAGGCAATCAGCGAGTACAGTGCGTACTGTTGATGAAGTCCTAAAAATTCTCCGACGGAATCACCGTAAATCTGGATAGCCGTTCCGACAGCAGCTTCACCGGACTGGTAGGAAATAATGCCACCAATTGTCCCGATAGTTACCACCCAGAGAGCTGCCCGGTCGTAAAACCACGGACGCCAGAGTGACAGCAGGACAAACAGGGTGCCCACGACCCATAACGCTACTGGAACATGTACAATAGCAGGATGTAATGGTTCAGGAATAATATACAAAACAACCACCTCTTAAACGTTGTGTTTAATCATTGTTCATGTTTTGTATATTCCCTATCTTGTGAGAAATAAAACATAATCAGG
This sequence comes from Alkalicoccus luteus, assembly GCF_052061695.1. Taxonomy (NCBI): domain Bacteria; kingdom Bacillati; phylum Bacillota; class Bacilli; order Caryophanales; family Bacillaceae; genus Alkalicoccus; species Alkalicoccus luteus. The sequence goes on from NZ_JBPZEY010000002.1 coordinate 285,644, forward strand.
AAGCTTGTTTCCGCTGATGACGCCACATCATCCATTTAAAACGTATTTTGCATCCAATACAGTATCCACATAATGCAGCAGTTGATGCAGCTGTTACCATTAAAGCCGCGATCATCGCCCATACAGGGAGCCCCGCTGCGTACAAGATAGCAGACAAGCTAAGGAGGGTCAGCGCAATCGATTGATTGAACAGCATCTGAGCCTTTTCTTCCTCCGCCCATCTTTTTCTGGCACCGGCAATCTTCATAACCGGTTTAGCCAGCGGATTCCAGCGGAGCAGAACGATCGAGGCTGCCGGCAGTAATGCCGCAGCCAAATAGTAAGGATGGATAACGGCGCCTGCAAACGAACCAGCTGCAATGACTGCCTGCGTTGCTCGAACCACCGGCAGCGGGATGCCTTTCGACTGTTTCGTCATGAGATCACACCGTACTGTTTGAACGCCTGTACAATACCATCTTCATCATTAGTGCCGGTAATAAAATCAGCATGCTCTTTCACTTCATCCTGGGCATTTCCCATTGCAATTCCTGCTCCGGCACGCTGAATCATTTTAATATCATTTAAACTGTCCCCGCACGCCATTACTTGAGCTATGTCCAAATTCTTGCGTTTTAAAACCTGTTCAATCGCATTTGCTTTATGAACACCTGCTGCATTTACTTCTATATTTAACGGATGAGAGTTGCTGATCTCCAATCCATCGTAGCGGTTTAACTCCTTTAAGATCGCTTCACGAACCTGAAAATCATCAAGATCATAGCCGAATTTAAGCCATTCTTCAGAGCCAATGTTTTCAGGCATTTCGCGCTTCCACACCTTTGACGTAGACGCCGCCCAATGCCTCGCATTATACGTTTGCTTCAACTCCCACATCACTTCAACAAGATCTGTTTTTAATGGTCTTCGGTCGACAAGCTCAGGTCCGGGAAACAGCCAGATCTCACTGCCGTTGCCTGTAATGATGTATTCATTCAGACCGAGTGATTTTGCATGATCCTCTGCTGCCGGCAGCGACCGGCCAGTGGCGATCATAACGTCAACGCCTTTTCGCGATGCCTCAACTATCGCAGACCTGGTTTTTTCTGATACGTGATCCTGACTGTTCAACAAGGTGCCATCCATATCGAGAACGGCAAGTTTAATCTCGGTCATATCCTCATCCATCTCCTTTTTTACCAATAAAAAAAGTACAGCACTACACCTGCGATAGCTGGTATAAAACCAAGGGCATAAAGCCCGATCAGCAAACCAAAATGCAGCTTTTGCTTCTTACGGTTATCATAGCCTTCATCTTCCGGATTTTTCGCGACTTGAATAGTCCAGACCAGCGCGATAATACAAATAATCAAAGCTGGAATAACATAGATCATCATATTTTCGGATGCACTCATATGAAGCTTCCTTTCTCTTCAGGAGCCGGCAGCTCCGCGAGCTTTCGTTCCAACACTATCAGCTGATTCGGATCGCTCAGCAGTTCCAGCCGTTCTTTCTCTTCATATAGCTGTTGCGCTACCGTATTACGGCACTGACTTGACAGCTCTTCCAGCCGTGAAGAAAGCTCCTTTTTTGCCTGCTGTTCCTGGCTGCTGAGAACGAGGGTTACGTTTTCTTCTGCTTCTTTCAGCAACGCCTCTTTCAGCTCTTTCGATTTATTTTGTTCGAAAAAATCGCGCTTTGATTTCACATATTTTTTATATGCTTCAGCATCGTCGACGAGCTGGATCGCAGGGAGTGCGGTATCAATCTGAACGGAAACCGGCGGCTGCTCGATTGAGATCCCTTCCAGACGCGCCTTTAATTCCGCTTCATATTCCTCAAACCATCTTCTGACGATACGCTGAACCGCATAATCGAGCCTCACAGCAGCGGCCGTCCACTCCTGCCGCAGAAATTCTCTTCCGGAGGCTGCCCAGTGGCTGACAGCTTCTGTGAGTTCCTGTTGCAACTCACGCTTGGATTCAGCCTGAAGTACAGAGACATTGACCGCTTCTCCGTAATAATCATTGAGCACGTACTGCATTCGTTTTCGCAAATAAAGAGCCAGCTGCTCCAGTTCTTTATTCGCATCACGGATCATGTACTGAAACGATTCGTGCTTTATCTCGTCAAGAGCAGCATTTACTTTTTCAGCGCGGCGGGAAGAGAGCAAAGTACGTTCCGGACTCTTCATAAGCCGGACGTATTCCGTCATTTCCTGTTCTGCTTCCCGAACTCGATCGTGCATCACGTCGACCGCAATCTGTCTGAGCTGTGCGATAATCTGATCATAGAAGTGAGCTTCAAACTGAGCAAACGAGTCATCTTCCAGCGAGCGGTCAAAAGCGCCGCGCGAGGAAACGCTGTATAGCACAGGGGCAGAAAAGCCTCCGCGTCTCAGCTGTGACACGACATGCTCTTCTACTTCACTGAGCTCGGCTTCGTCACGAGCCAGGTCGGACGCATTTAAAACAAAGTACATTTTATTGTCGGTAAACGATTGATTGATGCTGCTGAGCTGCTGTAAAAAGTACTCATCCGATTTAGAAAACGCATGGTTGTAATACGTAAGATAAAATATTGCGTCCGAGCGCTTTAATTGGTCATAAGCTACGTTCGTATGACGTCCATGTATCGAATTAACGCCCGGCGTATCCGTGAGAGTAATGCCCGCTTCTGTAAGTCTGCATGAATAGTATATCTGAATTTCTTTAATGAGGCATGCGGTCTGCTCAACCGCGGTATACGGCGCCAGGCTGTCTGTTTTTTCAACCTTTACAGTTCCTAGCAGATTCCCCTGTTCTCTTATTGCCGTCTGCAGAATTAATAAATAGTCTGCTGCTGTTTTTCTGCTCTTCGACAAATTCCCGAGAGAGCGGGCATTCCATTTAGGCAGTGAATCAATGTCCAGCTCCAGCTGCAGCGACTGAGCTACTGATTTTATTTCATCTGAAAGCTCCGTTCGATTTTTAAAAATAATCTCCGCAGCTCCATGCTGGTGATCGCCCTCCGGCTTCCGGACGGTATTTACTGTTGCTGTCGTTGGATGAGGGGAAACGGGCATGACAGCTTCCCCCAGCAGTGCATTTGCGAAGCTGGATTTGCCCGCGCTGAATGCCCCGAACAACGAAACGGTATACTCAGCTTTCGTCACCGCGTCTGCAGCCCTCAAAATCCGTTTTGCTGCGCGAGCCGTAATGACGGAATCAGTAAGCTCTTCTGCCCACTCCCGGGTGCGTTCTGCTTCTTGAACAGGCTGCTGCGTAAAGAGCCGTTCTTCGCTGAAGGAGACAGTCTGGCGCTTCGCACCCTCCGGCTTCACAGACAAATCAACGTCTTTCCAAATATCCTGATCATCTTTTGGTATTTCAGCAGAGGCTGTATCTGCAATCAAATCCCGCAACGGCTTTACAGCTCCAGAGCGCGGCTTATGAACTTTTGCCTGCTCAAGCAGCTCCATCTCCTTATCGTTGATAGATAAAATTTGCTGATGAAGCGACTCAATGGTTGAAAACTGATTCATCTTTTCAGCAAGGATGCGGCTTTCCTCTGCCATCTTTTCTTCCAATCCCTCAATGTAAAGCTGAAGCAGCTTGTCCGCCTGTCTTCTAACAGAAGAAACGATTTCACTGTTCATTTGCTTGGAGAGGGTATACAAATATTCGCGGTTCACTGATTTAGACGTAACTTTATCTGCAATAAATGAAGGTTCAATCGTTATATCCAGCTTGTTCATTTCCTCAAGAAAGGTATCCTTATTTTGCAGGCTTCGCACTGGCACATTTCGGAAATAATCCTCGATGTAATAAAGCAGCTGGGACTTTAAATTGTCATTGATTTCAATGGTAAGCTGCCGCAGGCGGTTCTCTTGTTCTTCCTTCGTTTTTTTAGAACTGAACAGCAGTCCAACCTTAAAGCCCGACTGTCTCGATTCTACGTAATTCTCTAATAGCTCCATTGTGTGATAAGGAAGCAGATGGACATTTTCATATAAACGTTTTAATGCATCTTCGTACTTTTCGGTTACATCGTCCGCAAAATGATCAAGCCTTTCTTTTTCAAGCGCAAGGCTTTCTAATTCGAGTACATTTTCCTTCGTATAGCCTTTTTCCGCTGCCTGTTCATAAACTGCCTCACGCGCTTCCTCCATATCGTGGCGAATTCTCTCGGAAAGCGATTCGTAGAAGCCTTTTCGTAAAGCTGCCTCAGCGGAATCCGAAAACGAGCTGCTTTGTTGAAAAACGTTAAACAGCTTGGCACGCAGCTCGTCAAATTGGTTCAGCGGATGATCATGCACCTTCATTGACGTAAAATAAATAGCAGTCGGCTGAATATGCCAAAGCCGCAGCGTTTCTTCCACCTGTTCCAGAAATGCATTTGAGGACAGCTCCGCTTCATGATGTTTATCGACCTGATTGATCACCATAATCACCGGTTTAGCTGCCTGTGAGAGCTGCTTTAAAAAGTGCAAGTTCGTTTCTGATTGAACGTGGTTATAGTCCATGACGTAACAGACAGCGTCGGTTGAATAAAGCTGCTCCATCGTAACTGACGCATGAGTGGGGTCTGTGGAATCCACGCCCGGCGTATCCACGATTACCCCGTTCTCAGACAAAAAGGAAATGGGCGCTTTAATGCGGATATGCTCAATTCGTTCGCCGTCTCTGCCCCATTCTCCAATTTTATCCCACGGCAGCTCTTGGTTAAAACGCTTCAGTACGGCACCGTCAGGACCCGCAAGCTCAAGCGCAGTCTCGCCTTTCGCGATTTTAATAATATTTGCACTCGTTGGAATCGGACTCGTCGGCAGCACCTCGGCACCGAGCAGCCCATTAAGCAGCGTCGATTTACCTGCAGAAAAATGTCCACAGAACGCCAGCTCGAATATGCCGTTTTGCTGCTTGCTTTCTATTTTTTTCAGACGTTCCCGTTCCAGGTCCGTCAGTTCAAGCGTCATTTGTTCCAAAGCCTGTCACTCCCTCCATCGTGTTTCATCGGAACATCCGGGTCATCATCCGGGTGATATTGTCTTCGCCAAGCAGTTTGTTCAGCACAAAGAGAAAAATTGATTTGCGTCCGCATATGTACAGCGGCTTCGGATTCGTATGCCGGCCTATGTTCATTATACACGTCAAAAGCCCTGACTTCTCCGGACTTTTGCGAATTTCTGAGGCGTTAGCCGACAGTTTTTGTTCGAGTTTTCTGTAGGGACCTTTCAAGAGGGTCGCTTTGTCGACGCCTTTTTGCCATATACGTGAATGCATGCTGTCCAATTCAACGTAGACCGAGGCAATTTGCTGAGGCGCTAATTCAATATGAAGGCTTCTGCTCATCCCGTAAAGAGCCGCTTTAGAGGCACCGTAAGCAGAGAGACCCGGGAATGCTGTCCTGCCGCTGATACTGCCGATATGAACGATCGCTGATGGGGAGGCTTCTCTGAGCAGCGGCAGCATTGTGCTCGACAACGCTGCCGCTGCCGTTACGTTCACGCGAAACTGATGCTCGAATCGATCCTCGCTGATTGACTCGAGGACACCTCCTTCACAGATGCCTGCATTGTGAATCAGCATATCCAATTTTCCTCTCTGCTCTTGAAGTGTATGAAACCAAGCTTGCCTGTCTGTTGAATGGGTCACATCTCCAAGAAGTACCGTCACTCCGCAGGCTTTCAAGTCAGCTTGCTGGGCGGCGTTTCGAACGGTTGCATAGACGTCGTTTTCTTCAGCAAGCTTCATGGCCGCAAACCGCCCTAATCCGGACGAACAGCCGGTGATGAGGATCGTTCTGCCCTTCATAACGCATCTTCTCCTTTCACATGCTAAAATAGGTATCAGTCTATACGGAAAGGACTATCACTATGCCGGACATCGTACATAAATTAACAGGACCTGCTGCTTATTTGATGGTCCTGCTTTACTTAATCGACAGCGTGACTCCCCTCGAGATGTACGTCTTGTACGGGATTCTTGCGGCGCTGCTGCTTTTAATCAGCATGCTTTATATTTCGCTCCCTGCCCGCATCATCATCAGTCTGCTGCTGATAACCGGAGCGGTCCTTCACGTTCAGCTGTCTCTTCCATTCACTGTTTGGATCGAAAGCTTCTCGGCTAATGTTAACATTCTTGGACTCTTTTTGTTCGTACCTATCATAGGCTGGTACATGAGCTATACCGGATATTTGGAAGATTTAAAGCAGGTCATCGTCAAACGAGCACGGGAAAAAGGGTCAAAACCGTATCGGACCAGTTTTTTCCTGATGCTGACAACCGGCATGCTGCTTAACTTTGGAGCAATCTCTTTGATCAGGCAGATTGCTGATGAAAGCTTCCAGTCTTTTCATCCCAAAAAACTGACAGTTCACTTAATGAGAGGGTTCGCAGCGTGCATGCTTTGGTCACCCTATTTTGTCAATATCGGCCTTGTGCTGTCCATTTTTCACGTGTCATGGTTTTCTATTGGCTGGGCTGGATTGAGTCTCGCGGTGATTTACAGCATATCTGCTGGTCTCTTCTTAAAAACGTTGCGCTTTACCCATGATCCTCCTTCCGTAAATGATGCAGAATCAGGACGAAAAGCAAGCCTTCTGCCTTTGCTGCGCTTTGCGGCAATTTTTGTCACCTTATCGCTAACCTGGTATGGACTTGCGGAACAGTCAATGATTGCCATTGTCAGCTGGCTGGGACTGCTCGTTCCGATGATCTATGCAAGCCTGAAAGGAGAACTTCCTGGTTTTTTCCGCGAATCAGCCGGTTACATAAGCAGTGCCTTTTCCAGGTTGAAAAATGAAATCGCAGTGTTTATTGCAGCCGGCTTCTTTGGAACCGCGCTGTCGTTCACTGAGACAGGAGCAGTTGTCACAGAAGTTCTCCTCGATCTGACCGGAGGATCTGTTCTGCTGCTGAGCTTTATGATCATGGCAGCTACTGCGGTGCTCGCCATGATCGGAATCCATCCCGTCGTGATTATTATCGGCGTGGGCGGATCTCTCAACTATGAAGCAGCAGGGATGAGCGCTGAATATGCAGCGATGCTGCTCGTGCTGAGCTGGACATGCGCTACCCAAGTTTCTCCGTTCTCAGGTCAAATGCTGATGACAGCGAGATTGATCGGTGTGCGCCCAATCGAGCTGTCAAGACAGAATGCTCTATTTGTCACAGCAAGCGCCATCGCCTCCGGATTTTTGCTCTACTCATTTCACGCATTCAATCTTCTGTAACCGAAAAAGGCTGTCTCATCGATTGATGTGAGACAGCCTTTTTACCGTTTACGCTTTTTCCACGAGCTCATACTCTGAATGACGCAGGACGGTTCTTGGCTTCGTTCCGTCTGCATCTCGCTTTTCCAGCTCAATCGAAATTGAATTGGTATAGGGAGAGATCACTTTTGCAAGTTCTCCTTTATATTCACCTGCAGTAACAAGCACCTGGTCGCCTGACTGCACTAATACTTCCTGCTGTTCTTCCGACATTCCGCTTTCCCCTTTCCTTTTTGACAGTAATCATTGCAAATAATACCTTCTATCCAGGCATAAATCAACCGTTTACGTTCTGGAGCTCGAAATCGTCATCGCATCAAAATTCAGCTTCGCACCGGTCTTTGAAAGAAAATCCAATCCGATGATTCCGTCTGCTTCCATCGGCTGCAGTTCAGCCCTGTAGCCGCTGACTTTCAACGGGCCGATGCTGAAAGCTTCCAGAACAGGATTATCAGTAAGGGACTCATTGAGAACGGTTTTTGCGGAACCGGTATCGATCATGACATGAATAGTGCGATACTCGCCTTCTATTTTCAGACGGGCTTCGGTGTAAATTCTTCCGCCTTCCAATGTCAGATGTTTCATGGTGTCATCCTTTCTATCAAAACGTAATAAACCTTTTCCAGTTTCTATTAAATCAGAAACGAGCTTCTATTTCACCTATTAATGTGCCGGAAATGCAAATCCGTTTATTTTTGAGTATCCGGCACTGTATCAAACTGGATTTTCTGCTGTTTGTTGTTCCACGTCAAACGGGCCTGAAAGGTCGTTTCTCCTCGCTTAAATCCTTTGATCAAGTCCGTGCTCCCGGAACTGAGCAGCTTTTTAATCTGTGCTCTAGGGATAGATTTCTGAAGAATGGTTTTGGAGATCGTAAACGTACAGTTGCTTTTTTTATAGTTTGAACAGCCGACAAATGCGCCGTAATCAAGGGCGGCTCCGCCGCAGAGCGGGCATGCACCAGCTCCGGCCGGTTTTTTAGCTGTTTTTTTAGCAGTCCGCTTTGAGCCTGCTTTTGGAAAGGGATGACGTTCCGCCTGTTTCGGCACCGTCTCAACAAGGTGGCGTACAAAAGCAGTCACCTGCTCAATGAAATAGGCAGACCCTTTTTCAGCTGCGCCAATTTCTTTTAATCGTTTTTCCCACTTTGCTGTCATTTCGGGTGAGGCAAGAAGCGTTCCAGCTACTGCAGCGGCCAGCGCCCGCCCCTTATCGTCGACATACACATTATTTTGACTGACGTGAATATAGCCCCGCTGCTTCAACGTCTGAATGATCCCTGCTCTCGTGGCCTCTGTGCCGATTCCCTCGGTCTCCTTTAAAACAGACGCGTCTTCTGCGCTCAGCAGTTTCCCGCATGTTTTCATTAACGTGATCAAATCACCTTCTGTGTAGCGTTTAGGGGGCTGCGTCTGTTTTTCAACTGTTTCTACGCTCTCAACCTGTACCTCTTCGTTTTTCTGGAGCGGCGGGCCGCTGCGATCCTGCGATTTCACAGGCAGCACCTTGCGCCAGCCTTCATCGATAATCGTTTCAAAGCTGGAAGCATATACAGCTTGACTGGAAACGGTCGTCTCCACTTTCTTGGTGTCAGAAAGCCGTGGCGGATAATGCGCAGCCAGCACCCGCTTCACGATCATATCGTAGAGCTTGCGTTCATCAGGAGAAAGCTTATCGGGCCCTGGCACTTCTTCTGTCGGGATAATGGCGTAGTGATCCGTAACCTTTTCCGGTTTAACACAGCGCTTGTTCGACCGCAGGCTTTTTAACGGAAGCGGGAAATAAGCTGCGTAGTTTGATTGTTGTTCCAGCTGAACGGCAGCTTTTTTAACGGTTTCCGCTTCTTCTGCAGGCAAATAGGGAGAATCCGTCCGCGGATAAGAAATATGACCTTTCGTATACAGCCGCTGAGCTGTATCCAGCGTCTTTTTAGGTGCAAATTTAAATGCCTTATTTGCCTCAGCCTGCAGTGAGGAAAGCGTATAAAGGAGAGGATGGGGGATACGCTTCTGTTTTTCTTCAAGCTTGGTTACTCTGCCAGTTGATCCACGATCTGCAGAAGCTTCTGTCTCAGCTTGCTGTTGGTTTGAAAATGCATAGCTTCCATCCCTCGTTTTCAAGCGGCCCCGGTACGAACCTGCGGCTGCCTGAAAACACGCTTCCACTTCCCAGTACGTTTCCTGCTTAAACGATTCTATTTCTTTCTCACGCTCGTCTATCATACAAAGGACAGGCGTCTGCACCCTTCCAAGTGAGAATACGTCCGTCGAACCGGACTGTTGGAACAGCAGCGTATACAGCCTCGAGGCGTTCATTCCGACAAGCCAGTCCGCATAGGCTCTGCTGACAGCTTCTTCATACAGCGGATAGGTTTCCTGGTCATCCGTCAGCTGCTTAAACGCCTGACGTACAGCTCCTGGAGTGAGTGACTGCACCCAAAGCCGTTTCAACGGTTTTTTTACACTAATTTGATCAAGAATGAGACGGATGATCGCTTCCCCCTCCCGTTCTGCATCTCCTGCATGAATAATCAGCGAGATATCAGACCGGCGCACAAATCGTTCAATTACTCGAAATTCTTTAAAGCGTTTCACTTTGTATTCGAATCTCTCCGGAATCATAGGAAGCGTCTGAAGCGACCACCGCTTCCAGTCGCTTCGGTATCCGTCCGGCGGAATCGGTTCGACCAAATGACCCAGAGCCCATACGACAGCTGCCCCCTCCGGAAATTCCGGAGAGGGTGGCAAGAGCAGATGGTCCTTCTGACGAACCGGCTTAAATGGTGCAGCGAGTTTGGAAGCCTGATCCGGCTTCTCTGCAATAATTAAATACATAGGCGCCTCCCGAACGTACGTTTGACATTAGTATACCGATGAACGGGGGCATGCGCAAGGTTACGAATCCGATCGTTTTTCAGTAAGTCCGGGAGTCTGAGTAATCCGCTCTTCTTTCATCAGTTTACCAAGACCGCGTTTAAATGCCGCTTTACTCATCCCAAAAGCAGCTTCAATTTCTGCCGGAGTCGATTTATCGGTGAACGGCATTTGACCGCCCCGCTGTTCCAGGATCTCCATTATTTTTTCAGCATCCTTTGCCTGAGCAGCGGTGCGTTCATCACGAAGCGTTACATTAATTGTGCCATCTTCTTTAACGTCGATGACGCGAGCTTCTAAAAGCTGGCCTAAACGAGGGGCAAACACAAGCTGGCTGTCATGAATAAATGCCCGCACACCTTCCTCTGTCACCATTGCACAGCCTGCTTCTTTGATGGAATACACGTGCCCCTTTACCGTTGTACCGTACCATTTACGGTCTGCTTTATCACGCTCAGCATCGATCACTGCTTCATAGACAGGCAGCGCTTTTAAGCGTCCTTTACGGTCGTGTCCGAGACAGACAAACAGCTTATCCCCTTTTGCCGGCCAGCGCGTTTTATCTTCCGGGAGATCATCCTTTGATACGAGAATGTCTTTTTCAAGCCCGATGTGCACAAATACGCCGGCATCGATCGCTGATACGACGTAAGCCCAGTCATAGGCTTCTGTCGTAATCGTTGGGATATTCATCGTGGCCTGCAGTTTGCCCGCCTTCGTTTCGTAAACAAAAATGCGTACTTCTTTACCTACCGGTCCTGTAATTTCTGCTTCAGGAAGCAAAAATTCCTGACCCCCCGCTGACACGAATACCCCTTGTTTCGTATGCCGGACAAATTCCGCGTTATGGACGGATCCGGATATCGGTTGCTGATTCATAATTGGCCTCCTGTAAAGTCTGATTGCTGCGTGAACGCAAAAAGAAAAGAGCCAAATTTCGCGAACTAGCGTCGCAGAAGCACCGGCTCTTTCCTGACGTTCCAATTAAATAAGCAGATTAAACAGATCTTCATCTTTATTGATTTCTATATAAGCAAACCCTTTTTTGTCCATTCTGTCAATAAGTGAACTGTAATCTTCCCGATATTTTAATTCAATTCCACACAATACCGGTCCTTTATCACGATTATTCTTCTTCGTGTATTCAAACCGGGTGATATCATCAGTCGGCCCGAGCACATCAATAAGAAATTCGCGAAGAGCACCGGCTCGCTGCGGGAAGTTGACGATAAAATAATGCTTGAGCCCCTGATGGATCATCGAACGCTCTTTCACTTCCTGCATACGGTCAATGTCGTTGTTACCGCCGCTGACGACACATACAACGGCCTTGCCCCGGATTTCATCACGATACTCGTCCAGTGCCGCGATGGAAAGGGCGCCGGCAGGCTCTGCTACGATCGCATTCTCGTTGTATAGATTGAGCATGGTAGAACAAACATGACCTTCCTCTACCAGCGAAATACGGTCTACAATCCGCTTCGAGATATCGTACGTAATCGAACCGACTGTTTTGACAGCTGCACCGTCCACAAATTTGTTGATTTTAGCGAGCGACGTAACCGCTCCTCGTTCCAGCGACGTCTTCATACCGGGAGCACCGGCAGGCTCTACGCCAATAATTTTAGTAGAAGGGGAAATCTCTTTAAAGTAGGTGCCGACACCTGAAACGAGACCTCCTCCGCCGATTCCCATAAATACGTGGGAAACTGGAACGTCAATGTCTTCTAAAATTTCCATTCCTACCGTGCCTTGGCCTGCGATGGTCCGGACGTCGTCGAATGGATGGATAAATGTCATATCCTCTTCCTGTCTGAGCTGATCTGCGGCGGCATATGCATCGTCGAACGTATCACCTGTGAGCACAACATCCACAAACGGCTCGCCGAAAAACTCGACTCTCGACACTTTTTGACGTGGCGTTGTAGACGGCATAAAAATTTTCCCACGCACGCCGAGTGCTTTACAGGAGTATGCGACACCCTGCGCGTGGTTACCCGCACTTGCACAAACGACTCCCCGCTGCAGCTCCTGCTCGGATAGTCCCTGCATTAAATTGTAGGCACCGCGCAGTTTAAACGACCGGACGACTTGGAGATCTTCCCGTTTCAGATAAACATCTGCTTCATATTTATCAGAAAGAATAGCATCCCGCTGAAGAGGCGTTTTCACCACTACATCCTTCAACGCTTGATGCGCCACCAAAATATCTTTCACATGCACGCTCTGTTCGGTCTTTTCCATGGCAGAAGCTCCTCTTCGTTCAAAATATTATGACTAATCTTATCACAGGAAGCCGCTGGAGAAAACAGCGTTGCTGTAACTATTTCAATCAATCGCATATGTAAGCGCTCTCTGCTTGAATACTCTCCTTTACCTTTGCAAAATATGAAGAAAACGGAAGACGTCCGACCCGTTATTCGATTAATATTGCGGGAAGCTGCTATGAAAGCAGCCGGTGTCCGAAATAATCGGAACACCGGCTGCCAAGTGAGCTGCTGGATACGTAATTAAGTTTTAGCTGCAGCTTCCTTATACATATCAGCTAATGTATAGATGCCGTTCTGCATACAGGATGAGCACGCCTCAGTCCAGATATCGGCCGCTGCTTTTGCATCTAGTAAAGCGTGATGCCGACCTTCAGGCACTACATCAAAGTAGCGGCAAAACTCCTCAAGTGTTACTGCGTGTTCAAGTTCATGGATATGCAGTACTGCGAATCTCGTATCGACGATCCGCCTTGAAAGCTTCATTCGGTAAAGCTTCCATAGCGTATGATTTAAAAAGGCTTTCTCATGCGCTGAATGGTGCGCTACTAGCGTACTTTCCGCTGAAAACGACAGGAAATCCTTTACCACTTCCGCAGCTGGCGGTGCGTCTATCAGCTCCTGCTTGGTCAATCCAGTCAGTTTTAACACAGGCTCAGGCGGGTTTTCAGTAAAAATTGGTGAATAAAAGGAGGTTCGCTGCCCCTTTTCCACTCTGACCGCTCCAATAGACAGAATCTTGTCTCCTTTAGCTGGTGAAAAACCGGTCGTTTCCAGGTCTACTACAGTTACTGGCAGCTCCTGAAGCGGGATCGTCAGCTCTTTATGATCACGGCGGTCCCGCTCAAGCTGTCTCGCATAAGCCGCAGCTCCAGCGCTGCTTCCTCCCTTGTGATCATAGACAGCTCCACCAGCAAGTGCGCCGAGCGAACGTCTCCATCTGTCCAGCATGTTCATCCGTTATCACGCTTTCTGTAATACGCCGTTACGTTCCGATAGAGCCGCTTTCCTTCTTTCATAAACTGCTTTACTTTCTCTTTTTCTTCATTCTTTAAGCTTTTCATGTTAAGCAAATGAATCGTTTCGTACGAGTCTTCTTGCGCTACGTGCTGCTGGCGAAATGAAAGTGCCTCTTCAAAAACCCGCGCTGCGGCTTCACCGTTTAATGCTGGCGGCAGCGCACGCAGCCTGGCGGGCGTATGCTGCTCGTTTACTTTTTCAAACACCGCGCCAATACGGGCAGCGTGTACGAAAGGAAATAGAATGGATTCCTTGTAATTAATATTCCCCTTGATATCCGTTATAACTTGACCGAACATGTTGCGACGCTTGCGTCGAAAGCTTGTGTTAGCGATAATTCGATCCATCAGCTCAGGCCTGAAGCGAACAGAATCGGTAATGATCTGCTTCATTTTTTCAGCATGGGCCGATCCCGACAACGTTCTCGCGTCCATGAAAATCATTAAATACCGGACAGCCTCCCAGTCGGGCTGATCCAGCCATGTGGACAGCTGCGCTTCCATAGACGACAGGTTTCTGCACCAGAGCGGATTGCTGCTCATCACCTTGCCTTCGCAGTACGGATACCCCGCGTGATAGAGCGCTTCTGCTACGCGTTCACCAAGCTTCAAAAAAGCATCGCTATCGTTCTTTCCTTCATACAATATCCCGTGATCCTGATCGCTGAAGGCTGCCTGTTCGCCTCTCCCTGCACTGCCCATCACATAAAATGAGCACGGGGAAGGAAGCGGGCCATGATCGTCTTCGAATAGGGAAAGTTGTTCCTTAAACAGCTGCTCTATCCGTCGGTCGTGCCATACGTTTACTTCCTCCCAGGAAACGGAAGGATCCTGCAGGGAAATTCCCTGCAGGAACGGATTATTTGAAGCGGTTATTTGCTCCATCAGGCACCGTGCTTCTTCACGGTTTCTGATGCCTTCTCCATGTTCTCCGGATAACCGTAGCTGCCGTGCTCACTCATATCAAGACCCACAAGCTCTTCCTCTTCAGATACGCGCAGGCCGCCAAGCACCTTGTCCAGCACCTTCAAAATAATGAAAGCAACTGCAAATGCGTACAGTCCTGAAACAGCTACCCCTGTGAATTGAACACCAAGCTGAGTCAGACCACCACCGTAAAACAATCCCGGAAGGCCGCCGTTCATCGCCGCGAGATCAGGAGTGGCGAAAAATCCGGTTGAAAGAGTTCCCCAAATACCTGCAACACCGTGAACAGAAAGAGCAAAGATCGGATCATCAATTTTTGCTTTGTCAAAAAACACCATACTGAAATGTACAATCAAGCCGGCGATTACACCGATAATAACGGCGGCCCAAGGGGCGACAAATGCCGTTGAAGCAGTGATAGCCACGAGTCCGGCGAGCGCACCATTTAACATCGTCGGAATATCATTTCTTCCAGTCATCGCAGAAACGATAAACATTGCTGCAATCGCACCCGCTGCTGCTGCAAGCTGAGTTGTAAGCGCGACGTATCCGAAAAATGCACCATCCACGCCAAGCGTAGATCCGCCGTTAAATCCAAACCAGCCTACCCAGAGAATCAGCACACCAAGAGCTGTATACACCTGGTTGTGACCAGCAAGATTGTTGGATGTGCCGTCGCTGTTGAATTTCCCGATACGCGGCTTTAAGATAATCGTTGCTGCAAGTGCCGCCAAAGCACCAGTTAAGTGCACGACTGTAGATCCAGCGAAGTCCTGTTTGCCAAGTCCCGCAAGCCACCCGTCTCCCCAGATCCAGTGCGCGACGACCGGGTAAATGAATGCGGAAAATGCGATAGCAAATAGAATATAAACAGATAATTTCGCACGTTCTGCAAATCCGCCAAATGCGATCGTCAGCGCGATGGCTGCAAATGCCAGCTGAAAGATAAAGTCAACAGATCCGGCAAGGCCATCTACGGTAGATTCAAAATCACCATAGAAGAAATCAGACATTCCGATAAACAAGTTGCCTTCCCCGTAAATAAAACCGTACCCGACTGCCCAGAAAACAAGTGATGCAATCCCCACTGTAAAAATCGTTTTACCGGCAATATGCCCGGCGTTTTTCATTCTCGTCGATCCGGCCTCGAGGAGTATGAATCCCCCCTGCATCAGCAGGACTAGAGCAAAGCATACGATAATCCATACATTATTCATGAGAAACAATTCGTCCATCCCATTCACACTCCCTGAGTTTATTTCTGTCAGCTAATGTGCCAACAGCTATGTACCTCAGTATAGCGCCGGAATTTTCTGACACAACGAAAATGTCAGATAATATAACATGGTATTTCACGGACATTTATAAGTGACAGACAAGGAAATGTACGGCCTCCAGTCGTGTAAGCGCTCTCTGACTGCGATCACCTCAATTCGCATATTTATACTTTTTATACTGGTATTCTGCATACCCTGTTCCGAGTAATACTCCTATAACGATGAGCAAAAAGCTGGCACCCTGATAGACCGTAATCGTTTCTCCTAAAAAAAGCCAAGAGCCGCCCAACGCGAAAAATGGAACGAAATTGTTAAACACCGCCGTCTGGGAAGGGCCTATTTTTTGAATAGCCCGGTTAAATAAGATGTGACCGGCACCTGTAGCCAGCAGAGCAGAACTGAAAAACACGGTCCAGACAGCTGCAGTATGAGGTTGAAAAACTGTTTCTCCCCCTCCTGTTACAAAGCTGAGCCCGATCAGAACAATCGAACCTGCCAAGAGCATATACGCAGTCATCGCACCAGCCGGAAGAGATATCGATGCTTGTCGAATTAAAATGAAAGAGAATGCCTGGGAGATCATAGAAAGAAAGATCAGCAGATCGCCGCCGGCTGCAGCACTCAATGCTTCGTTAGACGGAATAATGATCAGCATCACGCCTGAAAACCCTATAAGAATACCCACTATACGGAGAAGGTTCAGCCGCTCACGCAGCAGAACTGCTGCAAAAACAGCGGTAGTAACCGGGATGAGTCCGAGTATTAAGGAGGCATTGCCAGCAGTTGTATTTAGCAATCCCCACGCCAATAGAGAATGGTGCAGCACTTGACCAAATAATGCCGCTGCTCCAATCAGAAGGATTTCTTTTCGATTCGGCTTCTTCAACTCTTTTAATACGTATAGAATAGCGAGCGCAGCAATTCCGGCCGCTCCAATTCTAACTCCTTGCATTTGAACAGGGTGCATGACGTCTACCAGGTATTTCACTGCTACGACATTCAACCCCCACACGATCATGACGAACATGAGTGTTGCGTAAACGGAAAAATGCTTCAATCTTCTTCCCTCCAGTTACGACCGGCAGAGACGGATGACGCTGCCGGAATAAATATGATATGTTATAAGCTGACACATGACGTTCGCAGGAAAGGGGCCCGCAGACATGATTAAGGAAATCTTCGTACTGCGGAGCATCGGTTGTTTAAGTATCGTTCTTCTTCACAGTATTTTCATAGGCATCGATTCCATGACAATCCGTGAAATGGGAGAACTTTCTGCCATTTTTTTTGATTCCATTCAAATGATTTTGTACTATGGTACGCCGATGTTCATTTTTATATCCGAGTTTTTAATTGCATATTCGTACCGGAACCGGGAGCTTCCGGATTATTTCCTGAAGAAACGGCTACGCTTCATCTTAATTCCATTCGTAGTGATGGGCATTTTTTATGCACTGCCTTTTTTCGCCCAAGGGATTCAGACAGGCTTTACAAAAGTCGCCTTGAATATCGTTGTCGGTGATTACCACGGCTACTTCATCCTAATTATTTTTCAATTTTATTTGGTCCATTATTTGCTTCACTCCAGACTGAAGCGATGGAAACCATCTATCGTGCTTCCAGTCGCCTTCGGTATTAACGCCGCTTATTTACTTTTTTTTAATTACTCTTCTCCGCCTGAAGGTCTTCTGTACGGCGAGTACATTTGGGAGCGATTTTACTGGGTGCCAATGTTTGGATGGGTGTTTTATTTTGCGGTAGGTTACTATGCCGGGATGCACTTTGAACGCTTTTCCGCTTTTATCCGCTCATGGCGGGTGCTGTTCATCATTGGACCTGTGTTAACGAGTGCGATGCTTTTATTTTTCTATCATTCGGGGATTCTCACCGTGCACAGCTCAAAAAGGACCGATATCTTGATTCATACGCTGATGTGCAGCTTCTTTCTGTTTTATATTACATCTACATTGAAAGCACTGCCGCCGTTCCTTGAATTTATCAGCCGCTATTCATTTGGCATTTATCTGCTTCACTATTTTTATATTTTTCTGCTTGATTTTCTATTTCAGCTGTACCCGCTGCCAATCGGCTTCTTTTACATTATCATTTTATTTATTTTCAGCCTGACAGCTTCCATCGCAACCATTATAATGATGAACAAATGGAAATACGGATACATGATCATTGGTCAAATCGGTGCTCCATATAAATCACCTCAATAAAAATCCCTTCAGGCTGCACGTGCAGCCTGAAGGGATTTTTTCTTGCGCGTTCGTGCGTTTAAGACCGCCTGGCATCAAGCACGAGCTGAAGCAGCTGCAAACGCTGCAAGTCGTTGACCGCACTTCGTGTCAGCTGAAACGCCAATCTGTTGCTGTCGACCCTGTGCACAAAAACGAGATCCAGCTCTGGAATAATATCAATCGATTGGCCGTAGCGCCCCACTGCAGAGTACATGTTGTAATCGCTGTAAGGAGGAACAGAAGCCGTCCACCATAAGTAGCCGTAGTCAAACACCGTATTGGAAGGTACTTCTTTTTGAACAGACGTGCTTTCCTCGATCCACCATTGCGGAACAATCTGCTCTCCATTCCACTCCCCCTTCTGCAAGTAAAGCTGACCGAATCGTGCCATATCTCTTGCTGAGAGCTGAAATAAGTATGAGGGATGACGTGACCGGCGGTTCTCATATTTATAATTAGTATTGGCCAGATCAAAATCTTCCATTCCGAGCGGTTCCGCAATGCGGTCATTGAAATCTACAAACACATCACGTTCGGGAATAGCGTTGTAAATCGTCCCAAGAACATTAAAATCCCAATTATTGTAATAATAAAACTCTCCAGGAAGATGACTCCCCCGGGATGGCCTTGCAAAGCGCATTCCCCAGGATTCTTCTCCTGCAGGCAGGTATACTCCAGAGCTCGAAGACATCAAATGCGACAGCTGCGCCTGTCTTTCAATTGTCGTAAGCGGAGGCTGATCATCGATTTCCAGCTGCTCGAGCGTATCAGTCAGAGCAGCATTTCCTCGATCAATTTCAATTCCGAACAAAGCTGATAGAAAGCTTTTACGGACAGAGTGCGCATTCGTATTCTTCGTTACATCTCCCCAGCTTAACAGCACTTTCCCCTCAGAAATCACCATTAGCGAGGTGCTGTTAATCGAATCGTAATAAATTCTTGCCTGATCGAGCGCCTCTCTGCTGAAACCTGCCTCCTCAACAGAATCGTGATACTCCCAAGTTGACTCTGCTCCTTCTTCGATTGAATAATATACGTACATAAATAATCCCACCAATACAGCGATGATGATCGTGAGAGCGGCAATTATCTGATTGAACAACCCTATCATTCCTCTGCCTGACATCGTGTTTCTTAAATATACCAGAATACGCAGTCCTTGACGAATTAGCGGGGGCCTGATAGGTTTATTATCATCTGTTAATACGTTGCAACGAAGGCTGTGGGGTTACTACAGCTGGAGCAGCTTCTGGAGAGACTGCCGGCTGGCAGCGCCGAAGGGTTCACAATCTCAGGCACCCGGACAGAAGATACAGCTGCCAGAAGGCGGTTTGTATGTTTATGCCGGCATTTTGCCGGCTTTTTTGATGCAGTTAGACTGAAAAGCAGAAAGGATGTTTATCATGGAATCAACTCGCGCCGTCATTAGTGTCGTAGGTAAAGATCAAGTTGGCATTATTGCTGATGTCACCGCTGTGCTGAAGGAGCATAAAATTAACGTACTCGATATTTCCCAAACGATCCTGCAGGATTTTTTCACGATGATGATGCTCGTAGACTTGTCGAAGACAGCATCAATGCAGGAAATTGAAGCAGCTTTGGAACAGACAGCTAAAAAACTCGGTCTGACTATTCATATTCAGCGTGAAGATCTGTTTAAGCATATGCACAGAATTTAAGGAGGGCCCTGTCATGAATATCGGCTTCAATGAAATTCAGGAAACAATCAGAATGGTGCGAATGGAAGAGCTTGATATCCGCACTATTACGCTAGGCATAAACTTGATGGACTGTGCAGGAGATTCACAGGAAGCTATGCGTGCCAATGTTTATAACAAAATAACAACGTCAGCTGCCACCCTTACCCAAACGGCGGACGATATTTCACAGGAGTACGGCATTCCTATTGCGAATAAACGAATTTCTGTGACGCCCTGCTCGCTGCTTCTTGGCGGAGCCTCAAAAGAAGACGCGATCAAACTGGCAGAAACGCTGGATGCAGCAGCACGCGATACAGGTGTAGACTTCATCGGCGGATTTTCCGCAATGGTCCATAAGGGCATTTCCAAAGGCGATGCGGTGCTGCTTGAAGCCCTCCCGGAAGCACTTAGCACGACGGAACGCGTTTGCGCCTCTGTGTCTGCCGCTACAACGAAAGCGGGCATTAATATGGATGCTGTATCAAGGTTAGGACACATCATTAAGCGGGCTGCTGATCTTTCCGCCGACAACAGTGGCCTCGCCAATGCCAAATTCGTCGTATTCTGCAACCCCGTGGAAGACAATCCATTTATGGCCGGTGCTTTTCACGGTACTGGCGAAGCAGATAAAGTGCTGAATGTTGGTGTAAGCGGTCCTGGAGTCGTGCTTCACGCGTTAAAGCGGCACCCGGATGCCGACCTCGGCGAGGTATCTGACATTATTAAACGAACAGCATTTAAAATTACGAGAGCCGGTGAACTGATGGCAAGAGAAGCCGCTGACCGGCTTGGGGTCCCTTTTGGGATCATGGATCTTTCACTCGCTCCGACAAATGCTGCCAATGATTCCGTAGCTGAAATTTTGGAGGAAATTGGACTGGAGCGCGTCGGCACCCATGGAACGATTGCAGCACTTGCCATGATGAATGACGCTGTAAAAAAGGGCGGTGCGATGGCAAGCTCTTATGTAGGCGGTCTTTCCGGCGCATTTATACCGGTTTCAGAAGATAACGGAATGATCAAGGGTGTTCAGGATGGAGCGCTCTCTCTAGACAAATTAGAAGGCATGACGAGCGTATGTTCTGTCGGTCTCGATATGATTGCTGTTCCCGGTAACGTAGAAGCCGCTTCTCTTTCCGGTTTAATCGCGGATGAAATGGCAATCGGGATGATCAACAAGAAAACGACTGCTGTTCGGGTCATTCCTGTACCGGGGGCGAAAGAAGGAGATATGATCGAGTTTGGCGGTCTCTTAGGACGTGCTCCGGTGATGGGCCTGAATCCATTTAAGTCAGATAAAATGATGCAGCGCGGAGGCCGAATCCCTGCCCCTCTTCAATCTCTTATCAATTAACGGCACCTTTTCTGCAAAGGTTATTGACAGATATCCAATTTTTCTGAATAATATATCTTAATCATTCCCGTTTGAGATAAGTATGCCTCCTCTCCCCCTTAGCAGAGAGCACTTTCACGGCTGAAAGAAGTGCAGGGTGCGATGAGTCTGAACCTGCTCGGAACGGACAACCTCATAAGAAACTGGAAAGCAGGGTCTGTAAAGACCAATAAAGGTGGTACCGCGGGAGGCCCCCGTCCTTTTTCAGGACGGGGGCCTCTGCTGTTTGTACCGGAAAGGATGTCAGCTAAGATGCAACGAAAACGTATTGTACTTAAAATAGGCTCCAGCTCATTAACAGAAGGAGATGGCACGCTCTCCCCTGTCAAAATGGCTGCTTTCTGTCACGCAATCGCTGGACTTCGGCATGCAGGACATGAGCTGCTCATCGTTTCATCCGGAGCAGTAGCGGCCGGTTTCCGGGATATAGGCTATGCCTCCAGACCTGCAACCGTCCGGGCACGACAAGCTGCTGCTGCAGCTGGCCAGGCACTTTTAATGCAGCATTACCGGTTCCAGCTCCAGCATTACAATATCATCCCTGCCCAGCTATTGGTGACACGCTCGGATTTTACAGAGGAAAAGAACTTTCAGAATCTTCATGCAGCAATCGAAGAGCTCTTGAGCAGAAAAATCCTTCCTATTCTGAACGAAAATGATTCCACGGCTGTTGATGAACTGACCTTCGGAGACAACGACATGCTTAGCGCCCTGGTAAGTGGTGCGATGCACGCTGATCTGCTCATGCTGCTTACCGATGCAGACGGTGTATATTCAGCAGATCCCAAGGAAGATCCTGAAGCATTCAAATACGACGAACTCCAAACCATTCCAGAACAGCTTTTACGTGCACCGTCCCGATCTGCGCTTGGAACCGGCGGCATCGGTACAAAGCTGTCGGCATGCCGCGCCGCTGCTGATACAGGAGTGGAGGCGTATGTCGGCACATTGAGCAGTACAGAAGAATTGATTCAGGCAAGCGAAGGAAATGGAACCGGTACCTACATCCGCCGCAAGTCCAGCCGCGTTATGCGGACCCGCCGACAGTGGATCGCTTATCACGCTTCAGCGTCGGGCTCTCTTTTTGTCGACGAAGGAGCTGCTGATGCTGTTCTAAACCGCGGTGCCAGCCTGCTGACTGTTGGCATCAGCAGAA
Source organism: Alkalicoccus luteus (assembly GCF_052061695.1). Classification (NCBI taxonomy): domain Bacteria; kingdom Bacillati; phylum Bacillota; class Bacilli; order Caryophanales; family Bacillaceae; genus Alkalicoccus; species Alkalicoccus luteus. The sequence continues at coordinate 307,733 of NZ_JBPZEY010000002.1, forward strand.
TCGAAGGTGACTTTTTCAGAGGGGACATCGTCGATGTATATGCCGGATCGCGAAAAATAGGCAGAGGCCGTGTGCTCATTGATCATATGCAATTGGCTGATACGAACAGCGAAGCAGCAATTGCTGTGCACCGGGACGAATGGGTTTCTTTCAGCTGACACATTATTTTAATTCCTTATAAAGGAGAGACGTATTATGACAGAAGTAGAACGTAAAGCTCCTGCAGCTCGCCAGGCATCGATAAAGCTGAGCACCACTTCCGATCAGCAGCGTCAAGACTTGCTGTATGCCATTGCTGCTGTCCTTTTGGAGCAGCAGGAACATATATTACATGCGAACAAACTGGATCTCGCTGAAGCAGAAAAAGCCGGGCGTGATGCTGCTTACCTGGACAGACTCGAAATAAACGATACGAGGCTTGCAGATCTTGCGGACGCCGTGACTTCTGTTGCTGAATTAGAAGATCCGCTTGGCACCACGCTTCGCAGCTGGACGCGGCCTAACGGTTTGTCGATCCGGGAAGTATCTGTACCGCTCGGTGTGATTGCGGCTGTATTTGAAGCACGCCCAAATGTTACCGCAGATATCAGTGCTCTTGCACTTCGTACGGGAAATGCTGTCCTGCTGAGAGGCAGCAGATCAGCCATCAACACGAATAAAGCTCTTACCGCGGCCATACAACGAGGTTTGCAGAATTCCTCCCTTCCACAAGAAGCCGTGCAGCTGATTGAATCACCAGAGCGCTCTGCCACGACAGAATTAATGGAGGCCTCTGAATGGATAGATGTTCTCATTCCAAGAGGCGGTAAAGAGCTCATTAATAAAGTCGTCCGTGAATCACACGTTCCGGTTATTGAAACTGGTGCAGGCAACTGTCATGTCTACATTGATAAGGATGCGGATGCGGAGCTTGCACGAAAAATAGCGGTAGATGCAAAGGTGCAGCGACCATCTGTTTGCAACGCTGCTGAAACACTTCTGGTCGAGGCTTCCTGGGCTGAACAGCACTTAGCTGAGCTCATTGATTCATTAAGCAGCCACGGCGTAACACTCAGAGGCTGTGAAACAACAACCTCACTGGACCAACGAGTGTATGCTGCTCAAGAAGAAGATTGGGAGACGGAATATTTAAACCTGACAGCGGCCATTAAAATTGTTCAGGACGTGCATGAAGCATGCGCACATATCAGTAAATGGGGCACGAAGCACTCTGAAGCGATCATTACTGAGAATCCGGAAGCAAAAGACCTTTTTTTCCAAACTGTTGATGCCAGCACGCTCTACCATAATGCTTCTACGAGATTCACCGACGGCTTCGAGTTTGGCCTGGGGGCGGAAGTAGGCATCAGCACTCAAAAGCTCCATGCACGCGGTCCTATGGGACTTCAGGCGCTGACTACCGTAAAATATCTCGTTGAAGGAAATGGACAGTGTAAAGGTAGTCTTTCTTATTAACTACGCTTGCCCTCCTACTTCTGAAAAAGTACGACGTGTTATTTCGCATTCTTTATGCTATACTTGTACGGATGTAAACTTATCGAAGACAGGAGCGTATGCGAAGCATGAAAGTACGAAACGATTTACGGAACATCGCCATTATTGCACACGTTGACCACGGGAAAACAACGCTGGTAGACGAACTGCTAAAACAGTCAGGCACTTTCGGCGATCATGAACAGGTATCTGAACGGGCAATGGACAACAATGACATTGAGAAAGAACGAGGAATCACCATTCTCGCTAAAAACACAGCGGTGAAATTTGAAGATAAGCGTATTAATATTCTTGATACGCCCGGACACGCTGATTTTGGCGGCGAAGTTGAACGAATTTTAAAAATGGTGGACGGCGTTCTTCTAGTCGTAGATGCATTTGAAGGCTGTATGCCCCAGACACGTTTCGTGCTGAAAAAGGCACTGGAACAGAAGCTTACCCCTGTCGTAGTGGTAAATAAAATCGACCGGCCTATGGCCCGTCCGGATGAAGTCGTTGACGAAGTCCTTGATCTGTTTATCGAGCTTGATGCAGACGAAGATCAGCTTGAATTCCCGGTCGTTTATACGTCTGCTGTCAACGGTACTTCCAGTATGACTCCCGAGGACCAGCAGCCAAGCATGGACGCTGTGTTCCATGCAATCACGGAACACGTGCCGGCTCCGGTTGATAACACAACGGAACCTTTCCAATTTCAAGTAACTATGCTTGATTATAATGACTATCTTGGCCGGATCGGTGTCGGACGCGTCTTTCGAGGTACAATGAAAGTCGGCGACCAAGCTAAACTCCTGAAACAAGACGGCTCGGAAAAATCATTCCGCATTACGAAAATGTTCGGCTTTTTCGGATTGAAGAAAGAGGAAATCCAATCTGCAGAAGCTGGTGATCTCGTTGCACTAGCCGGTATTGAAGATATTATGGTCGGTGATACGATCTGCCCTCCTGAAAATCCGGAGCGCCTGGAAGTCGTGCGAATTGATGAGCCTACGCTGCAAATGACGTTTCTCGTAAACAATAGCCCGTTTGCCGGCCGTGAGGGTGATTATGTCACATCTCGTAAAATCGAGGCACGTTTGCTTACGCAGGTGGAAACCGACGTCAGCCTTCGCGTTGATCCTACCTCCTCCCCTGACGCCTGGACTGTATCAGGCCGTGGTGAGCTTCATCTTTCCATCCTCATTGAAAACATGAGACGGGAAGGATACGAACTGCAGGTATCCAAGCCTGAAGTTATTATTAAAGAGGTTGACGGTGTTGACTGCGAGCCGTTTGAGAGCGTTCAAGTTGACGTGCCGGAAGACTATACCGGTTCTGTCATGGAATCTCTTGGTGAGCGAAAAGGCGAAATGCTCAACATGATCAATAAAGGAGACGGTCAGGTCCGCCTCGAATTCCTCGTACCTTCGAGAGGGCTTATCGGTTATTCTACTGAGTTTATGTCTCAGACAAAAGGCTACGGTATTATCAACCATTCGTTTGACAGCTACCGCCCTGTTGCTAAAGGGTATGTCGGCGGGCGACGTCAAGGCGTTCTCGTTTCGATGGAAACCGGTAAATCAACCGGCTATGGCATGCTGCAGGTTGAAGACCGCGGTATCCTGTTCCTTGAGCCTGGAACAGATATATACGAAGGCATGATTGTCGGAGAGCATAACCGCGACAACGACCTGACTGTTAACATCACGAAGATGAAGGCGCAAACGAACATCCGCTCCGCTACCAAGGAGCAGACTGTAACGATGAAGCGTCCTCGAGTTCTCACTCTTGAAGAAGCGCTTGAATTTCTAAATGAAGATGAGTACTGCGAAATTACACCGGAATCAATTCGGCTAAGAAAGAAAGTGCTCGATAAGAGCATGCGCGAACGTGAAGAAAAACGTAAAAAGCTAGCAGCGAAAAACTAGTCACTTAAAAACAGGAACCCAGCTGAGTCATCAGCTGGGTTCTTTTTTGCGCCTTCCCTCCTGCATATTGAGGCTTAGTTTCACTTAATAAAGGGAATCTATCTTTGTCGAATCTTTTTATTGAAAAGGGGGCTTCATATGGACGATTCCTCGACTGCTCTTCCCCTTCGCTGTGTCAAACCGGACCGGTCGCACGGCAGCGGGATGTGGGAGCTGGCGAAAAAAACATCGCTGGACCTTAATTCCGCGTATAAGTACATCATGATGGCAGAGTATTTTGCCGATACTTGTGTAGCAGCCATTGAGAATGAAGAAGTCGTCGGATTCATAACAGGATTCATTAAGCCTGATGAAACGGACGTGCTGTTTATTTGGCAGGTCGGCGTTGACCCTGGCCAACGCGGAAAGGGTCTGGCATTTACCATGCTGCGAAAACTTCTGCAGCGCAGCCAATGTAAAGATGTCCGCTACGTCGAGGCGACTATTACCGCAGACAATAAGGCTTCACAAGCTCTGTTCAAAAAATTGGCAGCTTCTTTTTCAACATCTTATGCGATACGGGAAACGTTCCCGGAGGAGATCTTACCGGGGGATGCAGCAACAGAATATACCTATCGAATCGGTCCCCTGCCCTTGTCTGTCCAATTGAAAGGAGACGAGTAGTATGAATGAAAAGCTGAAGCTGGTTGAGGATGTAGAATCCAGTGTACGGAGTTATGTCAGAAGCTTTCCTGCAGTTTTTACTAAGGCAAAAGGCCACGAAATCTGGGATGAAGAAGGCAAGCGTTACCTAGACTTTTTTTCCGGGGCTGGAGCATTGAATTATGGACATAATGACGAAAACATGAAGCAGAAACTGCTTGATTACATTACAAACGACGGGATCACCCACTCCCTTGATATGGCAACAGATGCTAAAGTAAATTTCATGGAAAAATTTCGAGACGTTATTTTAAAACCGCGCGGAATGACATACCGGATGATGTTCCCGGGTCCGACAGGAGCAAACACGGTAGAGAGCGCATTAAAAATCGCCCGCAAAATGACCGGCCGCACTGACATCATCAGTTTTACGAACGGCTTTCACGGGATGACTATCGGTGCTTTATCTGTAACCGGGAATTCGATGAAACGTCAAGGCGCAGGCATTCCGCTTAACCATACGGTTACCATGCCTTATGATCAGTTTACCGGAAACGAACAGGACAGCCTGAAATATTTTGAACGGTTCTTAGAAGACAATGGCAGCGGCGTTGCGATCCCTGCTGCAGTCATTCTTGAAACTGTACAAGGGGAAGGTGGCATTAACGCCGCCAGGATGGGCTGGATCCGTAAGCTGCAGGAGATTTGCCGTGAATGGGGGATCTTATTCATTATCGATGATGTCCAGGCTGGTGTCGGCAGAACTGGGACATTCTTTTCGTTTGAGCCGGCAGGAATCGAACCGGATGTCATTTGTTTATCGAAGTCGATCGGCGGATACGGACTCCCGTTAGCCGTTACCTTGATTAAACCGGAGCTTGATAAATGGAAGCCGGGTGAGCATAACGGGACGTTTCGAGGAAATAACATGGCGTTTGTTACAGCCTCGGAGGCATTGGAATATTGGCGTGACCCTGCTTTTGAAGAAGGCATACAGGAACGCGGAAGACGAATGACCGCTTTCCTGGAAAAAATGGTCGAAACTTATCCTGACATGACAGGCCGGCGCAAAGGACGCGGCCTTATGCAGGGAATTGCATCAGATGTCGACGGATTTGCTGAGTTAGTAGCAGAACACGCCTTCAAGCATCGGATGATACTGGAGACAGCAGGCGGAAATGATGAAGTTTTTAAGCTGTTCCCTCCACTTAACATTCCGCTTGATGCACTCGATGAAGGATTTGCTATTATTGAAACGTGTATAAAAGAGGCGCTGCAGATACAGGACCAGTCAACTACGTCCTCCTGAGCCATTCAAAACTCCCGCCTGAAGCGGGAGTTTTTTCTTATCGAATCCGCACTCACAGCCTGCCGGTTATCCACACTTTTCTGACAACTGTGAAGAATCAGCCGATCCCATACGCTGTTTTATCCACATACAAAATAAACTACAAAGTAACTACAAAGTAAAATGCACGAAAATGATAAGCACCGGCCGCGATAACACGACTGCTTCTATGTTGTATTGTCTTCGGATGGATAAGGAAGCTGAATATAGACTACAGACTAAACGTATCGTCGAGCGAATCCGCCCCTTCCCCGATCACACCTATGTATGACAACGTAACACTTTGAGAGGATTGCCTGAATAACTTTCGCAGAAATTCAACGTCACCTGAGGCCTGATAGTAATGATACCCAAACGTTTTACGTAACGAGTGAACACCAAAAGAAGGAATACCCGCCCTCTGCGCGCACCCTTTCAACAGTTTTGATGCCTGATCCCGCTGAAGAGGCCCTCCCCCTTTCCTGGACGAAAACAACCAATCATCCTGATCCATATTTGAGGTGTACGCAGCAAGCAGTTTTCGGACGGCGCCATGGAGAGGATACACGAATTCCTGGTCCGCTTTTATGCGGACCTTCTCCCTTCCCCTCACATCCCTAACCCGAAGCTGAAGCGCTTCAGACAGTCTCATACCAGTGTTTAATAGCAGCAGCCCAAGCATGTAATCTCGATCGCTCTGCTTCGCAAGTTCCCGTTTCCACCTTTCCAGATCTGCTTTATTCTTAATTGGCTCCATTTCTCGAGGCTTCGACCTGTGATTCCCTCCCATAAAGCACTCTCCTTTCAATCATTCTTTTAATCTCATATTGAATGATAATTTAAAAAGAGTCAACCCACCTATGTATCATACAAAACGAGACTTAAGGTATGATTGCATATAATTGTTAAGGGGAATAGAATGGCGAGGTGATGGGCATGAGACATTTACTGCTGTATGACGGGGAATGCAGCTTGTGCGATGGGGCTGTTACCGTTATATTAAATCACAATGCGAAAGAACCGATCTATTTCGTTTCACTGCAGAGTGATAAGGCGAAGCAGCTTCATAAAGAATTTGAAATTGACTCTGAAGTCGACTCTATCGTCTTTATTCGTTCGGACGGACGCGTATTTTATAAAGCTTCAGCTGCAGCTGAAGTCTGCCGTCAGTTGCACGGAATTTATACGTTTGGCAGAATTCTCCCCTTCCTGCCTTTTTCGGATCGTCTATACGACTGGATCGCTCGGAACCGGTACAGGATTTTTGGCAAAAAAGAATCGTGCCCGCTTCCATCAGCGGAAGTCAAAGCACGATTTATCAATTATTAAATTTCCTGCAGCAGCTTTTCATCCTCGCGCCCGGTAGGCTCCGGATAAACGTCTGGATGCAGCAGGTATGCAAGCTTTGCCAGTCCGATCATAAGTCTTGGTGACGGCCGGCAGAAAAACGGCTCTTCCATCACATGAAGCTGGTTCGTTTTCAAAGCCTGCATATCTGTCCAGCCCGGCCGTTTCTTAATTACGGAAGGATTCACTTTAGCTGTTTCCACCCCCACCCAGGCTGCGAGAATTACATCTGGATCGTGCTCGCGAATGTCCTCCCAGTCTGTTTTGACACTTGCACGCTCATCATGGTGAAACATATTAATGCCTCCTGCGAGCGCAGACATCTCAGTCAGCCAATTGCGCCCGCCTGGAGAAAAGACGGGCTTTGGCCACCATTCCCAATACAAGGAGGGTTTTCTTGAAGTGATCGTATCCGCTAATGACTGATAATGGTTTAAAAAGGATTCATATTGATGTTTCAAATCAGCTCCCCGTTGATGAAGACCTGCTGCTTCACAAATTTCAAGCAGAACCTCCCCTACCTGGCTCATTGATTCCGGGTTCGTTACCGTCATATACGGTATTCCGCGGTCTTTCAAGCCTTCTATGTTTTTCTCCATCCCCGGAACAGACAGCGATGCATAAACAAGATCCGGGTTAAGTGCCTCGACTTTATCTAGGTCGATTGATAAATCCGGGCCAAGCCGCTCAAGTCCAGTAATGCTTGACGGCCAGTCCGAGTAATCATCTACTCCGCACAGATAAGTCGAGAGACCGCAGTAGTGCAGCAGTTCCGTATTGCTTGGACATATCGAAACGATTCGCATGAATGAACTGCCTCCTTCCTTAAGAGAGTGTAAACGGGTCCTTTAGAATTTGGTAGTGCTCAAGTACATTTCTAAATTGAGCTTGAGACGGGGATTGCAGCGTATCCAAATCCACGGCATGTACATCTTGGAGGTCGCAGTGAATTTCAACAAGCTCACGGCTGATCATGACAGATTCACGGCCATTCTCTAGCTTTTTTCTGTAGCGGTTGAAGGCCGGATCCAACTCCTCTAAGTGATGGTAAACGCCCTCGACGCTCCCATACATTTGAATCAACGGAAGGGCCGCCTTGGCTCCGACCCCGGGGCAGCCCGGAATATTGTCACTAGGATCCCCAAGCAGAGCTTTTACATCGATCCACTGTGCCGGCTGAATTCCGTAGTCTTCCTGGAAGTGATGGAGCTGATAGTGAATCTCTTTGCGTTTTTGCACGAAAAGCTGATCCGTTTCTTCAGTTAGCAGCTGAAACAAGTCTTTGTCATTGCTGTAAATGACTTTCTTAACGGGCAGAGATGTTCTTGTGAAACTTCCGATAATATCGTCTGCTTCATACCCTGCTACCTGCATCTGATGCAATTCCATATCAGCGCAAATTTCAGTAGCGGTATGATATTGCTCAATAAGCGGCGCTGGAAGGTCTTTGCGCTGGGCCTTATAAAACTGGTGATCCTGGTTACGAATCGTGTCCTCCCGTTTCGCATCCCAGGCGATGACGATCCCCCCGGGAAACCGTTCCTGCAGATTACTGATTCTAGAGAAGAATACTTTCAGGGCATGTATATACCGGCCCCCGCTGTTTTTTTCCAGTTGATGGTCATCGCGCCCGTATGAGGTCGCGAAGTAGGCTCTGCTGAGTAAATTAAAACCGTCAATTAAAACAAGGTGTTCATTCAATGATAGCAGCCTCCTTAAATAACTGTTCCCAAGCATCCCGTTTTTGCTCAAATGTCTTTACGTTCCGACCTGGCACCGGACTAGTTGACGGTAAATAACTTATGTAAACTTCATTATGAGTGGGCAGGTGTCGAACTAAGGACTCATATGCTTTTCTGCCATTGCAGCCTATCGTCCGTATGTGCGGATGTTCTCGAAGAAACGATTGTACATCATTGGGAACCTCATCGCGTATAGCTTGATCCAGGCTTCCTTCTCTTTCGCAGTGTTTAAGCACATCCCACACTGCAATGTGATGATCCATCATAATTTTCTGCTTCGTCTGATAGGAAGCATCATATAACGAACACCCTAGCAGATCACCGATAATCTTCCAAAAATGATTACGAGGATGTGCGTAGTATTGTTGCTCGGCAAGCGACCTCACTCCTGGCATTGATCCAACAAGTAAAAGCTTAGGTTCAGGACCAACGATCGGCTTCATCGACTCAACCTGCATCAGTTTCCCACCTTTCTCTGTGCAGCGGTATACGTGCATCGACCGCCTCCTGAAGCAGATGCAGAATATCACCAATGCCCCGTGCACCACTTAATGGACGGAGAACCGTTTCGCGCTGCAAAAGCGGTTTTAGCTTCTCTTCATACTTTTTACCGGTAAGCAAAATGATGCGCTTTTCGGAAGGCAGCTGCGAAAATTGATGGGAAAGACTCTCACTTGCTACGCTCATTGAGCGACTTCCAAATGTCTCATCATAATTGGTAAACAAGAGATCATCCGGGTGAAGAAAACCGTGTCGTGCAGATAAAATCCGGTAGCTGTCTGTGAAGAGATCTGCATATGCTTGACATTTCCGGTGAAGCGTACCAATATATGCCTCTGATGCTTTAACGGCCCCAGTCTGAGGCTCCACATCCCAAATTTTCTTTTTTCCACATGGGATAATACATATATCCATCGAACATCTCTCCTCTGCCCCTCCATACTAGCACAAAACGGTGATTTCTTACATTGCGTTTCTTTACGAAAGAAGGGCTTACCCGATGAACAGGTAAGCCCTTCTTCCAGCAGTGCTAAGAAATCGTTCTCGTCCACCCAAACGGATCTTTTACCTGACCAGTCTGAATGCCTGTCAGCGTTTGATAAAGCGATTTTGTGATTTCACCGGTTTTTCGGCCGTTGATAATCATCGGTGTTCCTTTCCAAGTGAGCTCACCGATCGGGGAGATCACCGCAGCAGTACCAGAACCAAACGCTTCCTCTAACTCACCATTTTCGTAGGCTGCGAGCACTTCTTCCATTGATATTCGCCGCTCAGACACTGGAACGTTCCAGTACTCCAGCAGCTCAATCACAGATTTTCTCGTGACACCCTGAAGGATGCTGTCATTGAGCTCGGGCGTCACGATCTCCCCATTTATTTTGAAGAACACGTTCATGCTGCCGACTTCCTCGACGTATTTCTTCTCAACACCGTCAAGCCACAGCACTTGTGCGTGCCCCTCTCCAGAAGCTTTCGCCTGGGCGTTGTAGCCGGCTGAATAGTTGCCTCCTGTTTTTGCAGTTCCAGTACCTCCCCGGGCTGCACGGGTAAAGTGGTCTTCAACCATAATGCTGACCGGATGAATCCCTTCCGGATAATAAGACCCTACAGGAGATAAAATGATAAACAGCTTATAGGCCTTCGCAGGAGCTACTTGAAGACTTGGTTCGGTTGCGATAATAAACGGCCTTATATACAGCGATGTTCCTTCAGTATCTGGAATCCACTCTTTTTCAAGTTCAAGCAGCTGGAGCAGGTACTCCATCAGCAGTTCTTCATTCACCGGCGGTATGCTGAGCCGTCTGTTTGAGCGGTTTAATCGTTTGAAATTTTCGTCCGGGCGGAAAAGCACAGCTTCCCCTTCAGGACTGCGGTAAGCTTTCAACCCTTCAAATACGCTCTGACTGTAGTGCAGAACCATTGCAGCCGGATCGATTTCAACCGGTGCATATGGAATAATTTCAGGTTTAATCCAGCCCTTTCCTTCTTCATACTCCATCGTAAACATGTGATCAGTAAATGTTTTGCCGAATTGAAGTGTTTCCGGATCCGGCTTTCCCTTCTTGTGCTTCGCTTCTGTAATTGCCACTGTCGCTTCCATCGTCAGCATGCCTCTCTTTCCTTCTTTAAAAAATCGGATAATGTGATATATTGTATCACGAAAAGAGATAGAAGAACATGAAATAGTTTGAAAATTCCATGATTAATCACTTGAACTAAACATGATATCTTTTCAGTGCTTACTGTTGCTGATGTAGCACTTTTTCGGCCTGTTCAAGCTGAATCAGCACCTGATTCTGACCAGTGCCTCCGTAGCTGCTTCTGGCTGCCACGACGTTTTGCGGTTTAAGCACGTCATAGATGTCTTCTGCAAATTTATCCGAAAACGACTGATATTCCTCCAGGTCTAAGTCCAACAGAAATTTGTTTTTCTGAATCGCTGTAAGTACGATCCGGCCGATGATCTCATGCGCCTCCCGAAAAGTCGTCCCTTTGTTGACAAGATAGTCCGCGATATCGGTAGCGTTTGAGAAGTCTTCTGAAACCGCCTGTTTCATATTCTCCGTGCGTACCTGCATCGTTCCGATCATCGGAGCGAGCATCTGCAAGGAAGCTGTAAGTGTTTCTACCGTATCGAACATCCCCTCTTTGTCCTCCTGCATGTCTTTATTATAGGCAAGAGGCAGCCCCTTTAACACGGTCAACAGTGCCAGGAGATTGCCATAAACGCGTCCTGTTTTTGCTCGTAACAGTTCGGGTACGTCCGGATTTTTCTTTTGGGGCATAATGGAAGATCCGGTGCAGAACGAGTCGTCAAGCTCGATGAACTGAAATTCCTGACTGCTCCAGATCACCAGCTCCTCCGACAATCTGGAAATGTGCATCATCAGCGTTGAGGCTGCTCCCATAAATTCCAGAATAAAATCCCGATCACTTACTGCATCCATGCTGTTTTCGTAAATGGCATCAAAGCCAAGCTGTTCGGCTGTATAATGCCGATCTATCGGAAATGTGGTTCCTGCAAGTGCTCCAGCTCCGAGCGGCATGAGATCGGTTCGCTTTAAGCTGTCGAGAAATCGTCCTTTATCCCGCTCAAGCATCCAAAAATAAGCGAGGAGATGGTGGGCAAACGAAACTGGCTGTGCCCGCTGTAAATGGGTGTAACCAGGAATGATCGTATCGACGTGCTGCTTTGCCTGCGCGACTAACGCCTGCTGCACATCTTCAATCATCGCAGCCGCTGCTTTCGTATGGTCTTTTAAATATAAATGCATATCGGTCGCCACTTGATCATTTCTGCTTCTTCCTGTATGAAGCTTTCCACCGACAGGACCGATTTCATCAATCAGGAATTTTTCGATATTCATGTGAATGTCTTCATTTTCATCACTGTATTCCAGTTCCTGATTGTTAATCTTGCTCTTAACAGCTTGAAGGCCTTCTATGATGAGGGTTTTATCTTCCTCTGAAACGATCCCTTGTTTGGCAAGCATGGTAACATGTGCAATACTTCCTTGAATGTCGTATTCCATCAGCTTTTGATCAAACTGAATCGATGCTGTCTCTTTTTCTACAAGCTTATTTGTATCTTTAGTGAATCTTCCGCCCCAGAGCTTAGACATAATCAATCCCTCATTTCGTTTTGATGACATTTACTTTACCAGCTCTTTCATCGAAACGCCAATAGAGCTTCTGGCAGGAAAATACCGCCGCTCCGGTATGAAGCGGCGGTACATCCTTACGTTTCGGAAGTGAGTACCGGCTTTTTCTGATTAACCTGGGAATACGTTTTCGTCGAAAGCCCCCAAAGTTTAATAAAGCCAAGTGCAGCGTGATGATCGAACGCGTCCCCTTTGGAATACGTCGCGAGCCCTTCGTTATAAAGACTGTTTTCAGAGTGTCTCGCTACAACTGTATGCGTTCCTTTCCAAAGCTTCAGCTTTACCTTACCGTTAACCTGCGCCTGTGTTTCGGAAATAAATCCGTAAAGCGCATCCTTTAATGGAGAATACCACAGACCATCGTAAATCAGCTGCGTGAATTTTTGTTCGATTGTTGTTTTAAACTGTGTCACTTCTTTTGTAAGCGTCAGAAACTCTAATTCTTTGTGTGCATTGATAAGCGCAAGAGCGCCAGGGTTTTCGTACACTTCTCTTGCTTTAATGCCCACGAGTCTGTTCTCGATATGGTCAATTCTGCCGACACCATGCTTGCCGCAGATCACATTCAGTTCTTGAATAATGGAAACGAACGATTTTTTCTCGCCGTTTATAGAGACCGGCTTACCACCTTCAAATGCGAGCTCGACGTACTCAGGCTCATCCGGTGCGTCTGCAATAGAAGCTGTCCAGTCGAAAGCTTCCTCCGGTGCCTCTGCCCACGTATCTTCCAGCACCCCTGCTTCGCAGGCTCTTCCCCAAATGTTCGCGTCAATCGAGTACGGCTTTTCAACATTTACCGGTACATCGATGCCTTTTTTCTTCGCGTACTCGATTTCTTCTTCACGGTTCATGCCCCATTCTCTAACTGGCGCAATCACTTCCAAATCGGGATTAAGCGCCTGAATGGATACTTCGAATCGAACCTGGTCGTTTCCTTTTCCTGTGCAGCCGTGTGCTACTGCGACGGCACCTTCCTCTTCAGCTACTTCTACGAGCAGCTTGGAAATAAGCGGTCGGGATAAAGCAGATGAAAGCGGATATTTGCCTTCATAAAGCGTATTGGACTGGAGAGCGGGCAGCAGGTATTCCTCTGCCAGCAGTTCCTTGGCATCAATGATTACTGCTTTTTCCGCGCCTACTTTCAGTGCCTTCTCTTTTAATGCTTCGAGATCTTTCCCTTCTCCAATTTCCAGCCCCAGCGCGATTACTTCATATCCATATTCCTCTTGCAAATATTTGATGCAGACTGACGTATCCAGTCCGCCTGAATATGCGAGTACTACTTTTCCTTTGCTCATGTGTAAAACCTCTCCTCAATTAGTATTTATATAGATACTAACGTATCTTTATGCATAATGCAACAAAAAAAGAAATTAAATCATTAATTTTTTGAGGAGTGCTTTTTGTGCGTGCAGTCTGTTCTCTGCCTCATCAAATACAACGGAGTGTGCGCCATCGATCACAGCGGCTGTCACTTCTTCTCCTCGATGAGCAGGCAGGCAGTGCATGAATATATAATCATCCGCGGCTAGTGAAGCCAGCTCTGTGTTTATTTGATACGGCATGAATGTCTTTTTACGAGTTTCAGCCTCTGCTTCCATGCCCATGCTGGCCCATACATCTGTAATCAACACATCTGCACCTGTGACTGCTTCTTCTGTGTCTTTCGTTATCATCAGTGATCCGCCATGAGCTGCGGCTAATGCAGAAGCCTTTTCTAAAATCGTCTGATCCGGCTCATAACCTGCCGGGCACGCCACACGAAAGTCGATTCCTGCCAGTGCCATTCCCTGCATAAGTGAATGTGTCATGTTGTTGTAGCCGTCCCCGGTAAATGCTGCAGTCAATCCTTGCAAGGTTCCTTTCTGCTCTTTGATCGTAAGCAGATCCGCAAGCACTTGAGTAGGATGATGGGTATCGGTCAACCCGTTTATGACAGGAACGCTGCTGTAGGCTGCAAACTCCTCTACCATTTCATGAGAAAACGTACGGATCATGACGGCGTCTACGTACCCTGACAGAACCCGGGCGGTGTCTGCTGCAGATTCGCCGCGTCCGATTTGTGTATCCTCCGGGGAGAGAAAAATAGCGTGCCCCCCCATCTGTGTCATTCCGGCTTCAAACGAAACCCTGGTCCTCGTAGAAGATTTATCAAAAATCATTGCCAAGGTTTGCCCTTCCAACTCTTTGTTAATTAGCTTCTCATGATGCTGTTTTTTTAATACAGCTGCCTCATCCAGCAGCTGATGCAGTTCGTCAGCGGTTAAATCTGTTACTTCTAAATGATGCTGTACCTTTGTTTTAATCATTGTATTTCCTCCTTTATAAACAGGTCCTGCACGGCGAGCGGCTCATGAGCGGTCCCGGCGTAAGTACGGTAAAACCGAAACGTGTCAGGGTGAGTAAACAGCATCGTTCCATGAGCGATACATGTCTGCCTTAAGCGGAATCCGGCTGACTCCGCCATGCGTCCTGCGGTGGGGACGTTAAGAACAGCATCCAGCTTTCCTTCTGCTGCTGCCTGCTCTGCTTCATCCAGCGACATGTCTGTTACATGCCAGTTATTGGCACGAAGACTTTCTGCTGTAGATTTAGAAGCAAACAGTTCAAGATGTTCAAGCGGCAGATCCGCCGTTTCCATTTTCCACGCGTCAGCTGCGCTGATATAGCACGTTTGAAGGCTGTTTGCATCCAATACTTTAGCAGCTGCTTCTGCGAGCGTACTTGCAATGCCTATTTTTTCCCCGGTTGATTTCATTTCAGGCGAGAGCATCGGATCAACCTGCTTGAGCTTTGCCGACGAAAACACGGGTGCTTTCACCGTGATATGCGGTAGATCATCGATAAGTCCGGTTTTACTCAGCTTAAAATGCAGCTGAGCAGCCACTGCTTCACGGACCAGGTTTGTGCCGCTCACTTTACTGATAACAGGGACCGTTCTGGAGGCCCGCGGATTTACTTCCAGGACATACAATACTTCATTGTCATATACGAACTGGATATTCATCATTCCTGAAACGCCAGCTTTTCTGCAAATTAACTCGCATATGTGTGCTGCTTCAGCTTTCACATGCTCAGGAATCGTTGTTGAAGGGTAAATCGTAAAGCTGTCACCTGAATGGACGCCTGCCCGCTCCACGTGCTCCATAAATCCAGGAATAAACAAATTTGTCCCGTCGCTGATTACATCAGCTTCAAACTCTTTACCCGCGATAAAAGCATCCACCATCAGCGGCCAGCATCGCGCATCTGTTGTCCATTCCAGCCGGTCGAGGTATGCTTGAAGGTCATGCTCGTTATGACAGATATACATGGCCTGACCACCGATCACGTAGGATGGTCGCACTAGAACGGGATAGCCCGTTTTTTCAGCTTTTAATAGCACGTCTTCCTTTGAATCCGCTGTAGTCCCCTTAATATGTGCAACATTCAGTTGATCAAGCAAGTGATAGAAGGATTCCCGGTTCTCCAGCAGTTCTATTGCGTCAGCTGATGTGCCGGCTACCGGAAGTCCGTGCTCCTCCAGCGCCTGAGCCAGATTAACCGCTGTCTGACCGCCGAACTGCAGCAGGACAGCTTCAACCTGTTCCTTCTCAGCAACGTGAATGACATCTTCCGCTGTAAGCGGCTCAAAGTAAAGCCTGTCAGCAGTATTAAAATCTGTGCTGACTGTTTCCGGGTTATTATTAATCACGACAGCTTCATAACCGAGTGCTTTCACTGCTTCAGCAGCATGAACAGAGCAGTAATCGAATTCAACGCCTTGTCCGATCCGGATCGGGCCGGATCCGACGACAAGGACTTTTCGAGCAGGAGTTGGCGTCACTTCGTCTTCTCCATGCCAGGTGGAATAATAATACGGGGTGACCGCTTCAAACTCTCCTGCACACGTATCCACCAGCTTATACCCGGGCTTCAGATTATCGTCCTTTCGCAGTTGACGCACTTTTGATTCTGATACGCCCTGCAGATCACCGATCAGTTTATCTGAAAAACCTGCCTGCTTTAGTTCTGTTAAAAGGCTTGTCGAAAGCTGTTGCGAAGCTGCTTTTTTCTCCAGCTTGCAAAGCTTTTCGAGACGAGTTAAAAACCAGGGGTGAATACCTGACAAATCCGTTATTTGCTGGGGACGCCAGCCGCGGATGAGCAGTTCATAAACAGCGTAAACCCGCAGGTCTTCAGGATGCATTACCATCTCTTTCAGTTTTTCCTCCCTGTAGCTCGCGAGCAGGTGATGCCTCGGGCTGTGACTTCCGGTTTCCATTGATCTCATTGCTTTTAAAAATGCACTTTCAAACGTTCTTTCCAAAGCCATGACTTCGCCCGTTGCTTTCATTTGTGTGCCAAGGGAACGGTCTGCCTCGGAAAACTTATCGAATGGGAACCTTGGCAGCTTTACAACAATATAATCGAGCGCCGGCTCAAAGGAAGCAAACGTGTTTCCGGTAATCGGATTGGGAATTCGGTCAAGCGTCTGTCCGCAAGCTGTAAGAGCGGCAATTCTTGCGATAGGATATCCGGTCGCTTTCGAAGCAAGCGCTGATGAACGGCTGACACGCGGATTAACTTCAATAATCGCATATTCATCCGTCTCTGGGTGCAGCGCAAACTGAATATTGCAGCCGCCTACCACATCAAGCGCACGGATTACCTTCAACGATGATTCTCTCAGCATCTGATACTGTGAGTCTGTCAGCGTCTGAGAAGGTGCTACGACGATCGAATCGCCGGTGTGGACCCCGACCGGATCCATGTTCTCCATATTACAAACGATGATACAGGTGTCATTTGCATCCCGCATGACTTCATATTCCACCTCTTTCCATCCTTTGATACTCTTTTCCACGAGTACTTGATGGATCGGGCTTTCTTTAAGTGCATACGCAAGCATCGACTTCATTTCCTCTTCACTGTGTGCGAATCCTCCGCCTGCTCCGCCTAGCGTATAAGCCGGACGAAGAATAACTGGATAGCCGATAGACGCTGCGAAATGAAGTCCTGCTTCCACTGACTCAACGATTTCAGATTCGATGACAGGCTCTTCAATCTCGATCATGAGTGATCGAAACAACTCCCGGTCTTCCCCTTTCTCAATCGACTCCACTGACGTGCCCATCACCTTTACTCCATATGCATCCAGAATACCTGAACGGTAGAGCTTGGCTGTCAGGTTAAGGCCTGTCTGGCCGCCGAGCGTCCCGATCAGTCCGTCCGGGCGCTCCTTTTTAATAATCGATTCCAACGTGGAAACCGTCAGCGGCTCCAGATACGTTTTATCTGCAAATGCAGTATCCGTCATTATAGTAGCCGGATTGTTATTCACGAGTATGACCCGTTTGCCGGCTTCTTTTAATGCAAGACAAGCCTGCGTGCCTGCATAATCAAATTCTGCTGCCTGTCCGATAATAATCGGGCCTGACCCGATCACTAAAACGGTGTTTATGTTGCTGCACATACTTTGCTACCTCCAGAAACCAGACTGTTAATAAATTGCTTAAAAATAAAATGCGTGTCGCTTGGACCAGGGTGAGCCTCAGGATGAAACTGGACAGACTGCACCGGAAGACTCTTGTGCCTGAACCCTTCACATGTGCCGTCATTCACATTTTCAAAAAGCCGTTCAAAAGGAAATGCTTCGTCTGACGGCTCGCTGACAACATACCCGTGATTTTGCGAAGACATGTATACTTTCCCGTCCGGAATATGCCTGACCGGATGGTTGCTGCCTCTGTGGCCGAACGGCAGCTTTATCGACTCTGCTCCATAGGCTAAAGCAATAAGCTGATGCCCGAGACAGATGCCGAGAACCGGATAGGATTCCGTCAGTTCTTTAATGTGAGGCAGCTCCTTTTGAAGCTTAAGCGGATCGCCAGGACCATTGCTTAGCAATACACCGTCAGGCTTTAATGCATGTATGTCAGCTGCTGAACTCGAATGCGGCATCATCGTCACAGCACACCCTTCCTCCAGAAGTGAATGAACGATAGATGATTTACAGCCGTAATCCAATACAGCAACATGAGGGCCTTCACCAGGAAATGCGACCGGTTCCTGAACAGACACTTCCGGGACAGGATTCTCATTAAAATGAAAAACGGGAGCAGCGGGCTGATTGACGGAGATGAAGCCTTTCACCGTTTTCTTCGTACGAATAATCTTCACGAGCTTGCGTGTATCAACATTAGTCATGCCAGGGATACCGTGGTGCTGCAAATAGGCGTCAAACTCTTCTGCACGCTCATCGCACCCGGTAGAACCTGTCACGACCGCTTCCACAGCTGGAGCGCCGCCTTCATTAAATTTGTCCTGAAAACCATAGTTGCCGATCAGTGGATACGTAAACGTCAGCAGCTGCCCTTTATAGGATGGGTCCGTCATCATTTCCTGATAGCCTGTCATTGCGGTATTGAAGACGAGTTCACCGGAGCTTTCCGTATCAGCGCCGATTTTTTTTCCTGCCAGCACATCCCCTGTATCCAATATTAGATAAGCGTTAGTCATGACTAATTTCTCCTTCTTGTAAAATCTCCTCAAATAGTTGAACAAACGTCGATAATGCTTCATCAGAAGCTGTCAGCGGCGGCAAAATGCGTATCACCTGCGGACCTGCCGGAAGCGCCAGAATCTGCCGGTTTCGAAGCTTCTGCAAATATGGGGCGGCCTCTTCTACGACGATGCCGATCATTGCGCCGCTTCCGCGTACTTGCTTCACTTGACTGTACGAAGATGCCAGCAGTTCCAGCTGCTTGCGAAATATAGCAAATCGATCTTGGACTTCCTTAAGAAATCCCTCTTCCTGAATGACACCCATTGTCGCCTCTATTGCTGCACAAGCTGCAGGATGTCCGCCGAAGGTTGTCCCATGCGTTCCTGGAGAAAAGGAAGCAGCAACCTCTGCTGAGGCGAGACAGGCACCTGCCGGAAAACCGGATCCAATGCCTTTCGCAGCTGTAACAATCTCTGGCTTTACGTTGAACTGTTCAAACGCATATAGGGAGCCGGTTCGTCCAGCGCCGGTCTGAATCTCATCTGCAATGATCAATATGCCGTGTGTTCTGCAGTAATGGACGAGTTCATTAACCCATTCCTGGTCAGCAGGTACGACTCCGCCTTCACCTTGAATCAATTCAAGCATGACAGCAGCTGTTACTTGCGGATTTATGTTCGTGATGGCCTGCGTATCATTAAACGGTAAGTGCGTGAATCCGGGCATCAGTGGTGCAAATCCATGTTTAATTTTATTCTGGCCTGTTGCTGCCATAGCACCGCCCGTACGGCCGTGAAACGACTGTTCAAAGGTTACAATTTCCGATTTTTGAAGCGCCCCCTTGTCGAACCAGTATTTTCTGGCAAGCTTAATCGCAGCTTCGTTGGCTTCTGCTCCGCTTCCACAGAAAAAGACTTGATCCAAATGAGTGCCTTTTATGAGGGAAGTCGCTGCACGCTCCTGAATGTCCTGCTGAAATAAATTAGATACGTGCCAATATTCCTGGAGCTGATTCTCGACTGCTTTCTGCACCACCTTGGGACGATGACCGAGATTGCATACCGCAATTCCTGATGTAAAGTCTAAGTAGTCGGTGCCGTCATCAGCCGTCAAATAACTCCCGTCAGCTTTCGCTACAGAGATTGGGAAACGGGCGTAGGTGTTCATGAGCGGAGACTTTTGCTTAATATTCTGCATAGATATTCTCCTTTCGGAAAATAGTACCGGCCTCACCTTTGTGAAAGTAATTTAACAGCGCATTACCGTTCGAACCATTTACCATGACTGCTTCTGAAACCCCTTCGTTAAGAGCCCGAAGGACAGCCTTTGTTTTCGGAATCATCCCACCATAAATAATGCCGTCATGAATCAGTGTTTCTACCATTTCTGGATCAAGGTGCCGGCAAAGATCACCGGATCGGCCGTCTATCACGCCTTCAACATCTGTAATAAACAACAGCGGAGCAGCCAGGGCACATGCGCAGGCTCCGGCAGCTTCGTCCGCGTTAATGTTATACGTTACCGTGCCTGATGCTGCAATTGGTGAAATAACTGGGGTTATTCCTGCCGCTGTCAACAACTTGATCAAATGTGGATCCACTTGTTCAACAGAGGCTACCTGTCCGTATCGGACTTCATTCACTGGTACAGGCTGGAACAGCCCGGCATCGACGCCGCTGATTCCTGCCGCCTTTACCCCTGCGTTTTCCAGGAGCTTGACGATGTGTTTATTGGCAGATCCGCTCAGTACCATTTCAGCAGATTCAACGACTTCCGGAGTGGAAACACGCAGCCCATCCGTAAAAGAAGCGCTGATGCCGCGATCCTGCAGCAACCGGTTGATGGCGGGTCCTCCACCATGAACGATCACCGGGAAGCAGCCTGCCTGCTTCAATGCGTTTATTTCATTAAAAAAGCTGCCGGGAAGTTCCTCGATCGTGCTGCCTCCAAGCTTGATTACGAGATAATCCATTTGTTAACCTCCTTTACATCACGTTCGGTACGAGGCATTGATTCGGACGTATTCATACGACAGATCGCATCCCCACGCCTGAGCAGCGCCTGTTCCATCCTCAAGCTTTACTTTTATATGAATATCGCTCTGCGTTAAATAAGCAGACGCTTCCGGCTCATCAAAGTCGAGCGGCAGCCCTTCGGAAACAACCTGGATTGGACCTAAGTACACGTCCACTGCTTCAGATTTCATTGACGCTCCGCTGTATCCAGCCGCACATACAATCCGTCCCCAGTTTGGATCAGCGCCGTGAATTGCCGTTTTCACCAGGTTTGAAGAAATAATCGATTTAGCAATTTTTCCAGCATCTGCCGGAGTCGCTGCCCCTTCGATCTGAACCTCAATCAGCTTTGTAGCCCCTTCACCGTCTCTGGCAATTTTTTTAGCCAGCTCCTGTGACAGCTTTGTAAACGCCTCTTCGAAGGCACCCCATTCAGGATGAGACTCATCGAATTCAGTTGTCCCGGCAGCTCCATTTGCTAAAACGACAACCGTATCATTCGTGGATGAATCACCGTCCACCGTGATTTGATTGTAGGTTTTATCCGTGGTTTTTTTTAGCAGACTTTTCAGTGCATCTTGTGACACATCCGCATCTGTCGTAATATAAGCGAGCATTGTGGCCATGTTTGGATCGATCATGCCCGAGCCTTTTGCGGCTCCGCCGATGGTAACCTGCTTCCCTTCAATTTCGCATTCGACAGAAGCATGCTTCGTACATGTATCTGTCGTTAAAATCGCTCGTTCAAATGAAGCTGCATCCTGTGATTCAAGGTTTATCGAGCGAATTCCTGTTTCGACTTTATCCATTGGAAGCTGCACGCCGATCAATCCAGTTGATTGAACAGCAACCAGATGTTCAGGCAGACCAGCTTCTTCAGCGGCATATTTCCGGGTTAAACGGGCGTTTTCGAGCCCCTGCTTACCGGTACAGGCATTTGCATTGGCCGAGTTAACGACGATCAGCTGCAGCTTTTGCTCCTCAGCAATCGATTCCTGCGTCACTTTAAGCGGCGCTGCCTGAAACGCATTTTGCGTATATACGGCAGCTGCCTTTGCAGGAACGCTGGAATAAAGCCAGCCGAAATCGAGTTTCTTGCGCCTTAGGCCGCAATGAGTGCCTCCTGAAAAAAAACCTTTTGGACTCGTCACCCCGCCTTTTATATTGATAGATGAAACGATATTGACCAGCGTCATTCTAATCTCCTGCCTTTCCTTACGGATATTGGGGTACCATTTGTAGACCGGAATATTCAGCCCATCCATTCATAATGTTGCAGTTTTGAACGGCTTGACCTGCCGCCCCTTTCATTAAATTATCAATAACGGCGACCGTCATCAGCGTACCGCTGCGTTCATCAGCGAATACACCAATATCACAGTAGCTGCTTCCATATACATCTTTTGTCTGCGGCATTAGACCGCTTTTTCGAAAGCGGGTAAACGGTTCATGCTCATAAGCTGTTTCATAAGCCTGCTGCAGTTCGGTAGCCGAGCCTGCGAGTCGACCGTATGAAGTGACCATAATCCCTCTCGTCATCGGCATCAAATGCGTCTGCAGGTAGACAGGTGTTTGGATGCCAGCAGCTTTTCCAAGATGCTCTTCGATTTCTGGCACATGCTGGTGTGCTCCGGTACGATACGCTTTTATGTTTTCATTCGTCTCGGAAAAGTGGGTCATCATAGACATTTTACGTCCGGCACCCGAAACGCCTGTCTTGCCATCCATCATGATCGTGCCCGGCTCAATCAGCTGCTGTTTTACCGCTGGATACATCCCGAGAATAGCAGCAGTTGCAAAACATCCTGGATTAGAGATGAGCCGTGCCTCCCGTATAGTCTCCCTGTTTACTTCAGGAAGCCCGTAAACGGCATGTTGCTGCATCGCTTTATCCGGCGGCTCCAGACCGTACCACGCTTCATATACGTCACTGTCTTCAAGCCTCAAGTCGCCAGATAGATCGATAATCTGGCTTTTACTTGCTGAAAGCGTTGGAATCAGTTTGCTTGCTACTCCAGCAGGAGCTGCAATAAAAATAACGTCGCACGCCGCAGCAGCTTCCATATTTTTGAATGAATCGGTACGAATTGTTTGGAGATGCGGATAGCGCTCCCCTATATCGTTTCCTTCTTCTGACTGAGATATGACCGTAGTGAGCTCCAGAAAAGGATGATTTTCTAAAATTCGGATCAGCTCAAGGGCTCCGTATCCAGTTCCACCAACAACCGCTGCTTGTTTCAATCCTGTCACGTCCTTTATGAATGATGAATTAATTCATTATTATACTTATAGATTTATTAATATGCAATAATAATTATAAGTTATTATGATTTTTTATACATTACGGCTTTTGTTCTGTACTTCAGGCAAACAAAAAGCGTTCTCCTGGAGAACGCTTAATCGACAAAACTGTGCTGCTCGCTAGTTATTCGCTTATTCCGTTTGTTATTTTAACCATCAACGTCGTAAGATCTCCTTTTCAGAGAAAGCCCTGCAAGATGCTGCAGCACCAGTAGGCATATAGTGAACGAACTACAAAACAGGTGAAAGCAGCCGTGAAATAGACTCTTTAAAGCGGACGACCTTAGACCGTGCATCATACTTCTCTTTAGTCAGTTTATCAGCATGCATCATGTCCTGTTCGAACTCAGCTGCCAGCTTTTCAGCGGTAAGCTGATCATATATAAAGGCATTTACTTCAAAGTTCAGCCGAAAGCTCCGCATATCAATGTTAGCGGTGCCGACAGAAGCAGCTGCCCGATCCACTACTACAACTTTAGAATGTATAAAGCCGCGCTGATAAATGTACACACTGACACCGCTTTTCATCAGCTGTCCGATATGTGAAAGTGTCGCCCAGTATATAAATGGGTGATCCGGCATGCTCGGAATCATGATTCGAATATCTTTCCCTGATAATGATGCAATCCGGATTGAATCCAGCAGACTTTGGTCAGGGATGAAATATGGTGTTTGAATATAGACGGACTCTTTTGCATTGTTAATCAATTTAATATACCCGTTTTTAATCTGCTCCCACTCAGAGTCAGGGCCGCTGGAAACGATCTGTACTGCAGCATTGCCTTCACTCTGCTTCATTGGAAAATACCTCGCCTCATAGGCAATCGCGTGAGATTTTGCCGCCTGGTTCCAATCCAGGATAAACCGTGTCTGCATCGGATCAACTGCATTTCCAGTGATTCTAAGGTGGGTATCCCTCCAATAACCGAAACGCTTGCTTTTCCCCAGATACTCATCCCCAACATTAAAACCGCCTACGTATCCGACTGCTCCATCTATAATCGTCAGCTTACGGTGATTCCGGTAGTTCAGTCGGATATTAATCAGCGCAATTTTAGACGGGAAAAAGACGCCGACCTCTCCTCCTGCTTTTGTCAGCTGATCAAAATGACGTCTGCGAAGTTTTCTGGACCCAAGCTCATCGTAGAGAATGCGCACCTTAACTCCTTGAGCAGCTTTCTCTGCAAGCAGCTGAATCAGCTCTTTGCCTAATTCATCATGGCGAAATATGTAGTACTGCATATGAATATGATCCTGCGCCTCCCGAATATCCTGCTTCAATTGTTCAAACTTATCTTGACCATCAGAGAAAACATCTATGTCGTTATTCTTTGTCAAAATAGCGTCGTTATTAATCAAATGCATATATATCATATCCCTGTAAGGATCGATATTGTCATTATGATACGAAAAAGACGGGTTGCGAATCTGCTCGATCTGATGCTTCAGCACATCGGTAATTCCAATTCTGCTAATACCCTCCCAATCAAATAACCGCCTTCGAGTCAAATTTTGGCCTAAAAATATATAGATGATGAAGCCAAGAAACGGAATGAAGAAGAGGATGAGCACCCAGGCCCAAGTAGCCGTCGCATCTTTTCGTTCAATAAAAATAATAATGCCAGCGAACAATATATTAGCAAAAAACAATAGCACAAGCAGGACGGACATTATATCCATGAATGGCTGCCTCCTTTCTGATAACCAGTAAAACCGTCGTGATCTGTCACACATTGATAACGTAAGTTTACCGTACATTTCCAAAAGTTGTACAGTCCAGATAGACTCTGATGAAATGGATCTGCCAATAGAAATGCCGCAGAACCAGTCTGCGGCATCATTATCACTCAGCCTTAATCGGCTTCAGCTTCTGTTCAATTTCATCGCGCCTCTGTTCGAGGAAAGGCGGCAGGGCAAGCTTTTCACCGAGCTGCTCTATCGGCTCATCCATATGGAATCCGGGTCCATCCGTTGCGAGTTCAAACAATATTCCATTGCCATCACGGAAATACAGCGAGGTAAAATAATAGCGTTCCACAATGCCTGAATTTGCATAACCTGCTTCATCCACCGTATGTTTCCACGTGCGAAGCTCTTCTTCATCTTTTACCCTTAGAGCAACATGATGTACGCTTCCTCTTCCCGGACGTTCCTTCGCTTCAGACGATTGGATCACGTGCACTTCGGCGCCATTGCCTCCAGATGCAGTTGAATAAATGATGAGTGTCCCTTCTTTTACTTCTTCCTCAGATATTTTCGTAAAGGACAAAACGTTCAGCAGCACATTTTCTGTTTTAGATAGTGAACGGACCGTAAGCTCGGAAGGCCCAAGACCGATAATTGCCATTTCTTCAGGAATATCGGGATGCTCCCACGGTGTTCCAGCAGGCGTTTCGGCACCGTTCCGATCAGAAAAAAGGCGGATCCGCTGTCCCTCATGGTCTTCAAACGCGAGGGTGAGCCTGCCAGCCCTCTGTTCCGGGTCGCCAACTGTAATTTGAAGCGCATCCAGTCTTTTTTTCCAGAAGGATATTGCTTCATCTGACTGGACGCGTAATCCGGTGCTGCTGATGCTTTGAGAGCCGCGGTGTGTTCTCCCGGCCATCGGTATTTCAAAAAATGTGAAATCTGTTCCGGGAGAGCCGTAGCGGTCTGCGTAAAATAAATGATACATGCTCGGATCATCCTGGTTGACGGTTTTTTTAACTAAGCGCATGCCTAAGACGTTTGTATAAAATGCATAATTGTCGGCTGCATTTGCAGTGAGCGAAGAAACGTGGTGAATTCCTTTAATCAGCTTCATGCTATCTTCCTTCCTTCCACTTACTTTTTTATAGTATATCGCTCTTTTTGTTCTTATGCAATGATGAACGCTTACGACTTTATTGGGCGGGCATACTCGTTGAACGGAGTTGAACTACAGCCTGCCGAATAAACCATCTACATAATCGTTCGTCATCATCAATTTGAGAATAAAGTCTATCATAGGCAGGGTTCCATCACTTCCTAAGAAGCTCGAACCTAACATAATCAGGCTTTTGAAATGTCCTGCCAGCTGCTGACATCGGTGGGCCTCTACTCCGGTGGATCAAGATCGAGGTGAAGATCCGGAGCTTCCGACAGCAGGAGGGAAAGCTGAGCCCGTCCATCCGGAAAGCGGGTGTCCGCAGATAAAGAAAGATGCAACGTTATTCATTTAAATTGACTTTATTCACGCGAAAGCACAGGCAGAAGCCTGTGCTTTCATTTGGGTACCTATGTTATTTGTTCCAGGTTTCCTGAATAAAACGTTCACGTCCAGAGTCGATCCGTTCTTGCTGGTACGCTTCCGGATTTTTTTTGTAAAACTTCTGATGCTCTTCTTCAGCAGGATAAAATGCTTGAGCAGGCAGAATTTCCGTTACAATAGGTTTTTGAAATGGTCCATGCTTCTCAAGGTGCTCCCGCGATGCTTCAGCTTCGGCCTTTTGATCATCCGAATGATAGAAAATCGCCGTACGATATTGAGAGCCGCGGTCAAAAAACTGGCCGCCGTCATCTGTAGGATCCACCTGCTGCCAGTAAATGGTCAACAGCTTCTCATAGGAAAAAACTGCCGGTTCAAATTCAATTTGAACTGCTTCTCTGTGTCCGCTCGTACCTTGCTTGACCTCTTCATAAGACGGATCTGCTGTATCTCCTCCTGTATAGCCAGATACAACACTTACAATACCAGGCTCTTCATCAAACGGCCGTACCATACACCAGAAACAGCCTCCTGCAAAAGTAGCAAATTCGTTTTTAGACATCCAACCCCACCTTTAGTTATTGCTCCACAATGTCAATATAGTCTCCATACCCTTCAGCTTCCATCTCTTCAACCGGAATAAATTTCATAGCCGCTGAGTTCATACAGTAACGAAGTCCATCCGGCTCTGGACCATCTTCAAAAACATGCCCTAAATGAGAGTCAGCATAGGCACTCCGTACCTCCGTCCGTTTGATCAGCATGGACCAGTCTGCCTTCGTTTCAATAAACTCCTCTGCAATCGGCTTTGTAAAGCTCGGCCAGCCAGTGCCGGAATCGAATTGATCTTTTGAACGAAAAAGCGGTTCTCCGGAAACGATGTCAACATAAATCCCTGTTTCCGTGTTGTCCCAGTATGGATTGTGATAGGCTGGCTCTGTAGCATCCTCCTGAGTTACTTCGAATTGAAGGTTTGTCAGCCTTCCGCGCAGCTCTTCCTCTGTTTCAGGCTCATATTGCCGCCAAAACGGAAGGTTCGATGATCCGGCTGTTTCATACTCTGCTTCTTCACCCCAGTGATCGTCAATGAACTCATCCCGTCCTGAATTCGACCTGTAAAATTCATAGCGGACAGGATTTTCTTTATAAAAGTCCTGGTGGTAATCCTCTGCCACATAAAATGTATCCAGCTCCCGAATATCCACGACGATCGGATCACTAAATCTGCCGCTTGCTTCCAGGTCTTCTTTTGAAGCTTCAGCCGCTTCCCGTTCTTCATCATTCTGATAAAAAATGTGCGGCGAATACTGGTAGCCCCGGTCTACAAATTGCCCTTCATCATCTGTCGGATCAATCTGTCTCCAGTAAATCTCCAGTAACTCCTCATAGCTGACAAGCTCAGGATCATACGTTACCTGGACTGCTTCCACATGTCCAGTTTCTCCTGAAGCGACGTCCTCATACGAAGGGTTTTCTTCCGGACCGCCCGTATACCCTGATACAGCTTTGTCTACGCCCTCTACCTTTTCAAAGGGCGGCTCCATACACCAGAAACACCCTCCCGCAAACACCGCTGTCTCCCATGGTCCTTCCACATCTGCTTCCACTGCTTCGCTTCCGTAAGACCGATTCATGAAATAATCATACATAATAGGAATAAAAATAAAGCCAAGTACAGCAACCAGAAGTAAAAATCCGCCCGTAAGCCATTTTTTCATGATGTCACCTCTTTTCCCGTAACTTGATTATATAGCATTCATCGCTGTAAGGCATGAATAAGCTTTTACATGACCTGCTTCTTTTTGTTTTCGGATTTCAGAAAAACAAAAGGAATGAAGCAGAAAAAGCCGCCCAATGTAATGGACGGCTGCAGCTACTGCTTATAAAAAAGGTTTCAAGCTTCTGCTAGCGGGAAGTAACTTGTAACTCGACTTCAATATTGCCTCTGGTAGCTTTGGAGTAAGGACAGAAATCATGAGCTCGGTGTGCCAGTTCTTCTGCCTCTTCTTGAGACACTCCGCTCACATGAACATGAAGTGTTACGCCGAGCTTAAATCCGTTATCCTCCGGGTCTTTCAGCAGGCTTACTTCGGCAGTCGTCTCAGACGTAATGTCCTTCTGCGCTTTTGAAGCCATTAAATTGAGGGCGCCATCATAGCAGGCGCTGTAGCCGGCTGCAAAAAGCTGCTCCGGATTGGATGCATCTTCTGGAATGCCGTTGTTATCCGGCATTTTTAAATCAACGTCTACTACTTTGTTGTCAGAGGTTACATGTCCTTCTCTTCCTCCCTGAGCGGTTGCTTTTGTGGAAAACATTTTATCTGCCATAATCGTAAATCCCTCCTGAGGTATAGTAGAAACACTTCTTTATATTCACGTTTCCATCGAAATGTAAACATCAATTTCAGTACGAGGAGCGAAAACAGTGAACAGGTATATTATTAAAACTACTGACAAAAACGATTTGACACTTTATACAATCGAACGTAATCCTGACATACAAGTGATTTGGGTCCACGGCATCACGTCAGATTTAGATACGATGCAGGCCGGAGCGCTCGAACTTGGAAGAGCAGGTTGGAATGCCGCTCATTTTTTTCCTGTGTTGAGGGGATATGAAGGTAAAGACAGCCTCATTCACACTCCAAACCGCAACCGGCTGATTGAAGATTTAGCTGAGGTAATGCGTCATACAAAAGGAAAACGACTGATACTTGCCGGGCATAGCATGGGATGCGGAACCATTTTACGATTAATCGAACAGCACGGCTGGCCCGCCTCTGTGATTCACCTTGTGCTGTTGGCTCCTTTCCTTCATCCTACGCTTCCCGTTTATCAAAATGGAAATGATGAATCAGATGACGGAATGTACCGCTTATATATGAAGCGTGCGGCTGCCGCAGGTATCTTAGATCGAACGGGGCTAAACCTGCTGCGGCGTATGCCTGTTATTGATATTCCCTCCAGACTGGAGCCGTTTAACCCTTATTCTGAAGTCATCAAAAAATCCATCACGTATGAATACATGATGGGGCGCTTCATTGAGAAACCTGCCGCTTTAAAGCAGCTGCCATGGGAGAAAATAAGCGTGCTGATCGGAAGTGACGATGAGATTATCGCAGCTAAGGAGTTAAAGCTGTATTTACAAAAAGAAGCCGGAGTCCTGATCAGGACGGCTCCGGCTGAAAATCATAACTCATTGTTGACAAGCTCATATGTGACTGAGGTCTTTCAGCACGCTGGCTCATTTAAGCTGTAGAGAAAGCCTTTTTAAAATCTGCCATCACTTTTCGCTGTCTCTCAATATAACGCCATACCCAGAAAACAAATCCGGCTGCAGCTGCGAAAAGTGCCAGGGATATCAGTGTTCCAATATTCGGCATAATCAGCGTAATTGCAGCCAAAAGTCCTGTCATTAAGTGAAATATAGCTGTATGAGCGTTGCCCGGCACCAAATCAGTCGCACTGCTGTCATAATGTGCACGAATATACCTGACAGCCTGAAATAAAAACGGCACAGCCAGCAGAACGAGATAAAAGCTAAACGAAACAGCTGTCACAAGTGGAAGTAAAAGAACGGATACGACAGCTAAGCCGAATAATCCAAAGACTACGTTTTTTGCCTGACGGCGTCCAATCCGAACGACAAGTGTGCGCTTATCGGTACGGCTGTCACTCTCAGCATCAGGGAACTGGTTAATGAGGAGCACATTAGTAACAAGTGCCGCGATCGGAATCGATAACAACCATATTTCCGCCGAGAAATACCCGGTTTGAATATAAAAGGTACCGGCCGTCATAGCCGCACCGTACGTTGTCGCAATAAAGAACTCGGCCAGGCCGGGAAAGGCGTTAATGAAGGAAAATCGTCCCTCCCTGCCAGTATAGAAAAAGCCGGCTGTCAGCCCGTAAGCGATCAGCAGAAGCAGAAGCGGTCCAGAGACAGCAGCCAAACCAATTCCTACGACTGCAGCTGCCGCAGTAAGTAAAACCCCGAAAAAGCCCATGTCCTGTTTTTGAATAAGGCCTAGTTGAATCATTCGGGATCCGCCTGTAAATGGACGAAGGGAGCCGGTGTTTTCAGCGTCTCTTTCTGCATCCAAATAGTCATTGATCATGTTCGTTCCAGCCTGTACCGCGAGTGCTGCAAATAACGTTAACAAGAATAAAGTCCAGCTGAATAGCCCGGCAAGACCGAAGGCCGCAGCAGCACCTACTAAGACTGGCACCAGCGAGGCTGTCAGTGATAGAGGTCGGAGCGCCTCCTTCCAAACTGAGGCTCTGGATATTAAATCCTGCATGTCACTGCCTGCTTCTGACGCTTGTCCAACATCCAGCACGGTCGGTTTTTCTCCCTGCAAAATTTCAGGAACAAATCGGTATTTCACTACAGAAGGGACAATTTTAATAAATTCAAGCCTGTCAACAGCATCCTGCTCGACAAAGCTTCCTACAATCGGAGAACGATGCTGGAGCAGGTGAACCGCTCGTTCGCGTTCCTCATTTGAGCGGACGATCTCTGCGCGACCGATTATTTCACATTCTTCCATTTCCATAAAGGTGCTGCCCTGATGAATCAGCATCGCCGTTTCCGGAATGTTACTCCACTGGATAACCTTGGGATCACCTTTCATACTCGACAGGTAAATATGAAATCGCTCGTCTGAAGCAAAGTGCATCATTCGCTGCCGAGGTTTGCCCATATTGGAGGTGCCGACAGAGGCGACTTCAGCTTTATCAAGATAGTTCAATATATCTTCAGCGCTGCGCTGTGCCATGAGATTAACTCCTTTCGGGGACTTGTATCCCCAGATGCTCCATGCCATCCTCAAATTCTAT
Source organism: Alkalicoccus luteus (assembly GCF_052061695.1). NCBI lineage: Bacteria > Bacillati > Bacillota > Bacilli > Caryophanales > Bacillaceae > Alkalicoccus > Alkalicoccus luteus. The sequence goes on from NZ_JBPZEY010000002.1 coordinate 338,722, forward strand.
TTGTCCTCTAAGCTTTTTTACAATAAAACGGCTGCCTTTCAGCCAGTCGGAAAATGAGATTACAACGGGAACAGCGTCTGTGCCAATGCCTATTGTTACTTGAAGATTAGTCGTATCATAGACCGCCGTATGAATCGTACCGGACCAGTTTCCGTATTCTTTCTTTGCTATTTTATGCTTCGTGCTGTTCAACAGCTCAAACGTGCCGGCTTGCGCAGCTGCTGTTTTTTTTAATTCGAACAGTCTTCTCAGCCTCTGCTCCGATTCCATTGTCATATGACGATTTTCGCGCTGCTTTTCCTCTGCCCGGAAATGATTGGTGCAGGCACCGCCATTGTGATTTAGTTCAACAGCACCCTTCGCAGATGCCTCTACAACAGCCGTACGACCATCCGAATCGGCCAGCGAATAATTAAATGAATGCCTGTGCGGAATTTCCTGAAGCAGCTTGACTGCTTCAGGAACAGAGGCGCAGGAGTCTAAAACCAGCCTTGCAATAGAACAGCAAATAAATCCGTCTTCGGGAGAGATTCTATTTACAAAATGATAACCGATCGCGAGACCTTTTTCGTTCATACCATCCATTCTGCCAATGATACGCTGGGCAAACCCGACGGATGCATATCCGGACAGCGGCTGATACATGACGAAGCGTCCATCATACGTTTTCGGATGGTAGTCATAATTACGCCCATAAATCCCCTCTCCCATTAAAGCACTGCAGCCGCTTTTGATCCACGACTGCTGGTAGCCGGCGTATTCGTGAACAATATCCTCGAACCTCCATCCAAGTCCTTCCGACAAGCCTTCAAGCTCAGCCCAAAGGTCTGGCGAGATTTCCTGTATCCAAGCTTTCGTCGCAAGAAAATCCGTTGTATACCGTCGAATTGATTTTTTTCGTCTGCGCACGTGCTTATGATAAAGAACGGTTTGTTTTAACCGCTCTGCCTGTTTTAATCCAAACTGGTAGGCATCGCCCCTGCCTTCAAGTGCTTCTATGCTGATTTTCATCACGTCACCTGCTTTCTTCACCGTTCATTATAAAATCAACGTGTGAAAAAGAAAAAGATTTTGACTTGAAAACTCTGCGCACCTTTAGTAGAATGCAATATTTGAGTGTGAGGCTGAACACGTACTATTTTTACGCAGGAGGTGCCGCATATGCAATCTGCATTTGAGCAGCAGCCAACTACCGAATTGCCCGAATTGGAATTGGCGCACGCGTATGATGAACTTCAAACGCAGTTTTTACGCCTGCAGCAAAACCTTGAAACAATCGCAAAACGGTTCGATATCCGCGGTGTCGAACAGACGAAGCACAGTGTGATGACAATCGTTTATGAATACGACGACGGGAAAACGTTTCGAATCATGGCTGACGACTGCCGGTTTCCGCACCGGGGCCATTGGGATTTTTCCCTGCATGGAACTTATGAGCAGGACGCTCTTTATATTGACGACATACGTGGAGAGGCTGATTCCGGATTTGGATCCATCATCATGAAACACTTAAAGAAAAAAGCCGAAGAAAAAAACATTCCTGAGATCCGGGGACAGTTGAAAGAGCGGGATTATGACCATCAAGATCGCTTAGTTCATTTTTATACGAAGCATTCTTTTTCTGTTATGCTCGATTCCTCGGGACGGGAAGGACAAATCAAATGGCCCGCGGCCAATAATTTCAATAACTCCGTATAATCAAGTTCCAAAAAATCTCTTCAGTATCGCTCATGACAATTAATCGGTAACCAACTGATGCAGGCTCCCTGTTCATAAACGAGAAAAGCTTCCAGCGACTGCCGGAAGCTTTTCGGTATTGATGGTGCTCTGAGCAGGATATTTTGGCTCATCTTGCTTCAAAAGGCGTTCACTTTCGCCCAGATGATGTTTATTCAACAGGAATACAGCGGCACTTCCAGCATACTAAAGCTTTGTCAGCTGCCGGATATACGGTGGGTTTTCCAGCTCCCGGACGCAATCCTTTTTTCTGCCTTTACCGGTTTATTGTAATAGTAAACAAGCGCTCTCTCCGTTCCGTTTTCAGTAAAAGCGTCAACTGTCTCCCGGGAGTACAGATTCCATGTGCGGCCATCCTGATAGCCTTCCAGCTCATCGATAGCGGGAAGCTGTGATGAGGTAATCGCATACAGCTCGCCCCATACTTCTCCCGCTCCTCTAACAAGCGCTGGATAGCCTAGTCCAGTATCGTACAGGCTTCCATTTACTCTTGCTTGACGATTAAGCAGCTTGGCACGTCGTAAAAAGAAATGGTTTCCTTCTCCGGTCATCAGCGTTCCATACACAAACAATTTCATGACTCAAGCTTCCTTTAAGAGCTGGATACGTTTTTCAGAGAGAGTCTGCTTCTCCTGTTCTTTTTGCCGCAGATCTGTTTTCAGACGATTGACGGAGGTTGAGACGAGATCCTGCAGTTCAGCTGGAAGCAGCGATGCGTTCGATGGATCCTTTTCCAACAGCCACATACGGAGAACTATTTCAAAAACATCTTCATTTTGATCATGAAAGACACTCGGATCTACATCTGAACCGTAATCCGGCAAACTCTCGATCTCATCCCGGAACTGTCTCAAATGCCGGTCTGCCCTGTGAAGGGCTCTCAGTACATTTCCTACATGAATACCTTTTAAAAAGATAGGAACGGCTCCTTCCAGATAATCCGCCGCAGGGGTCCAATCCGCCTGTTTGTCAAATGCTTTCATCACTTCTTCAAGGGAATAATAAGCCTGCTCCCCTGCATCAACCGCTTCACGTAAATTTTGTATGGCACCCATCGTTCTTACCTCTGATGCAGCAGCTTCATAGAGCTTGTCAGACCAGAATGACTCCTTGTCTTCAATCAGCGATTCCTTCATGACAGCAAGCTGTTCTTCCTCTGCTTCAACGGTTTCCACCTGCTTTAGATGCTCCTTGTACATCGTATATTCAGCCATTAGCTCTTTTTGGAGTTCTTTTATATGAGCATCCGTGTACCGGCTGTATAATTGCTCCCCTTCAGCGTGCTCATCTGCTGTTGATCCAGCTTCATATAGACTAAATGACGTTTCTTGCCGCGGCTCAACTGCCTGCTGACGCAGCTGTACGTAATGATTTTTCTCATAAAGGAGCAGCGTATGTTTCAGCCACTTATCATACACCCTTCTTTTTTCAAGCACGTCCATTATTTTCTCATTTAAGCTTTGCATGTTCTTCACCTGCCTTCTCTATTAGTTTACCTGTTTATTAGAACATCGGGCAACTGCGGATCAACGTTGAAAACAGCCTGCAACAGGCTTTTAACCTGACGCAGGCTGTTCATGATACGTTTCGGACGCTTGATTGGTTACCCGGTTACAGAGACATTAGCAGAGGCTTGTTTTCGGCAAGCTTCTACGAGGATAGAGGTTGAAATAACTCGTTGGATCAGCTGTTCAATTAGTCCTGCATCTGGAGCTTCAAAGGGAATAACAAGTTCTTTTGAAAATCCCCATTTTTGCAGAATAACATCAATGCGCTTTTTATTGTAATCGTTCAGTTCGTCAGGATCGTATAGGCTTCCGAACGAAAGCGATGTTCCCCGTTCTGACAGCCAATCTGCCAGACGAATGCTGAACACATAATCATTTACAAGTGAATTTTCTGTGCTGCCTCGGCGAATTTTATTGTAACGAACCTGCAAATACGTATCTTCAGGCTTCTCAAGGCTTTCAGAAGCCTTCCATATTAAGCTTCCTTCGTATGTCAATTTATGACGGTAATAAATTTGAAAGCTTCGCTCTTTTTGAAGCAGATCACCGTATGCTGAGGCAGTTGTTCCAGGATCACACAGCATAGCAAATTCGTGCCACGAACTGTTTAAATCTGCATGGACCATTTGTTCAGTTAAAAAGAGCAGCTGATCTCTCTGTATATAACTCATGCTCTTCATCTTGTTCACTCATTTCTCCTTAGAATACCCACTTTAAAACTATAGCCGAAAAATGTCATTTTAAAACCATGTATAAATCACTGTCGTAATTTACTCTCGTAAATGGTATAATCCTCATCAGTATGTCTAAGGAAAGAGGATGAAACTAATATGCTTCAAGCTCAAGATATCAGTCTCCGATTTGGAGATAAAAAATTGTTCGAAGATGTAAACATCAAATTTACTGCAGGAAACTGCTACGGCCTGATCGGTGCTAACGGTGCAGGTAAATCAACGTTTTTGAAGGTGCTGTCCGGTGAAATAGATTCACAGTCCGGTCACGTTTCCATGGCAAAAGATGCCCGGCTTGCTGTGTTAAAGCAGGATCACTATGCTTATGAAGAGGAACAGGTTCTCGAAGTCGTTATGATGGGCTATGAACAGCTTTATAACGTTCGTAAAGAGAAAGATGAAATTTACATGAAGCCCGACTTCTCCGATGAAGACGGCATGCGCGCAGCTGAACTAGAAGGTGAATTCGCAGAAATGAACGGCTATGAGGCTGAGTCTGATGCAGCCGTTTTGCTTCAAGGATTAGGCATTTCAGAAGATAAGCACTATGTAACAATGAATGCTTTAAGTGAAGGCGATAAAGTAAAGGTCCTTCTTGCTCAGGCTCTCTTCGGCAGCCCGGAAGTTCTTCTACTTGATGAGCCGACGAACGGCCTCGATGTGGAGGCTGTCCAGTGGCTTGAAGAATTTTTGATTAACTTCGAGAACACAGTCATTGTCGTTTCCCACGACCGCTATTTCCTGAACAATGTCTGCACGCATATTGCAGACCTTGATTTTGGTAAGATACAAATTTACGTCGGAAACTATGATTTCTGGTATGAATCCAGTCAGCTCGCTCTTAAAATGGCTCAGGAGCGGAATAAAAAGAAAGAAGAAAAAATTAATGATCTGAAAAATTTTGTTGCCCGATTCAGCGCAAATGCCTCTAAATCGAAGCAGGCCACTTCCCGGAAGAAACTTTTGGATAAGATTGAATTGGAAGACATCCGCCCGTCCTCCCGCAAATATCCCTATATTGCCTTTAAACCGGAGCGTGAAATCGGCAATGATCTTCTTACGGTGGAGAACCTTTCTAAAACGATTGATGGTGTGACGTATTTCAAAAACGTATCGTTCACGCTGAATCCTGGTGATAAGGTAGCTCTGGCAGGCCCGAATGAACAAGCTAAAACGGTATTAATGCAAATTTTAACTGGTGAAATCGAGCCTGATGAAGGCACGTACAAATGGGGGATTACAACCAGTCAGTCTTATTTCCCAAAAGACAATACCAGCTATTTTACCGGTAAGGAATCTGATTTAATCGACTGGCTCCGCCAGTATTCCCCAGAAGATCAGTCCGAGCAGTTTGTACGTGGTTTTCTGGGACGCATGCTTTTTTCCGGTGAAGAAGCGAAGAAAAGTCCGGCTGTCCTTTCTGGTGGCGAGAAAGTTCGCTGCATGCTCTCAAAAATGATGCTTTCCGGAGCAAACGTGCTAGTGCTTGACGAGCCGACAAACCATTTGGATTTAGAATCCATTACAGCGTTAAACAACGGTCTTGTCGACTTCAAAGGGTCTATGATATTTGCAAGCCACGACTTTCAGTTTAACCAGTCCCTTGCTAACCGCATCATTGAATTAAAAGATGACGGCGTTTATGACAAAGAAATTACCTATGAAGAATACGTGGAAGAACGACTGAAAGCAAAAACCGTCTAACAGGTTTAGCCGGCTCCCGAATGGGAGCCGGCTTCAGAGTGTTGATAAAGTCATTTCAGGTGAATGACTTTGCATTTGCCTGCATCTGCGGACACTCGCTTTCCAGAGGGAACGGCCTCAGCTAACCGCTTCTTCCTTTCGTCAGAAGCGCTGGATCTTCGCCTCGTTCTGATCCTCTCGGAGTCGAGTTTCCTCCGATTTAGCAGCTGGCTGTCCGGTTAAAACCCTGGTGATGATTCACACGAGCTTGTTCCATCTAGAGGGAACCTTTCGTTAGGCAGCGCTTCGATGTCGAATCGGGATGAAACGTTTTTCTCCATCAAACAAATTCATTTTCCCTTTGTGTCCGGCGGGGACGCCTGTGGAATTAGCGCAGTCTGAAGATCCTTTCTCAGAGGTTTATCCTGAGAAATAGCTGAAGGCAAGCCCACGGCAAGCTTCCGCCGGTAAACAGAGGGGAAAGTCAATCAATCGAATAAACATGTAAATAAATTGACTTTATCAACAGCCTGTAGCCGGCTCCCGAATGGGAGCCGGCATTTTTGTTTTCTGCTAAATCGTTTGTCTTTTTCTCTATGGAGACATCGCTGCCGTCAGTTGCTTTTCACCCTTCACAGTCAGCCAGTCTGCCGTTAATTGTCTATTACAAGCCGCGTTCCGGTTTCGCCAGGTACAGCCGGGATTACACGCAGCCTTTTTTGAAGGCGTTCCTGCAGCTCCGGTACGTGTGAGATAACACCTACCGACCCCGCTTCAAGCTCCAGTTTTTCCAAAGCTTCCATAACAGTCTCTAAAAGGCCGCTGTCCAGTGTGCCAAATCCTTCATCAAGGAAAAAGAATTCCAGCGGGTAGCGCCCTCTCAGCTGAATGGATTTTGAGAGCGCAAGCGCAAGCGCTAAGGACGTCAAAAACGTTTCTCCTCCTGATAAACTGGATACCGGGCGTCGAATACCACCGCTGCTGTCATCTCTGATCAAAAAGCCGCCGCTTTGATCCACTTCAATTGCGTACCTGCTCCTCGTCAGCTTTTTCAGAACATCCGTGGCTTCACGGCAGACGTGATAAAGATGTTCTTCCGCCAGGAATTCAACAAATTGCTTGCCCCTGAGCACCTGCTCCAGCTGCTGATGGAGCTCTGCCTCATGCCGAAGGCGCTTTTCTTCCTTTACAACTTCTGCAAACCGCTCAAACCGCTTTGCTCTGTCTTCATAAAGCTGATGCGCTCTTCCTTCAGCATGTTCTGCATCACGCAGATCCGATCTTAGCGCTGTTTTTCTGTCCTCAGCAAGCATCCAGGCATCTTTTGTAACCGGGCTGCCAATTTCACGTTTCAGGCTATTGACCCGGTCTCCCATCAACTTCATCTTTTCTTCATACTGCTGCACAGCCTCGAACTGATGTTCTACTTCTGACGGCTCTGCATAAGCAGACAATACATCATCAGGCAGCCTCTCTCCTGCGTGGCTGTGCCACGCTTGTTCAGCTCTGCTGATTCTTGCATCAGCCGCTGTTTTACGCTCTGATACGCTGTGGAACGCCAGTTTTTTTTCATCCATTTCTTCAGCAGCTGCAGTGATTTTTTCTTCCAGGTCTGACAGGCTTTTGCAGCATGTCGACAACGCTTGTTTCTCCTTCAGCAATTTAGTTTGAAGTAGTTCATTGCCGGCCACAGACTTTATCCGTGCTTCACAGACAGCTACGCGCTCATGAATATCTTTTTCTTTATCCCGCAGCTGATGGATCTTGGTCGATGATGCAGTTTTCTTTTCAGAAGCCTGCCATTTCTTTGTTTGCAGAGCGGAAATAATATCGTAGCTCTTCCGTATCCGTTCTGCCGTATTGTCCCGCTTCTCTTTTAATTCCGCAAGCGTCTGATACGCCTGAGCGATAGTATCCAAGCTGTGTGCATGATAGGTCTGCTGCCATTTCTCCCGCTTCATTTGCATTTCATTGCGAGCTGACAAATGTGCTGCTTGAGCTTCTTTCAAGGATTGGTCTTCAGTCTGAAGACGCTGGCTCAAATCGCGATATGCTTGGGACGCGTTTTGCTGATCCTTTACCTTCTGCTGCCAGATGGAAATTAATCGATGCCAGGCCTGTACTTTTTCTTCTATGTGATCAAGAACGGGTTCTTCCTCTTGGTGCACTACCTCAGGCAGTAAAACGGGGGAATTTTCGATTCTTACTTCCATATCCGACCGGATTTTTAACAGCTTTTGCATAGGGAAATCTTCTTTTTCTCGTGAAGACACGTTGTTTGAGGATGCAAGAGACGAGTGCCCGCAAATGGGACACGGGCTTCCTCGTTCTACGCGCTCTCGATGTGTTTCAATCCATTGGCTCTCCTGACTGCTCACAAAATGTGTATGAATGTGATGAACGATTTCAGAAACTTGATTGTAAGCGGCGATCAGCTGTCTGCCGGTTGTTTTTAGCTGGTTTTCCACTTCAAGCTGTCTTGATTCCTGATCGGTTGCAGCTTTTGATGCCATAAAGCGCCTCTTTTCGGATTCCTCCAGCGCTTGCGCTTTTTCTTTAGCCTTGCTCTCCGCCTGTCTCACCGACTCTGCCTCTTCAAAGGCAGTCCTCACGTCACCTAATGGCTTGAGCTGTTCATCGTACGCACGTACATCTCGTTCCAACTGGTTCTGCAGCTCTTCAGCCTGTTGAAATTTTGTATCCGCAGCTTGAAGCTCGTTCCCCTCTTCCTGCTCGCGTTTAAGACTGATGTCGAGCTCATCGTGTATCTTTCGAAGCTGGTTTTCCAATTCTGATTTTTCACGGTCCGTTTCCTGAAGAGCTTCAAGCTTTAAAATAGCTGCCTCTTTTTCGCTTTTTTGCTGCTCAAGCTCTTTTTTCGTATACGTTGCGTGCGCAAGCAGCTCCGTTCGTTTTCTTTCCGCTGTTTGTAAACCGGCCTCAGCTTGTTTGAATAATTTTACAATATTTTGTTGGGCATGATTGGCTTCTGTCCATTCATCAGCGAAGGGCTTTAAACGCGCTGCAAGCCGGGCCCGCTCAATCCAGGCTTTCATCTCCTGCATCTCATTTTCTTTTAGCTGAAGCTGATGAAGCTCTTGTTTAGCTTTATCCAGCTTATGCTGTTTGTTCCATTGGTCAGCCAGTTTACCAGCGAGCTCCTCTGCACGCTGATGCAGGCTCGTAAGCAGATTTTTCTCACCTTCGGCTTCATGAAGAGCGCTTGCAGCTTCTTCAACTGCACGTTTATCGGCGGCACCAAGTCCGTCCCTCTCACTTTCCAGCTGTTTTAATGATGCATCAATTTGTTTTCTGGAAGCAGATACTTTTCTATTTAATTCGTCCCCATATTTTTCAAGCTGAAACAACCGCTGCAGCATTTTTTTGCGGTCTTGCCCTTTTAAGGATAAAAACTCTGCGAATTTTCCCTGTGGAAGAACGACTGCTCTTGTGAAATCCTCCGAGGAGAGCCCAAGAAGTTTTCCAACCGCCTCGTTCACGTCTTTCGCTTTTTCTGCTTCTACAAGAGAGTTGCACATAAAACGGGCGGATGTCTGTCTAACAGCGCCTTCCTTATCTTTTTTAAAATTTCGTTCAACTGCGTACGTATCGCTTCCAAGCATGAAATCAAATCGGACATAAATCTCTTTTTCATGCTGATTCATGATGCCATCAAACTTCTGCGCGCGCTCTACCTTTGCATATAAAGAAAGAGTTAAAGCATCGAGAATACTGGATTTCCCGCTGCCGGTCGGGCCAAATATTCCAAATACTCCGCTGCCTGCGAGTGCTTCAAAATCAATGTGTTGTTCGGAACGAAAGCTGTGTAACCCTTTAATCGTCAGTTTGAGCGGCCTCATGGTCCTCCACCTCCACCATTCGCAAAAACAACTCTTTAAGTTCAGCAGACGGTTCCGCACCATCCAGCTGTTTCTTATAAAATTCTGTAAATAGATCCTCTATTGGACGCTCCCGACGCCTGATTTCCACGTCCCGGTCTCTATCCGGAAAAATAGGAATGATAGATAGGAGGCCATTATACGCTTTTTTCATGTGATGAACGGTTTCAGCTGACAGCGGCTGATCTGTATGCACTTCAATTTCCAGCCAGGAACCAGCATCTCGCTTTTCATCCATCCATTGCAGCACCTGCTGCGCGCCAGCTTCCGCCTTCCATCTCACGAGTGGTTTCCCGCAGGAAAGCGGGACGGTTTTGACTTTGGGAGAATCCTCTTCTCCAAGCGTCACGATAGACACAGATTTGATATCTGCACGCTCTGAAAAGCTAAAACCCATTGGTGAACCAGAATAATAAGAAGGAGCCGGCGCCGTCTTGACAGCCTGGCTGCGGTGTAAATGTCCCATTGCGTGATAATCCACAGCTGGGAGGCTCGTGCCTTTAACCGTGTAAGCTCCGCCCAGTTGAATCGGACGTTCAGAATCTGTCTCAGCTCCTCCCGCTGCGAATAAATGGGAAACTCCGATAATTGGAGCGCGGGGGTCAAGCTGCCGGAGCTGAGTTTGATAAAGTCCGCTGACAGCCTGGTCGTATTGCTCCCGCAAATCAAATTCGTTAAGTTCGTCTGAAAGTCTGCGCTTTAATCTCGCTTCCGACGGATACGGCATTACCACTGCCTGCAGTAGTCCGCGCTCTGTCTGAACACTCACAGGTTCGATACCCGGAAATGCACGTGTGTGCACATTCAGCCTTTTCATGATAGAACTTGTTGCCTCCAGCCGTTCCGGGCTGTCGTGATTTCCTGCTGCGACGATGACCGGTCTGCGGCCTCCATCACTTAGTGCTTCCATGCCATCGTAATAAAGCATTTCACCTCTTGCAGGCGGGTTAACGGAATCGAATACATCTCCTGCCATAACGACCGCATCGATCGTCTCATCTCTGCAAATCCGCTGCAATTCCTCCATCATCGCTTCGTGTTCGTTTATTCGATCCCGCCCCTCAATGGTACGGCCGATATGCCAATCTGCTGTATGCAGGATACGCATTTATTTTTCCTCCAAACGTATACGTTCTCCAGTACGCATGGCGATAATCACGGCTTCCGTGTTCTTTTGTCCCCACGCTTCTTCCAGTGCCTGTTGGTACATCTTTAATTGAAAATGATACCGAGCCCTTAAGCTTTCTGCATCCTGAGCGCGGTCGGTCTTATAGTCCAGAATAACCCAATCCCCATTTTCGTTTTGGTAAACGCAGTCTATAATCCCCTGGATAAACAAATTCTCATCCGGTCCCGTCCAATTAGGGTAAAAGCCGGATGCCGGAATACGAATATTAAACGGGAGCTCCCGATAGACGTAGCGGGCTTTTCTAAGCGCCAGACCAGTGTCACTTTTGAAAAAACGTTCAATCCACTCGGGCGGTACTGCATCAGCTTCTGCTTTAGTCAGCTTCTCCTCCTGTACGAGCCTTTCCAACTCCTGCAGGATACCATCCCTGTCGAAATCAGCATAGTGAATAAACTGCATGACGGTGTGCACAGCCGTACCGATATCCGCACCGGATTGTTGTTCAGCTGAAGCAAATGAAGGTTTCTCTGCAAGTTCCTGTTTGTTTGTCGTAATGAGTTTCGCATATGGATCCGGCTCCTGCATCCGCTTCAACTCCGTAACGGAATGCTTCACCGGTGTGCGAACTGCTGCAGCATGCTCATACCGCCATTCCAATGAATGCTGAATTTCTTTTTCGGGTGCTGCAAACGGTTCCAGCTTCTGAACGTGTTGAAGAAGCTTTTTTCGTTCCTCGTCTCCATTCTCTGTCTCAGGCGCAGGCAGGGTCTGAACGCTCTCTGAAGAAATAATCCAGCGAGTACCGGACTCTGCTTCATGGAGCGGCGCTTCCGGAGCAAACTGCGTTAAATTAGCGCGGTACGTCATTAAAACAGGGACGAGCCAGTCAGCTGGTGAGCCGCTTTTAAGCAAGGAAGCCTCCGCTACCCTGCTGCCTTCCACACTCATCTTCCAAGCTTCTACTGCTTTTGCTGTATCTTTCACACTTAATGTGCAAATAAGCTTTTGCTCTGCTCTGGTCATGGCGACGTAGAGAACACGCATTTCTTCTGCCAGCTGCTCCCGTCTGAGTTTTTCACGCATAACGTAATAAAAAAGAGTTGGATACGATGTCCTCTTGTCCGGGTCAACAAGTCTGACAGCCAGTCCCATTTCTTTATGTTTTAGATACGATTGATTTAAATCCTGGAAATTAAATCCTTTATTTAATCCGGCCAGCATAACGACTGGAAATTCAAGTCCTTTGCTTTTATGCACCGTCATCAAACGAACAACATCCTCTGATTCGCCTGCTGCTCCCGCCTTGCCTAAATCTTCTCCTCTTTCTTTCATGCGTTCGATTAAGCGCAAAAAGCGGAACAATCCCCGAAAGGAGGTCGTTTCGTACTGAACGGCTCTGTCATAAAGAGCTGTGAGATTAGCCCGGCGCTGCCTTCCACCGGGCAGACCTCCGCAATATTCTAAGTAGCCGGTGTCACTGTACAGCTGCCAAATAAACGAGGCAAGGCTTTTTTCTACCGCATCGCTGCGCCAGATCTCCAGTTCAGATAAAAAGCTGGCTGCCCGGCTATCCGGATTGTTTCCTGCGTACATTCTTAAAGCAGTAAAGAACGACCCCTCCGGATGACAGGCCCGGATATGAGCCAGCGCCTCTTCATCCAATCCGCCTATTGGAGAACGTAAAACCGACGCCAGCGGTATATCCTGGTAGGGATTGTCAATAATTTGCAGCAAGCTCAGCATCACGCGAATTTCCACCGCATCAAAATAGCCGGTAGACAGATCTGCATAGAGCGGAACGTTATAAAGACTGAATTCTTCAACGTAGGTTTCGGCCCAGGGCATCGATCGCATCAGCACAGCTATATCGCTGTATCGTACCGGGCGCTGAACGCCTAATTCTTTATCAATAACCATAAAGCCGCTGTCGATCATACGGCGTATTCTCACCGCTGCAGCTCTTGCTTCTAATCGTGCAGCTTCTGCGTCCTCTTCATCCCCATCGCCTTCACGGCTGCATATGACGAGCTCAGGCTCCATCCTCTCCAGACTCGGCTCATTCTCTGCCCCCTGCCTTAAAAAAGAGCGTTCGTCATAATCAAGTTCTCCGAGACGCTCACTCATTAATTTTCGAAACAGATCATTTACCGCACCCAGAATTTCATGCCTGCTTCGGAAGTTGGCGGCAAGGTCAATACGGGTCCCCGCGCCATCTTTTTCGTAAAGGTGAAACTTACTTAAAAACAAGCCGGGTTCCGCAAGTCGAAAGCGATAGATGGACTGCTTGACGTCACCGACCATAAACATCGAGTCTGCGCTGGTAATTCGCAGCAGCAATTCTTCCTGAACGAAATTTGTATCCTGATACTCATCAACGAGGACTTCCTTGAATCGTCTTTGGTAAGACCGCACAGCATCTGTTTCTTCTCCGAACAGTTTCAGACAGTAGTGCTCCAAATCATGAAAATCCAGCACATTAACCGATCGCTTCCTCGCTTCGTAGCGCTCCGCAAAGCTGGTTGTATACTCAGCCAGCAGCTCAAGAAGTGGTGCTGCAGCGGCCATGTCATCAAGTACGAATTCTGTTTCCTCTTTCAAAAACTGTTCATAAAGCTTCTTCCATTCGTCCTTAACTGTATCGCGGCCGGATTTTACCACATGTTGTTTGTCAGCATCAAGAAGCTCTTTATCCGCTTTTTTCACCGCAGGCAGCCGCTTAAATGATGGACTTGCAAGAAGCCTCATGCTTTCTCTGTCTGTTGCTGCAAGGATCCGGTCTATGGTCCCGGCCTCTTCTTCCAATACTGGCAAATAAGCCTGCGGGCCGTCTTCCTCCCGGCAAAGAACAAGCATCCGCTCATATAATGCGCTGAGCGACTGAAACCGGTCTTTTACAAATTGCTGAGCGTCATGAAGCCACTCCGGCTCGTCTGAGGCAGACCGATAGACGTCAACCATATTCGCGAGCCACTTCTCTGGATACGGATTAGCACGAGAGAAATGATATAAATCCAAGATCAGCCGTTTTAACGCATCATCATCTTTGTCACCGGTAAAATAGTCAACGAGGCTGTAAAATCGGTCATCGTCCCGGTATGCATCTTCAAACAATTCTTCTATTACCTCATCTTCCGTCAGCAGGGCTTCTGTTTGATCTAAAAGCCGGAACCGCGGATCGACCCCAGCTTCATAGTAGTAGGTTTGCAGTACGCTTTTACAAAAGGCATGAAGTGTAGAAATACTTGCCCTGGAGAGCAGGCTCAGCTGTCTTCGTAAAAGAGGTGAATTCGGCCGCTTCTTTAACTCATTTTCCAGTCCTTTGCTGATCCGTTGGCGCATTTCAGCAGCTGCTGCATTCGTAAAGGTCACAACGAGAATTTCACTGATTTCAAGCTCTCCGCTTACAAGCCGCTGAATAATACGTTCGACGAGAACGGCTGTCTTCCCACTGCCGGCCGCGGCGGCTACGAGAATCGGGCCTTCCCGCTGCTCAATTGCCTGCTGCTGGGAAACAGTCCATTTTTTAGCTGTCATGGCTGTTGTCTCCTTCCTGCTTCATCAGCTCGATAATATCGTCCTGCTTTTTTTCTGGAAGGACTCTGTAGCTGTTACCGGGAAGCGATTGATCAAATTGGCAGAAGGAACGGTAGGCACAATACGTACACGGTACCTCCTGCTTTTTTCGGTAAGGCTTCAGTGATGTATCGCCATCCATAATCTTTTCAGCATAGCGCTTCATGCTTCCCCTGATATAGTCGCGAAGCAGATTGAAATGCTCAGCTGCAATCGTTTTAGACCTTGCCCCTTGAGAGCCGTCTTTTTTAACATACAAAGGCGCTATATCAGATGCCCCTTCTTTCAAGGTGTGATCATGAGCATCCACCGCTCCTTCTTCAGCAGACAGAAGCCCTTTCATTTTGAACGCCTTTAACAGTTCTTTTTCGATCTGCTCAAGCGTCATTTTCTGATCGCTTCTCAGCATCGGATTGTGAACGTGGAAGTACAGAACGCCTGCCGGATCCGCTTCCACGTGCAGCCAGTTGACTGCAAAGCTCGTCACCACGTCAAGATAGACGAGCATTTGCAGGGCCAGCCCGTAATAGACATCCTCCAGCTTAATATCTTTATCACTGGATTTATAATCAATGACACGCAGATAAGTGCCCGTATCCATATCCGCTCGATCAACGCGGTCAATTCTTCCAGATATTTCCACAAGTGCTCCGGAATCGAGTGTAATCATCAACGGCGGCAGTTCTTTGCCTGAACCGAAGCCGACTTCCCAGCCTGCCGGAATAAAATGAGATCGTTTCGACTGTTCGTTCAGCATCACCGCTGCTCGTGCCACAACTGCTTTTAACTTATGAAGAATGTAGGCATATCTGTCCGAACTGCGTAATATGTCTCTCTGAATGGCCGGTGCCAGCTTTTCTACTGTCTGCTCTGCCTGATGGATAATTTCTTCTTGACGGAGGCTTTCGGGATCTGTGGAGCGCTGTTGGAGCTGTTCGGATACTTCTTTCAGTGCATCATGAAACAGCATCCCGATATCCGGTGCCTCAAGTTTATAGCGCGCACGTTCACGCAGCTTTAACCCGTACCGTGCATACTGTGAAAATGGACAAGCATTAAACTGTTCAAACCTGGAAACGCTCGCCTTTAGTTTCTTTCCGTAAAGAGCGGTAGCTGCTCCTTGAGAGAGGCTGACAGGTTTATTTTCATGGTGCAGACTCCCGAGAAGCATCGCAAAGCGTGTATCATTCTGATTCCGAGCGAGCCAGTTATAGGCTGACCACCAGACCGGATCAAGTGAGTATCCCTCTTTATAACGCTGCAGCTGAAGCGCAAGCAATCCCGCGGTTCGTTCCGGTGTCGTAATGAAAGTTGCTGCCGGTCCGCTCTCATCCTCAGGGACTGTGCCCTTTACATAGCGAGGAGCAGCTGGGAGTCTTTCTTTCAGCTGTTCGATGAACAACGACGGCTGAAGCTTTTTACCGGCATCGTCTGCAATCGCATATGCACAGTATAATTTCTCAGCCGGCTGGGAAATAGCACGGTAAAACAGAAAATTCTCATGCAGAAGCTGTGCATTAACGCCTGGAGCCAGCTCTACTCCAGATTGTTCCAGCAGTTCACGCTCTTCTTCCTGAAAAAAGGAATGCTCTTCAAGCTTTTTCGGGAAAACATTCTCATTTATGCCAATCAAAAATAACGCATCGACTTGCTGAACTCTGGATATCTCTGCATCTCCGATCAGCACCTGATCAAACGCTGGAGGAATGATCGAATAGGTTAATGCATCAAGAGCGGTTTCCATCGTTTCTCTAAAGACGTGCAGCTCTGTTTTCCGTCCATCGCCGACAGCGTGTAAATCGTCCAGCAGCCTGACAATTTCACGCCAAATCTGTTGATGTTCCTCTGCCTGCTCCGGCTTGCCTTCATCTGTTCGTAACCGATGCCATGAAGCGAGTCTGTCCGGCACACCCAATGCAGTGAGCAACTGATAGACTGCTTCCACATAATCCGAAAGATACACAGCTTGCTTCATACTTTTTTCAAAAGCGGTCATCTGATGCAAGGCTATCTGCCGGATATCTTCCATCGTACGCTCAGAACCTTCCCCAGCCGATTCAACAGCGTCATCCCAGCTAACAGCTTCTCGCCAACGCCAGCTCTTGATGCCTCTTGCCAGAAGGTAGTTCTCAAACTGATCGATTTCTGAACGTGTCACGTCCTTTTGGAAAAACAATTCGGTTTTAACCATTCGAAAAAAACTTTCATAAGGCCAGTTAAATTCAATTGTTTCCAACGCAGATTTGATCAGCTCGGAAAGCGGGTGTTCCTTAGCAGGCCGCTTTCGATCAAGAAAGTAAGGAATACGCTCCTGCTGAAAAGCTGTTTCTAAAACGGGACCATACAGCTCAAGATCTCTCGTGATCAGCGCAATATCCCTGTACCGTTTTCCCTCTTTGACAAGCCGTGCTATTTCACGCGCGGTTGCTTCACATTCTGCTCGGCGGCTGACCGCTTCCCAGATTTCTACTCCTTCGCCTTCTTCCGCTGTTTGCGGAGGGTAGCGAAAGACAGATGTTTCAAGATGCTGAAGTGCCGGCTTTTCTGAACGTCTCCCCCCGGAAGCAAATTCGATTGAAAACGGAACCCCTTCCTCTTCAGCAGCTGCTTTTAATTTATGTACGAGCTGATGTGATCTGAAAAACAAATGAAGTGGATCCGGTTCTTCCCAGCTATTTTCATCAGCAACGACAGCGCTCCAAACGTCTGTCTGAGCGATGATTGGTACGAGCAGCTCTAATTCGATTGGCGTCAGTTCATGAAAGCCGTCAGCAAAAACAAGCCAATTTTCTGCTGTTCGCCCTGACTGAAGTTTTTCAGCTGCCAGCCTCAGCAAATCTTCTGACTCAATAAATCGGCCTTCCAGCTGTTCTTCTGTTTTACGCTGAATCAATGTAAAATCATGCAGCTTAGCCACGAGTTTTTCTTCCAGTGCTGATCTATTTGTCTTTTGTTGAAGCTCGTGAAATAAGCTTTCAAGACTGGAGCACGTTACCGAATAGCGTCTGCACTCCGTCATCATCTCTTCTACCTGATCAATAAATCCGGAAGCCTCATAGGAGGTCCGGAACAGCTTCAGTTGATCTCCTGATTCAGCTGCATTTGATTTGAGCAATCCGTGAATTCCTGCTTTACTCAGCTGAGGATGGATCATGCCGCCTTCGAGCTCCAAAATGTGATAGGCAAGCCTTGTGAAACTGAATACACGGACTCGCGTCAAGGCCCCTCCTGCACGCTGAAGCAATTCACGCTCCATTTGAAACGTCATCTGTTCAGGAACAAGCAGTATAATCGGCGGGCCTGCAGGATCCTGCTTCACGTGACTGATCAATCGCTGCAGCATATTTTCTGTCTTGCCGGTACCTGCTCTTCCGCCTATAACTGTAAGTGCCATTTGGCGACCTCCCTCTGCCTTATACAAGCATACGTTCGTACTTCCAGTTTAGCATATTCCGTTTGCCCGTGCGACTTGAGATGACAGTTCAGCTCATCCATACCATTCACGTCAAAAGCCTGAGCGAGAACTCTTCCAGTCTGTTAACCACCTCATTATGCCTAACCGCTATTCGTACTCCTGCCAATCCTCTTGGCTTATTATCCTGCAGTAGACGTATCTTCAGCTACCTCACAAGGTGTATTAAGCGTTTATTAAATCAGCAAACATACAGGAGGGCAAAGCCTCACTCGGGCACAGGCTTCTCTTAAGAAGCCTTAGACACCCCGTCCGGCTATTTCCACGTTCTGCCGTCTGTCATGCGTATGCGAAGGGTTCTCGGGCTGCTCGTAACACCATTAGGGAACGCTGCTGAACACTGGCGCACCCTTTCGAAAACATCACGACGCACAAAAGCGGCAATTCGACTGCTGCAAGCTCGTGCCAACCCTTTATCAAGTGTTTCAATAATCGTCTCAGCTGCTGAAATCGGCTGGCTCATATCTTAAAGATCAGCGTTAGGGAAAGATCCGGTTGACATCAGACGGTAAGTGAGTGTTTCCAAATAAAGATTAATGAAGGGTGCTTTACTTGCAACTATGTGATCGATACGCTGAAAAGCCGGTACAGGTCGGAAGCTGTACCGGCTTTTCAGTCATCATTCAAATACCATTTTCACTCAGAAGGGGTCAGTCCTCTTCAGAGCTTTGTCTTTTTTTACGCCATGGATAATCATCCTGATCAGTGAAAACTGCTTTTTGACTGCGCTTTTTAAACCTGGATCGCATGTACATAGAAGAAGGACCTAAAAACCGGGCAGCGTCCATTGGCGTATACATCCACCAGCCCACCCCGGAGATATTCAGCATATGCTTATAGTGGAGAATCGGATGTCGTTCAAAGCGCTTCAACGCAAACATCCGGCCCCACTGATACCACTTAAATGACCAAGCATACCCGAGCGCAGAAAAATGGCTGAGCAGCGACAGCCGGTCTGCCCTCTTTTTTCTTACTTTCTCAAACATTCGCAAATGCTTAGGCTCAAGATTATTCGTTTCAAACATCCAGTTCAGTAAATCTCCAAGAATCGCCCCATCCTGAATAGCCAGGTTCATTCCCTCACCAGCCATCGGATGAACGGCGTGAGCGGCATCTCCAATAATCGCTGCATTCCCTTGAACATATTCGTGAATGTTATGACGGATCGGAATCATGAGCTGTATTTTCTTCCATGATTCGATCTGCGTGACGCAGTCTTTCAGCTCCGGTTCAAACTGAATAATTGGATCGTAAAACGTGTGCAGGCCTTCCTTTTTCATCCTGTTATAATCACCTGGTTTGATCAGCAGGACACACCGTACTTCATTATCAGGAAGCGGAAACAATCCGATAAACGATTTGTGTGAAGCGTACATTCTAGCTTCTGTGTAGTTTTCCGGTCTCGGGAATGTTACTGTAAGAAAGTGATGGTTATACTGTGTAGTGACAAGCTGCTGCTCCATTGCCTTGCGCATAAGCGACGACCTGCCTTCAGCTCCTACAAAGAAATCAGCCTGTATCTCAACTTCCTCTCCATCCTTCTTCACCATGGCCCGATTGAATTGTTTCACTTTACTGTCCATCGACGTAAACTTTTGAAAAGCCGCTGGATTCCAGTAATGAAACGAATCATGCTTAACTGCTTCCTCTAAAATGATGTTTTTCAGCTTTTCGTGAGGTATCATGCGTGCTTCCGGAAAGGTTACAGGCAGGCGGTCATAATGAAGCGGAATGTACATGCTTTCCTCTACCGTCCCGTCCGCTGCTTCTTTCATTTCATAGGTATGAATAGTCGGGAGCGGGTGACTCGTCTTTACAATACGATGGTCGATCCCCATTTCTCTGAAATGAAGCAGCGACTTTGGTTGAAGCAGCTCGCCTTTATAGATTTTGCCAGGGTTTTTATCTTTTTCGATGACGAGCACCTTTGTATTTTGCTGCGCAAGCCGGAGAGCAAGCGTCAGCCCTCCAACGCCTCCGCCAATCACTACTACTTGGAATTGTTCCACAGAACCACCTTCTTCATAAGCTGTCATGTTAGTTCTTCTAGGTCAACGTTTTTCTTTTTCAGCATTCGTTTTACGATATAAGGAATAATAAGCGCGACAGCGAATACTCCGGCTGTTGCAGCAATCATGCCTGCACTTAAATCCGCAAGCGATGCTCCAAGGAGATTGAATGCCAGCGTGCCCGGAATAATACCGATCATTGTAGCGCCGAGAAACGTTTTCAGTTTAATAGAGGATGCTGCAGCCAGGTACGTTACCAAGTCAAAATTAATTACTGGAAGAATTCGCAAAGAAATGATGTAAAACATGCCGTTCTCTTCAATTCGTTTTTTTATAACCTCTCGTTTAGCTCCGGAAAGTTTTTGCTTTTTTCTGCCCCCTAATTTACGAATAAACAGAAAAGACAGCAGCGCTCCAGCTAGGGACCCTGCGTATGTGGCAGCCGGACCGATGATTGGTCCAAAGGCCAGTCCCCCGGCTACTGCCATGACAGAGGCGGGAAAGAGAAGAAACGGCCTCATTGCGAACATCAACACGAATACGGCCGGACCAAGAAGTCCGAATGACAGAAAAAAGTCCTGCAGCTGTTCCGCTTCAAAATTCAAATAAGTAGCATTTATATAAATCAGAAGAGCAGCCGCCGCAATAACTGCAGCGGCTTTAATTAGCGTTTGAACATTCATAAAGTGGCTCCTTTTCCTCCTATATCCGTTTTCGATGCTCTCTAATCTAAAATCGTATCAGCTGCTGCTTTTTCAAGCGGATAATCAGCCGGATCAAGCTCCATCGGTTGTCCAGTCGCCAGATTTGCAAGCTCTCTACCGAGGTATGGGCCGGAAGTCAAGCCGGAAGCTCCCAGTCCATCCGCTACGATAATATCCGATCCGCCCTTCAACGGTCCAAAGACAGGTAAAAATCCGGGAGTGAACGGCCTGAGGCCTGTACGGACACCGGTTATTTCTGCATTCTCAAGACTTGGCGCTACATGAAGGAGCGCTTGAAGCAATTCTGCCTGACTGCCTGCAGAGACCTCTGTATTATAATCGGTAATTTCTTCTTTCGATGCACCAAAAGCCATGTTTCCTCCTCCGAAGTGTATCAGATAGTATTCTCCGTGCGGTATGACAACTGGGTAGTGCTTATTTTCGTCCCGTTTCTTGAGATGAATAATCTGTCCTTTTTGTACAGAACTTCTGCTCTCAAAGCCTGCTTGCTCGAGGAGAGGACGAGTCCAGGCACCTGCAGTAATGATCAGCTTATCTGGATAAAATGTTTCAGGACCGACAGTTACTGCAGGTCTGCCGTTCTGCAGGTGGAGAGCTGCATGATCATGAACGAGATGTAAGCCTTCATTGACCGCTGCTTGCAGCAGGGCCTCTCTCAGTTCTGCTCCGTTCACACGGGCAGATCCTTCCACATGAACGGATTGAAAACGCTCGTGCGCTTCTGGGAAATAAGCTCTTGTTTCTGCGTGGTTAAGCAGCGTTATCTTCCCCATTTCATGAGCTGTTTCTTGACGCTTCAGCAGATGGCGGTGCTTATGATCCAGCCTCTCATCTATATCATGCAGATGGAGAGAGCCAACTTTTTGGTATCCTGCGCCTTCCTGCCCGCTGTCGCGCAGCATGTCGATCAGCTCCGGATAATAGACAGCTCCTCCACGTGCAATTGCATACCATTTTTTATTGCGGCGCTGGGATACCCATGGTGCGATGATACCTGCTGCTGCATCAGCTGCACGTCCTTTATGACCTGCATCGAACAGCGTTACCTTGCAGCCGCTGCGCGTCAGATGATAAGCGGTAGAAGCACCCAGGATGCCTCCGCCGATAATAAAATAGTTTTCCATAAGAAACTCCTTTCGTGCCGACAGGCTATCGCTATTTTAAAACAGCAGAGTAGACGTGACAAATTTATTTACCTGCTTGCAACTTCAGCCACAGTCTGATACGCTGTCAACAGTTACACATTACTTCAACACTTGAAGTGAGTTTAGAGGTGCGCCTTTTATGAGTAAGCTGCCGGAGAATCAGGGGATTCTTTGAAAGCAGCTGAAAGGAAGCGGCGCCGAAGCCTGATCCTCTCCCGGAGGCTGAGGCTGGGGCTGACACCGAACAGGTGCAGCACTGTCATACAGCTAATGCTGTGTGAAGGGCTATCTCACGCTGGAAGGATTATTTTCAGCAGCAGGCCCTCCGCCTGCTGCTTTTTTAACTTTTCGGCCAATGATTTAGCTCTATTCAACTATCTTATTGAATAGAGGGATACAATGAATTTTGGCAGAATTATCACCGCAATGGTTACACCTTTTGATGAGAATGGTCACATCGATCTTCAAAAGCTTCGGGAGCTCGTTCAGCACTTAATTGACACTGGTTCAAACGCGATCGTTGCCGGCGGAACGACTGGGGAAGCCCCTACCCTCAGCCACGAAGAAAAAGCAGCTCTTTTCAAGAATACGGTAGATGCCGCAGCAGGCCGAGTTCCGGTTATTGCAGGCACCGGTACGAACAGCACGTACGCTGCCTGCCAGCTGACACAGCTTGCAGAACAGGCTGGCGCGGATGCTGTTATGCTGACTGCTCCATATTATAACAAACCAAATCAGGAAGGGATGTATCAGCACTTTATGGCAGTCGCGGAAGCGACGTCGCTTCCGGTTATGCTGTATAATGTCCCGGGCAGAACGGGCGTACACCTGACGGCGGAAACAACGATCCGCTTGGCTCAGGATGCGGACAATATCGTGTCGATAAAAGATGCAAGCGGAGACCTGGACCATATGAACGCTGTCATGTCAGATGCTCCTGAAGGATTCACTCTTTACAGCGGCGATGACAGTTTGACGCTTCCTGCCTACGCAATAGGCGCATCCGGTATTGTTTCAGTTGCTTCGCACATAGCTGGTTCCGCTATGAAAGAGATGCTAGATTTATTCGATGAGGGACGTCATCAGGAAGCCCGAAGTCTCCACAGACAACTCGTACCGCTTATGGATGCAATGTTCTGTGCACCGAGCCCTGCTCCGGTTAAAGCTGCCCTCAGCATGATCGGCGTTTCTGCAGGCCCGGTCAGACTGCCGATTACAAAGCTCACACCACTTGAAGAGCAAGTAGTTGCAGGAGTACTAGCAAATCGCATTCTGCACTCTGCTGTATAATCAACAAAACCACCGCCGAATCGGCGGTGGTTTTGTATGTTCCTATCTTCCTTGCTGTCGTCTGAAATGAATAGCATTTATTTCTGCCCCAATCAGCAAAATGATTCCGGTTAAAAACATCCACAGCATTAGAATAATCATGCCGCCCAAACTGCCGTAAGTAGCAGAAAAGTTACCGAAGTTGCTAATATAGATCGAAAAACCATAGGATGCAGCCATCCACCCGATTGTCGCAGCGACTGCACCGGGGATAACGCTTTTAAACGGTATTTTCATATTAGGAGCCACCGTATACAGCGCCGTTAAAATGGTGATAACAACGAGAAGGGCTATAATCCATCTGCCTGCCTGAATAAGCAGCTCCGTTTGAGCAGGCAGCTCTGCCATTTGCTGAACGGCTCCAAGAATGGCTTCACCAAATATCGGCAAAAACAGCGTAGTGATAAGACTTAAAAGCAAAAGCAGCGTAAGCAAAATAGAAAGGCCGCGGTGCTTTAAAAAAGAACGTTTTTTTGTCACATTGAAAGCTGTATTTATCGCTTGAATAAACGCATTCATACCATTGGATGCTGACCAGATCGTTCCTAATATTCCTACAGTAAGAAGTCCTCCATTCGGTTCAGAGACAGCATCGACTATTGTGTCTTCAAATACATCGACTGCCGCACCAGGTAAAAATTCTTCTGCATATGATAATACTTGGTCCGGATCCAGCTGAAAATACGGCAAAATAGCTAAAAGAAGGATCATTAATGGGATGACAGATAACACGTAATAATAGGCTTGTGCCGCAGCCAGCAGCGGCACGTCATCCCGTGACCACTCCTCCTTGATTTCGAGTGCATACTCTTTCCAGACTGCCCACATAGCTTCGCCTCCTGTACGGATCAATCGAACCGGTTAGTTAAGTCCTGGATATTTAAGTTTGAGAAGACGATAAACGTTTTGAACGATAACTTTAGAAATAGCATACGTTGGTATAGCAAGGATTAATCCAATCAATCCAGCCAGATTGCCCGCTATCAAAAGCAGGAGAATAATCGTTAGCGGATGCACCTTCAGCTTATGCCCCATGACGTTGGGCGAAATGAGGTTGCTCTCAATCTGCTGGATAATGATAATACCTATAACGACCCACAGTGCTGTTATTGGCGAATCAAACAACGCTACAATGACGGCGGGGATCGTGCCGATAAACGGCCCTACAAATGGAATCAGGTTCGTAAACATTGCGATGAGCGCCAGAACAACCGCATAATCCAGTCCTATGATCAAATATACGATATAAGACAGAATACCGACACACACACTGACAATTGCCTGTCCCTGAATATAAGCACTGAGCGTGCTATCCATATCGCTCATAATTTTCTGCCCTTCATCCTGTGAATCTGAAGGAAGCTTGCTGAGAACGCTCTCCGGAAATTTCCCGCCGTCCTTCAGCAGGAAAAAGAGGACAAACGGTAAAAGAACGAGCACTGTCACCACGCTGAATGCCATTCCGAGTGCACTGAGCAGGTTGCCTCCAAACTGGCTCGCGAAATCCGTTAGGTTGTCTGTAATAACAGAGGGATCGAAGTCCTCCAGAATCGGTTCATTTTGAAGCATCGTGACCCATTCATGCGTCAACAGATCATTGATCCAGTTCTCGACACCGGTAGCGATGTTCGGGAAGTTATCAATCAGGTTTTCTGTCTGCTGAACCAGAATAGGACCAACCAATGCAGCGACACCTGCTCCCGCTCCTAAAAAAGCAAGAAATATAAGTAAGATGGACACGACCGTGGGCATCCACTTTTCAAGCAGCCTGACGAGAGGACGCAGGATGTAGTATAGAACTCCTCCGACAATAATGACGGGGGCAAGCGATGAAAAGGCAATTGCAAAAGGCCGGAAAACAAACGGCACTTCTACTGCCAAATTTATTGCTAAAAGAATTAACACGACACTGTATAAAAATAAGAACCACTTTGACTTCGGCATCAAACGCCTCCTGACTGTCAGTCAAACAGCGTGCTGACAGATTCGTTTTCCTGTACCCTTCTGATTCCTTCTGCTACAAGCGGACCAACGGTAAGTACCGTTATTTTTTCGTCCCGCTTTTGCTTAGGGATCCGGACAGTGTTCGTTAGGACAACTTCTTTCAGAGCAGATTCCCGAATACGGGTAACTGCCGGTTCTGAAAGCACACCATGGGTGGCGCATGCATAAACATCGGCGGCTCCCAGTTCGATCAGTGCCTGTGCGCCTGAAGTTACGGTGCGAGCGGTGTCAATCATGTCATCGATGATAATAGCTGATTTATTTTGAATATCCCCAATAATATTAATGCCGTGAACAGAGTCCGGCGCGTTCTTACGCTGTTTGTCGATAAATGCTATCGGCGCATCCAGTTGTTCAGCTAAGCGGCGCGCTCTTGCTGTTCCAGCATTTTCCGGCGCTACAACGACAATATCATTCAATTTTTTCTCTGCAAAATAATCAGAGAGGAGATTGTTTGCGCGCAGCTCGTCCACAGGAATATTAAAAAAGCCCTGTACCTGAGCAGCATGCAGATCTACTGTTAATATCCGCGTCGTGCCCGCTGCCTCCAGCAAATTTGCTATTAATTTGGCCGTAATCGGCTCTCTCGATCGTGCTTTCCTGTCCTGACGCGAGTAGCCATAATAAGGGATCACTACGTTTATCGACTGAGCTGATGCACGCTTTAAAGCATCGATCATAATCAGCAGCTCCATGATGTATTCGCTTCCGGGCTCAGAGGTAGACTGAATTAAATATGTATCATAGCCTCTGACCGTTTCTTCGATATTAATTTGTACCTCGCCATCGCTGAACCTTGTTATTGAAGAATTACCGAGCGTCATGCCAAGCTCGCGGGCAATCTCTTCTGAAAGTTCCCGATTAGAATTTAATGTAAATAACTTCATTGTCTCCTTCATCGTATCCCTCCAACATGCTGTTTATTCTATCCTATCACAGCATTATCCATTTGCCGACTAAACTTCTGTACCGTCCAGTCTGTAGATCGTGTATAATGACTACTACCGGCCTTAATGAAGTTTAAATACCTTCCAGTTAAACGGTTGAAAGGAGGCAGACAGGTTGATTCGTCATCTGCCGAACGGCATTACGCTTGCAAATTTATTTTTCGGATTTTTATCAATTGGAGCTGCAGCAAAAGGTGATTATCAAAATGCAGCTGTATTTATTATTATCGGCATGATGTTAGACAGTATGGACGGATGGACAGCTCGGAAGCTGGGAGTGGAATCATCCTTTGGCAAAGAACTGGACTCCCTCGCGGATATCGTCACATTTGGGGTTGCACCTGCTATGCTTGTTTATGGGACTACCTTCAGCGACCTCGGCTGGACAGGGCTGATTCTCACCGGTATTTTCCCTATCTTTGGGGCGATTAGGCTTGCCAGATTCAATATTGATACCGACAGCACTCAAAAAAACTATTTTACCGGCGTGCCGATCACAGCAGCAGGCGGCGTTATTGCGCTGCTGACATTTTTTAATTTCGCCATTCCACAGGCAGCTATTTCCGCTCTTTATATGCTGCTTTGCATTTTGATGGTAAGCCGGATCCCGGTTCCTAGCCTTAAGAACGTTCCAGTTCCCAAGTATGCTATTTTGATCACTGTCATGCTCGTATCATTGATAGCCGTAACCCGCTACAATGCTATGATTGAATATTCCAATTTAATCATTGCCGCAATTATTTTATACATTTTGTTTTTGATTATTTTTTCCGTTTGGAAAAAAAAGCGGGTGCAAAAAACGGAAGACTATGGCTGATGCTGCCATAGTCTTTTTTTATTCAGCGGCTGCAGCTTAAACAAAATGATGTTAAATAAGGGGATTATTTGTCCTGATCTGAATCTGAGCTTCCGTGTCCATAGGCTTCCTCAGCAAAATCAGAACGCAGCGATCCTCTTGCCGTTGTTTCATGCAGCGGGTCTGTTACTTCTTCTTCTACCGGCCGTTGACGTTTGTCCCGCTTTTCGGCATGCTCTACCGTCGTTTTAGCGTGCGGCATAATTTCCAGCCGTTCTTCAGGAATTGGCTCTCCGCTGACAACGCAGGTTCCGTACGTCCCATTCTCGATCATGTTGAGAGATTCGTCAATTTCAGCCAGCTCATCCTGCTGCTGCTGCTCCAAGGCGGCCTCAGTATGACGCTCAGCTAATTCGGTTCCTTGATCTGCCGGATGATTGTCATAGTTGGAAAGCTCTTCACTCTCTTCTGTTTCTGAAGAGTCAGCCAAAATCTCTCTTCGCCTTTTTACTAATTTGTCTTTGAAATAAGCCTGTTTTTTTTCATTCATGATTGATAGCTCCCTCCAATAGGTGAATACATACAGTATTCACGCTTGAGGATAATCATAAACATTTCGCAAAAATGCTCTTGCCGGTAGCTGCCGGGCACAGAGCTGCTCCATGTTGTATTCATCATGTTGAAAGGATTGTGGTCAATCTTGTCAATTCTCCGTCATCTTTTTTACCGCGCTTCAGTGCTTCATCTATGTTGGTAACCGTCAAATCATTTTTGTCGATGCCAATCACAGCACTGTCTGCACCGTCCCTGCATGCCTCGACTGCTTTTAATCCCATTCTGCTTGCGAGCAGACGATCCGCTGCAGTTGGATCACCACCGCGCTGTATGAAGCCAAGCACTGTTATTCTTGATTTTTCCCCAGTTTCCGCTTCCAGCTTCTGTTGAATTTCTGTAGCGCTTCCAGCACCTTCAGCAAGCATCAAAATATGGTGCAGTTTGCCTCTTGTACGCCCTTTTCGAATTTTGTACGCAATCTCCTGTACCGTAAATGGCTTTTCAGGAACGATAATGCTCTCTGCACCGCCAGCTGCTCCTGCATAAAGGGCAAGATCTCCGCAGTTTCTTCCCATCACTTCAATAATCGTCGTCTTCTCGTGACTGCTCGACGTATCGCGGATATTTGTCACTGCACGCAGGACCGTATTGACTGCCGTATCAAATCCGATCGTAAAATCTGTATAACCCAGGTCATTGTCAATCGTAGCAGGAATACCAATTGTTTGAATTCCTTCTCGGCTTAATGCTTCTGCGCCACGAAACGACCCGTCCCCTCCTATTACGATGACCGCACTTATATTTAAGGCATGAAGCTGATCGATCGCTTGTTTTCGCCCTTCAGGCGTCATAAACGTTTTAGAACGAGCCGTCTTTAAAAATGTTCCACCTTTATGTATAATGTCTCCCACTGAAGAAGCATTGAGCTGCTCCAAATCTCCTTTTATCAGTCCCTCAAATCCGCGTTTCACCCCATAAATTTCATAATTATAATACAGTGCAGCGCGGACCACAGCACGGACTGCAGCATTCATACCCGGAGCATCTCCTCCGCTAGTCAATACAGCAATTTTTTTCATGTTATCCAGCTCCTTTCAGATGTCAGACTTCTAAAGCTAGTTTACCACGTCTCTTGATTAAATGATGAAAAAACAGCAGGAAATCCTGCTGCATAAAGAGTCTATTATTTAAACAATCCCGTGCCTGACTGAATGTCTCGAAACAGATCGTCAAGCGTACCAGTATCGTCAGGCTTGTATGCAGGGCTTCCCCGGTCAATCACAAACCCCGTAACAAGGTACGTTTTCATGCCGATGCTCCCAGCAACAATATCCTCCTGAACGTCATTTCCCACCATTATGCACTCTTCCGGAGCTACTTCCATTCGATCGCAGAGCTCTTCATAGTATTGTGTATGCGGTTTTGTAAACGAGCTGTTCTCATAAGACGTGATGAAATCGAGAGAGCTGCAGTCAATCCCTGCCCAATTCAATCGATGGCGTACGGCTGCTTCCGGAAAAACAGGATTTGTAGCAGCAGCTGTTACTAATCCCTGTCGAGACGCAGCAACGATAATATCTGCTGCTTTTGTGGAAGGAAGCCCCTCTGGCCGTAATGAAGCAAACTCTTCTTCATAAAATGTATGCAGCACGGGTGCAATCTCACGCTGCGAAACCCCTGCTTCCGGAATAAATGTTTCCATAAATACTTGTTCATTCGTTTTGGCAGGATCCAGATTTTGCTGCATCGCTGCTGTGCCTCTCCATAGAGCCTGAACAAACTGATCCGGATGAACCAGGTGCTGGACAGCTGGAGCAAGCTTTTTCATGTAAGCTTTTACAAACGCTTCTGTATCAATTGGAAGCATTGTGCCATCAAGATCAAATAACACTGCTTTCATTTCATCCACTCCTGACATACTGCTGTGTATTTTATATTCTACATCAGTTTAGCAGATATTCTTGTTTGCGTCGTTGAAAAATCAGCTTCCTTTTCCTGGATACATAGGCAAGCTTGTTCTATTTTTCCCATTGAAGATACTGACCTGTTCCGCCTCTTATGCCGATATAATAGAGATAGTCCACTAAGTACGACAGAATCAAAAAAACAGACCGCTCGGGGCGGACTGTTCATAGAAGTTTATTGCATTTGCTTTTTCTTCTCACGGTCTTTTTTCATCTGCTTGCTTCGCAGCTGTCCGCAGGCAGCATCGATATCAGAACCCTGCTCATGACGGACTCCACATTGGATCCCCGCTTTCATCAGCGTATCAAAAAAGGTGAGGATATTACTCTTGCGGCTTTGCTCATACTGAATATGCTCATCTACCGGATTGTACGGGATCAGATTGACATAGGAAAGCTTTTTTTTATCTTTAATAAGCTCAGCCAGTTCCAGTGCTTCTTCTTTTCCATCATTCACACCATCGAGCAAAATATATTCAAATGTGATACGGCGGTTTGTCTTCTCTAAATAATAATCAACAGCCTCCATAAGTTTCTCGATCGGCTGCGCTTTGTTAATTTTCATAATTTTTGTACGCAGATTATTGTTCGGCGCATGCAGAGAAACAGCAAGATTCACCTGCAGATTTTCATTTGCAAAGTCATAGATCCGTTTAATAATGCCGCTCGTCGATACGGTAATATGCCGGGCGCCGATAGCAAGACCGCTGTCGTTATTCACAACGCGTAAGAAAGCCATCAAATTATCGTAGTTATCAAATGGTTCTCCGATGCCCATGACGACGATATGACTGACACGTTCTTCTTTTTGCTCTTCATCCATTGCTTTTTGCACATGCATGATCTGCTCGACAATCTCGCCTGCACTCAAATCGCGGCTTTTTGTCAGAAGACCGCTTGCACAGAAGCTGCAGCCAATGTTACAGCCGATTTGAGTTGTGACACACACAGAGGAACCGTAATCAAACCGCATTAATACCGTTTCAATCAGATTACCATCCTTTAAACGGAATAAAAATTTCATTGTTCCATCTTTGGAGACTTGCTTGGAATGGACTTCAAGTGTTTGGAGCGTAAAGGTTTCTTTTAATTCCTCCAACACATCTTTTTTCATATTAGTGATTTCATTAAAATCGTCAATTCGTTTGCGGTAAAGCCAGTCCCACAGCTGTTTTGCCCGGAAAGGTTTATGCCCGCGCCCGGTAAACCAGTCTTCAAGAGCCGGAAGCGTATAGCTGTAAATAGACTCTTTATTCATGTTAACCCTCTTTTCTTTACTAATCTACCGTAATCAGTAGTTCCAATCTTTTTTGACCATCTGCCATTATCTCAGCTTCACAGAGAAAATGCAAGTCACCTGAGGATCTCCTGATTAATAATTTCCATATCGACAGCCAGCCCAAACCGTTCTCCGTCTCTATTAGTCGTTGCATATACAACCCCGATTACTTCTCCAGAGGCATTGATAACCGGACTTCCGCTGCTTCCTCTGTAAACTGGTGCGTCGAGTGCGATCACCGGCTCAGGTTGTGCAGATTCCAGGTAACCAGCTATAATGCCCGAGTTCGGTACAAAATTGAAAAAGCGGGGATTTCCAATTATCGTAACCTCTTCCCCCTGACGAAAACCGCTCCCAATCTCCAGCGAGGGATGCTCCTCCGTCGAAAAGTCTG
Source organism: Alkalicoccus luteus (assembly GCF_052061695.1). Taxonomy (NCBI): domain Bacteria; kingdom Bacillati; phylum Bacillota; class Bacilli; order Caryophanales; family Bacillaceae; genus Alkalicoccus; species Alkalicoccus luteus. The sequence continues at coordinate 369,601 of NZ_JBPZEY010000002.1, forward strand.
CTTCCAGCACAGCCGTATCAATCTCCTCATTCTCAAGCTCAATGTCAGCTTGATAGGACGTGCCATCTTCAAAATGAATCGATATCGGAGCATCATGATCAACTACGTGCTGATTTGTCATGACTCTGCCATCATCGAATACAAAACCGGTTCCTTTGGCATCACCTGAACGAATGACGACAATTGACTGTTGAAAATCCTGCACGTCTTCGTCGCCTCTCAGTTCATAGGCATTGCTTAAAAAATGAAAAGCTGGAATGTTTATCAGCTGCGGCCATACCGCCATTACATTCGCCAGTAAAGCGATTGCTGCAATGGACGCAATAGTAATCTTTAAACCACGTTTCATTTTCTTTTTTGGCTCCGGTTCAACCGGATCAGGGGGATTAAAAAATTCTTCTCTTGTTAAATACTTCTCCCCATCGTAAAACAGCTCTTCCTTTTTTTCTTCCTGTCTCTCTTGATTCTTACCAGTCTGATTGTGGTCATCTGTCAAAAATAGTCACTCCCGCTTCGACTTGTCATTAGACGGGCTGGCGGCCGATTATGGATCTTGCACAATGAACTCCTGAGCTCGAGGCGCCGATCGAACCAGCTCCTGGAAAAATGTTGTCTCCGCATAACCAGAGCCCTGTAATGCCGCTTCTGTGAGAAATGGCTCGATAAAGTGCATTGTCAGGGGTTTGCGGAAACCCGCCTACTTTACCGCCGGTTCTGCGTGTGTAGTGCTGCCATGCCATTGGTCCAGCAGTGAACATGTGTACCGCTTCGTCTGTAAAACCGGGGAATACTGCTTCAAGCTTTGTCAGTACCGCTTTCTTTATCGCAGCGGCATACCGGTCATAAGCGGTTTTGTCTTTCCAGTGGTCTGGATTAATATGTGTAGAAACCGTTACCGTTCTATACCCTGCCGGAGCCCGATGCGCATCAGAGACAGCAGAAATCGATACAAAAAAATGATTCCCGGCTTCTGCTGGTTTGTCGGGATTCACTAAAAACTGGTGAAACAGCGGCGTCTTTTCAGTCAGCGTATCTTTTAACGCAAGGTACATTGTAAATGCGCCCCATTGAAACTGGGCTCCCGCTTTACGCCGCAATCGACCGCTCAGCTTAACCCGGTCCTCTGCCGGCAGCAGCGACGCAGCATCTTCAGCAGTGGTATTCAACACCACATTTGCCGCCTGCCAGCGTCCTCCTTTGTGATCTTCCGCTTCCCATAATCCGGATTCAGTTCGGGCAATGCCGACGATGCGCCTTCCTTTTTTTACAGTCCCGCCATTTGATTTACAGGATTGTATCAGAGCTTCGATCTGTCGGTAAAGTCCTCCTTCGATGTACCAGGCCCCTCTGTGATAAATGTCCAGTGCCGTGCATCCAAGCAGCGCAGAACATGCGTCTGCCTCTGTTTGCATACTGTCCAGCAGCACTCCATTTAAAAAATGCATAAAATCTTGTTGATACTGAAGACCATGCTTTTCAATTACGAATCCAAGAGGCTTTTGAAGCAACGGGATGCAGCGGAGCACTGCCGGGTGGAAACCTTTCAAGAGGGCTTCTGCTTCATGAAAAGTAGCAGGCGGAACAACAGGAAAATGAACCATATGACGGCGCAGCAACCCTGCTATATGCCACACTTCTCTATAAAAGGACCGAATCGCTGGTGCGGCGTGTGGCAGCTTTGCATCCCACATTCGCAGAAACTGCTCCCGGTTCTGATAATAAGGGTAGACTCTGTCCGCTATCGCTACATTCATAACGGTGTGGAGCGGACGTTTTTCAATCTCTATTCCCAGCCGCCTGTTAATTTTGTCGTGGATGCCGTCCCGTTCATATCCCATACCAAGAGTGGCGCCTACCGGAAAACGAAAGTTCTTTCGTTGAAACTTCCCTGCGCTTCCACCCCACTCAGCTGCAGCCTCGACTAATGCCACGCTGCGCCCTTCAGCCGCGAGCAGCGCAGCTGCAGTAGACCCGCCAAACCCTGAACCGATTACGAGTACGTCCACCTGTTCCATTCGGTCATCACCTCTGCTTCTTATTATGGCCGGCTGTACACCTGTTTGCAACGAATACAGCAGCTTGACCGAAACCATGTTGAAAACTTTGGGCAATTAGTATATGTCTCCCCAACAAAAAATACCTATTATCGATGATCGATAATAGGCATTTCTCATTGGTCTAATCAGCCCTCCAAGAGAAGCTGTTCTGGATCTTCAATTAATTCTTTTACTTTTACTAAGAAGCCTACAGCATCTTTACCGTCAATAATTCGATGATCGTAAGATAGAGCAATATACATCATCGGACGGTTTTCGAACCGCTCATTGTCGATTGCTACCGGACGCATTTGTGTTTTATGCATGCCCAATATACCAACCTGAGGTGAATTCAGGATTGGAGTTGACCAGAGGGAGCCAAACACACCGCCGTTGGTAATCGTGAATGTTCCGCCCTGGAGGTCATCCAGCTTCAGCTTTTTGTTTTGTGCCTTTGTAGCTAAAGAGCCAATTTCCTTTTCAATGCCCGCAAATCCAAGGCGATCTGCATCGCGTACAACTGGAACTACGAGACCGTCGTCAGTTGATACCGCCACTCCAATATCATAGAAGTCTTTCAGTACGACCTCATCGCCGTCAATCTCTGCGTTCACATAAGGATACTGCTTTAGAGCACCGATAACCGCTTTTGTGAAAAATGACATGAATCCTAGTTTTACATCGTTGTTTTCCTGGAAGCGATCCTTCCAGCGCTTGCGGAGAGCAAGCAGGTTCGTCATATCCACTTCGTTAAACGTTGTCAGCATAGCAGCCGTCTGCTGTGCTTCCACCAGTCGTTTTGCGATTGTCTGACGGCGGCGGGACATTTTTTCACGCTTAACCGGCTTCAGTGGATTTTCATCTGATTCTTTGGAGCTGCTTTCTTTCTTTTCAGCTGACCCTTTGCCTCCTCCAGCCTGATGCGCGTCGATATCTTCTTTACGTACACGTCCAAGCGGATCACGGGAGCTGACCGCGTGCAGATCAATTCCTTTTTCACGAGCGTACTTTCGAGCTGCTGGAGAAGCAATCACGCGCTCATCGGACTCTGACTCATCAGAGGATCCGGACGCTTCTTTTGGCGCTTCTTTCTGTTCTGCTTCTTTTTTCTCTTCTTTTGGTTCCGGCTTTTCCTCTGTCGTTTCAGAAGGAGCTTCGGAGCCGCTGCCTTCTGAAGCATCGGTATCGATCACCGCAATAGTGTCGCCTACTTTTACTGTATCTCCTTCTTCTGCTTTTGTCTCCTTCAGCACTCCGGATTCTTCTGCAGAAATTTCCACGTTTACTTTATCTGTTTCAAGCTCGACGATGTCGTCACCTTTTTCAACGTAATCGCCCGGCTGCTTCAACCATTCGGCAACCGTTCCTTCCGTGACTGACTCAGCTAATTCCGGTACCTTTACTTCCAGCATCAATCATTACTCCCTTCGGATTCTCGGCTTGTTGCTTCTTCAATAATGCGATTTTGTTCAAGTTTGTGTACTTTAGGGTCACCCTCAGCCGTACTGGAACGGCGGCGGCGGCCGACGAATTCTACAGGAATCTCATTGTTCGTCAAGCTTTGCAGGTGCGGTGCGATGTAGTGCCACGCTCCCATATTTTGAGGTTCTTCCTGAACCCACATAATTTCATCAAGATTCTCATAGGCATCCATTATTTCTTTAATCTGTCTGCGAGGAAACGGATACAGCTCCTCGACTTTAATAATTTGCAGCCAGTCCGGTTTAGAGTCAAGCTCTGCCAGGTGCTCTTCCATATCGACAGCTACTTTACCAGAAGCAAATACGACCCGCTTTACTTTTTTCGCTTTTTCAGCCAATCCATCGACTGTGAGAACCGGCTGGAAACTTCCCTCTGTGAACGTATCGAGAGAAGAGGCAACATTTTCGTTTCTCAGAAGACTTTTCGGAGCCATTAAAACGAGTGGTCTGATCACTTCTTCTTTCAGCATTTTAGCCTGTCTGCGCAGGAGATGGAAATACTGGCTGGCTCTCGTCAAATTCGTTACGTGCCAGTTATTCTCTGCTGCGAGCGTAAGGAATCGCTCCATTCGACCACTTGAATGCTCTGGCCCCTGTCCCTCATAGCCGTGAGGCAGCAGGAGAACAAGCCCTGATTTCTGGCCCCACTTTGCTCTTCCGCTCGAAATGAACTGATCGAATAGAACCTGGGCGCCGTTGGAGAAATCCCCGTACTGTGCTTCCCAAATTGTGAGTGTTTCAGGAGACTGTACGTTATAGCCGTATTCGAACCCGACGCATGCAGCTTCTGACAGCGGGCTGTTGTGTACTGTGAAGGAGGCTTTCGCATCTGACAAAGCGTGAAGCGGATAGTGAACGCCTTCCTGTTCATAATCATGCAGAACGAGATGACGCTGAGAGAACGTACCCCGCTCAGAATCCTGACCAGTCAGACGGATCGGTGTGCCATCTGTAATAATCGATGCAAATGCAAGTGTTTCCGCATGGCCCCAGTCAATTTTCCCATCAGACTCCATCGACTCTGTGCGCCGGCTCAGAATTTTTTCGAGCTTTGGGAAGATATTAAAATCTTCCGGATATTCAAGCAGCTCCTCGTTGATCTTGCGCAGTTCTTCCTCCGGCACCGCTGTTTCGATGCCTTCCAGTCTGTCCTCCACATATTCAGGCGGATTCATGTCCCCGTCAATGTGTTCACGCTTATTGCCTTTAATATTTTCAAAGTGCTCCGTCAGCTCAGCAAGGAACTCATCCCGCATACTGTCGAAATCCTCTTTCGACATGACGCCTTGATCGACGAGCCGCTCTCCGTATATGTGATAAACAGTAGGATGCTGCTTTACCTTTTTGTAAAGCTGAGGCTGTGTTGCCAGCGGTTCATCCATTTCGTTATGTCCGTAGCGACGATAGCCGATCAGGTCAATCACGATATCTTTATGGAACTCTTTGCGGTACAGATACGCAAGGTGCATTGCAGCCACACACGCTTCAATATCATCCGCATTTACGTGAATAACGGGGATTTCATACCCTTTTGCCGGATCACTCGCATACGTAGTTGATCTGGAATCATCGCTGACTGTCGTAAAACCGATTAAGTTATTCGCTATAATGTGAATCGTTCCACCTGTCGCGTAGCCGTTCAGTCTGCTTAGATTCAGCGTTTCCGCCACAATTCCCTGACCAGGAAATGCTGCATCACCGTGAATTAAGATCGGCATCGCTTTATCCATATCCTGCACCGGCTTGCCAGGCTTCGAGCGGTCGTCCTGAGCCGCTCTGGTCAGTCCTTCCACAACTGGATCAACGAATTCGAGGTGGCTCGGGTTGTTTGCGAGTGTTATCGTCGCATCTGCCTTTTCCTCATGAATCTCTCGATCTGCACCGAGGTGATACTTTACATCACCTGTCCAGCCGTAGTTAATTCCTACCGATCCTTCTGAAGGCACTAGATCCTTGTTCGGTGCATCATGAAATTCACTGAAGATGAGCTCATACGGCTTCCCGAGAACGTGTGCCAGTACATTGAGTCTGCCCCGGTGAGCCATTCCAATCATCATTTTTTCTGCACCGTCCGCGACCGCTTCGCTGACAGCTTCATCAAGCATCGGTACCATCGTGTCCAGACCCTCGATCGAAAAGCGCTTCTGACCCTTAAATGTTTTATGAATAAAGTGTTCAAAGCCTTCTACTTGATTCAGCCTCTGCAGCAGCTGCTTTCGAACATCATTCGTGAGGTTCGGTATATAGTCACCCGACTCCACTTTTTGAAACAGCCAGCGGCGTTCATCAATATCATGTACCTGCTTAAATTCGAAAGCAAGCCTTTGTGTATACGTCTTTTTCAGATGCTCCACTGCTTCCAGTCCGTCGGAAAGCTGTTCATGGTAGTGTGGAGAGAGCAGCTCCGGCGGTACTGAACGCAGATCCTCCTCTGTCAGGTCGAATTCATCATAGCTGAATATCTCTTTCTGCTCGTCCAGTCTTACCGGCACGATATCCGCCATTAAGTGTCCGTTTCTGCGGATTGATTCGGCAAGTTTCATCGCGTTTACAGCTTTGTAGTAAGTTTCAGGTCCAGCCTCTGCCGGCTGAACAGCTGACTGACCGTTAACAGGCGTTTCCCGATAAGCCCCCCACTTTCTAAAAAACTGCCGCAGCTCCTCCTCTACCTCATCCGGGTCCTGCTGATACTGTTCAAACTGCTCCAGCATATACCCGAGGTTCGGACCATAAAACTGCGTCCATCCACGACTGTGGTTGATTGAATCACTTCCCATGTCTGCTACCTCCAGTGAAAATAAATATGTATTCCTGACGCTGTAAAGTTGTGAAGCGTTTACAAGCTTATTTTACCATTATTCATGATCATCCTCAAAGGTTAGTTTCCTAAATTGTGTATTTATATCCCCTTTATGCACAAGGGTTTCAGTTCTTTCCTATATTAATAAATAGATGAAAAACCTGCAGCCTCTCATTCTTTGTCTTCATATATTCGGATAAGACAATCAGCGAGCATCATTTCCGCGCTGTAATAATGCTGACTGTTTCGATCATACGCTTTCTTCATATTTGCGCTAAAAGCCCCCGAACGACGAAAGTATTGCATACTTACGTCACCTTATTCCAAAATTGCTCCAGCCTGTCGGCTGCTTCCCTCAGCTCGGGCATTGCATAAGCACTGGACAACCGAATAAATGTATCACCGCATGCAGAAAAAGCAGTTCCCGGCACTACTGCCGCTTTTTCTTCAAATAAAAGCCGCTCCGCAAAATCATCTGCGTCCAATCCTGAGCCTGTAATCGAAGGAAACAAATAAAAAGCTCCACCAGGCTTTTGTACTTCCATTCCCATTGCCTGAAGTCGGTTAAACAAGTAATCGCGCCGCTCCTGATATACTTCCCTCATCGCTTCAGGATCTCGGAGTCCTTTTGTTAAAGCCTGCTCCGCGGCAGCCTGAGATACAGAGCTTGCACAGCTGATTGTATACTGGTGGACTTTCAGCAGATGCTTCGCTATCTCAGAAGGAGCAAATATAAAACCAATACGCCAGCCCGTCATGGAATGTGACTTGCTCAACCCGTTAATCACGATTGTTTTTCCTTTCATTCCGGGATACGCTCCCATTGAAATATGCGGTCCGTCAAACGTGAGTTCACTGTAAATTTCATCGGTAACGACGAAGCAATCTTTCTCACGAAGCACATCATATAAACGATCCATTTCGCTTCTTGTGAGTACCGCTCCAGTCGGATTTGAAGGGTAAGGCAACATAACCGCTTTCGTATTAGCAGTATACAGCTGCTTAATATGATCCGGTGTCAGTTTAAAAGCCGTTTCGCGCGTGTCAGCGTAAACGGGTACAGCTCCGCATTGCCGAATAATCGGCTCGTAGGCCGGATAAACCGGAGCTGGCAGAATCACTTCATCCCCAGGCTGTAAAATAGTTCTCATAGTCGTATCGATTGCCTGAGAAGCACCTGCTGTGACGATCACTTCAGACTCAGGTTCATATGTAAGCGAGTAGTGGGAATGGACCCAGCTGCTGGCTGCCTTCCGAAGCGCCATAGTCCCTGCGTTCGCAGTATAGCTCGTTTTATTTTCGCCGATCGCCCTCACTGCAGCTTGTTTAATATGCTCTGGAGTTGGAAAATCCGGCTGGCCGATCGTAAGCTGAACAGCATCCGGAACCTGTTGAACTTTGTTAAAAAATTGACGGATTCCGGAAATTTGAATCGCTTCTACGTTCCTGTTAATTTGCAGATTCATCACTACCTATCACCTTTCTAATTCATCAATTGAAACGCCGCATAAAACTGCAGAGCATACAAAAGCACTGCTGGAGGGAAAATTTTCCAAAAAGAAGGAATTTTCATTTTTCCTGTGTGTACGCCTAACTCTGATTTAATTGGTCTCAATGCTAAAAAAATTAAAATTCCAGCATATAAAAACAGATAAAATAATTCGATGCCCCATCGCAGTCCGCCATCCTGATCTATAATAAAGCCGGCTTGGAGCAAAAAGAAGTTAGCAGCGATCCCAACTACTTTTGCTGTTAAAAAATATGTAAAGACAATCATTGCCAGCCACCATCCCACCCAGTGCAAAAAGAAAAGCAGCACTGCGACTGGCAGGAGCAGCAGAAAAATGCCGTCTGAAAGCAATAAATAGCCGACTCCTTCACGGAGTCCCCAGTTCATATAGACATATAAATAATAGGCGCTGTAAATAAGAACAAATATGAGGAGGGAAACCGCAAAAATGCGGATTCCCATTCGAAAATAACGACTGTCTATTCGATCCATGTTCGCCCCCTGATATGTTGTGTAGTAAGCAGATCCGCCCCTGTTCTTCCGAGCAGGTAAGCAGCAATAGCAAAAGCTTCGGTCTGCTCCCTGACTCTGTCTATCCCTTGTGGCGGTTGTTTGACCTGCAGTTCATACTGGTCTCTGAATACGAGTGCTCCGTGATGCGCCTGATTTAAAAAAGCCGACGCCTCCTGCAGTCCGTTTCTGCCAGTCTGCATCACTTCATAAAACGATACGAACCCGTGCATAACGCCTCTGTATCTCGATGCTTTTACTGGTACTCCAGCTTCACTCAGCCTGCGGGCGTATTGTTCCCCTTCATCCCGCAGCGGATCAAACTCAGCAGTAAGTACCAAAGCAGGAGGCAGAGCGCTTAAATCATCGGCTTGAAGCGGAGACGTATATGGATGGTTCCACATCCATTCTTCCGGCGTGTACGTATCGCGTGCTTTATACATGACAGATCGGGACAGCAGGTAATAGCCGCTGTCATACACATCCCTCGAAGCAAGCGGAATATCCTGAAACGTTGTCAATGGATAGAGCAATACTTGAGAAGCGATATCAGGCCCGTCACGGTCTCTCGCCATTTGCGAGACAACCGTTGCAATGTTCCCTCCGGCGCTGTCCCCCATAACTGAAATCGTGCTGTTGTCCCCCCGGAACGACTCTGCATTTGCAAAAGCCCACTGGAGAGCGGTGTAGCTGTCCTCTATAGCAGCGGGAAAAATATGGTCCGGCGCGAGCCGGTATGCCGGGGCGATTACGACGCTGTCGGTTCTAGAAGCAAGGGAGCGAAGAATATTATCGTGTGTATCCAATCCACCGTACCCTTCCATAAATGCACCACCATGATAATACATGATGACAGGAAACGGTCCCTCGCCCTGAGGACGATACATGCGGACAGGAATCTGTGCTTCCCCCTGTACCGGGATATAAAAATCCTCTCTTAATAAACTTGTACCGCCGGGGCTGTCGCCGGTGACAATCCTTGGCGGCTTAATATTAATATCCAAATCCACCAGATTATGATTAATCGCGTGGAGAACGACTGCTGTTTTTGCCGGCAGTCTTCCTTCTTCTGTTGACTGCCATAAAAAAACGGCAGCTGCTGTCAAAACTAAAAACAATGCCAGGACTGCAGAAACGAGGACAAAAAGGTTTTGCCAGATGATCCGAAGTTTCTTCATGCTGTTCCTCCGCGTTTATGGTGAAGTTCATTAGGGTATTCCAGTGGATGCTCAGGCTCGTTCACGACTAGCCCGCATGTCTCTATTATACATGATCGAAAATAAGAAAACACAGGGGATGACAGAAACGTATTGGTTCTATTTCTCTCATTTTCAAAGGAGGTCCTCGTATGAAACACATGAACGAAATTAAGAAAAAACTGGAGCATTTGGATCGCCAGTCTTATGCGAAGCTTAAGCAGATTGCAGGTTCGTACGAAACAGCTGATGGAATCGAACTTGCCGTTGATTATGTGCAGGGAGACCCATTTGCTGCACCTTCACGAGTACGGATAAAGGTTCCGTTGAAAATGACAGCACTGCAGGAAGAGGATTTTTCCACCCTTTCGAGGACGATCAGCCTCAAGCATCTGTTCTCAAAGGCTTGCAGTGATGCAGCCAAAAATCAAAAGTCCGTATCCGGAACCGGTAAAAGCGGCATGATCATGATTGATGCACCTGGTCCGGAAGTAATTGATCGAACTTCTGTTTCGTTTCAACCGGACGCTGTAGAATTTCGACTGTCGACAGGCCTTCCCGCTTCAGGCCGGAAAATTCTTGGGATAAAAGCTGCAGAGCTACTCACTGAGCAGCTCCCGGAAACCGCACGCAACGCTATTTCGTCTGTTACGCGAGAAAAGATTCAGGATGCGATTCATCTGCAGGATGATCAGGATGAGGGGCGCAGACATCTAGCGGCGCTTGGAGGGTGTGCGTTCATTGCGGATGACTCGATCCTTCCCCGCGCCTCCGGCATCTCTGCCAAGCCCATGAAACATGCTGTGCCATTTATCAGCCCCGCTTCTCAAGCGATAGAGCTTGATCTTCCACACCGCGGAAAAGTCAGAGGGATGCTTATAAAAAAAGGAGTAACGCTGATAGCCGGTGGCGGCTATCATGGAAAAAGTACGCTGCTGCAGGCATTGGAACGAGGAGTTTATAATCATGAAGCAGAAGATGGCCGAGAACTCGTCTGGACAGACGAAACCGCCGTAAAAATAAGGGCTGAAGACAGACGGAGCGTTTGGAATGTCGATATATCAGCCTTCATCAACACACTTCCAGGCAATAAAGAAACTACTAATTTCTCAACGGAGGATGCAAGCGGCAGTACGTCTCAGGCAGCTAATATAGCAGAAGCAATGCAGGCCTCCTCCCGGCTGTTTCTGATTGACGAAGATACAAGCGCAACAAATTTTATGATCCGTGATTCCCGAATGCAGCAGCTCGTCAGTCCGGATAAAGAGCCGATCACTCCGTTCGTAGACCGAATAAGACCGCTTTATGAAGAGAATGGCATTTCATCCATTCTGGTGTTGGGGGGCTCTGGAGATTATTTTGAACCTGCAGATCATGTAATTGTAATGGATGAATATGTTCCTTTCGACCGGACGAACGAAGCGAAAGCAATTGCCGCGTCTTTTCCAGCAGACCACTTCCACCCGGAAGGACGTGGTTTCCCGGTAAATACGTCCAGACCTTTTCCAGCGAATGCCATGAAAAAGCGGTGGCACCCAAAAAAGAAAATTCAGGCTAAAGGAAAAAATACGCTGTTGTTTGGAAAGGGGACGGTGGATTTACACAACGTTGAACAGCTCGTTTCCCCTTCCCAAACAGAAGCCCTCGCCCAAATGATGATTTGGTGTGTCCAGAATTGTCGCCGTGGCGAGTCCCTCTCCGCTGTCATTGACCGCCTGTACAAAACGATGAAGCGGGAAGGATTAGAATCAATTTCCCCTTTTTATCCAAAGCACCCTGGCAATACCGCCTTGCCGAGAAAACATGAGCTTTACGCCGCATTTAATCGTATTCCACTTTATGGATAACTTATAAACGCCTGTGCCGGTAATGGCACAGGCGTTTATTTACATTTGCATCACTGCCACGGACTCTGCATGCTGCCACATCCAGAAAGCACCGTGTTTGTTATTCTGAACGTCCTGCTGCAATAGCTGACTTATAATCTCCAAATCCCTCGTCATCCAGTTGATCAAGCGGAATAAAACGGAGTGAGGCCGAATTGATGCAATAACGCAGTCCCCCGGGCGGAGGGCCGTCCGGAAACACGTGGCCTAAATGTGAGTCCGCACCGGCGCTCCGTACTTCCGTTCTCACCATGAAATGCGTCGTATCCGTCTTTTCAACCACCGCTTCTTCGCTCACCGGCTTTGTAAAGCTCGGCCAGCCGCAAGTAGAATGAAACTTATCTGTTGATAAAAACAGTGGTTCCCCTGATACGATATCAACATACAACCCCTCTTCAAAGAAGTCCCAGAGCTTATTTTGAAACGGCGGTTCTGTACCATCCTGCTGGGTTACTTTGTACTGCATATCCGTGAGCTCTTGTTTCAAATCGCGCTTCATGCCTGATCCCTCCAGTGTTTCAGTTGAAAATCCTGCCTTCCGCTTCCTTTTTTATACATTTTATAATGAAGCGGATGTTTCCGGTAATACTGCTGATGATAGGTTTCAGCTTCATAAAACGTTTCTGCAGGCCGGATAGACGTGACGACCGGTTTAGAAAACAGTTTGCTTTCGTTCAAACGCTGCTTTGATTTTTCGGCAAGCTGTTTCTGCTTCTCGTCATGATAAAAAATAGCGGTTGTGTACGATTCACCGCGGTCGTGAAACTGACCTCCCGGATCGGTAGGATCAATCTGCTGCCAGAACAGCTCCAGCAGCCGCTCATAGGAAAATTGTTCAGGGTCATACGTAATCTCCACTGCTTCCAAGTGGCCAGTTGTTTCTGAACATACTTCTTCATACGTTGGATTTTCTGTTCTGCCTCCGGTATAGCCGGAGACCACTTTTTCGATTCCCGGCTGTGTCTCAAATGGTTCTACCATACACCAAAAACAGCCCCCGGCAAATATAGCTTTCTTTTCCATGTGCGCCCCCTCCTTTGCTCCATCCTATCATGGTCAGAGCTACAAGGCATGCAATCTGCGTTGAGCTTCCGTCTTCTTAGAGTCGAGCCTGATACACATCCTTATAAGGCTCTTTAAGCTAATAAAAACGGCTGCCCAGAATAGGCAGCCGCAGCTTTTATACAGATCGAAGCATATAAGCTTCAGCATTTCTCCAGCAAATATTTTCTGCTGTTTCTTTACCAAACTCACGCTCCAGCAGCTTCGCCATCAGCTGTTGACACGAGGCATTCTCCAAACCGACGGGATATTCTGTTAAACCATCAAAATCAGAGCCAAGCGCTAAGCATTCCGCTCCGCCTATTTCGAGCATATGATCGACATGCTTTAACAGCTTTTCTTTGCCGCCTCCGATAAATTCGGGACTGTAGACAACTCCGCACAAACCTTTTCGCTCAAACAACGCCTTCAACTGCTCGTCATCCAGATTTCTGGGATGAGCATGAACAGCATCTGCATTAGAATGCGTAGCGACTGGAAGCTCGGCGTCCCTCATCACATCGAAGAATCCTCGCTTGGATAAATGAGAGACGTCGGTCCAGAGCTTATGTTCATTCAGCAGACTGACGATCTCCTGTCCAAACAGCGTTAATCCGCCTCCGCGCGGTTCTCCTACACCATCGGCAGCTAAGTTGGCATCATTCCAAGTCAGTCCGCACGAACGTAGGCCGAGCTGAATCAGCGTTCTCAATTTGCCTATGTCTCCTCCGATTGCATCCACGCCTTCAAGCGTCAATAGCGCGCCAGTCTCGCCCTTCTGCAGCTTGTGAACGTCTTCCCAGCGCTGAACAGCTCTCATGCCCGGATACTGGCTGACACAGCTGTGAAACAGCTCTGCCTGCTCCAACGCATGGATAAACTTCGTTTCGCTATGTGTTTCAGGTTCAATAAAAATAGCGAACAGCTGCATTTTCGTGCCGCCGCTTATTAATGACGGTCCTGACGCAGCCAATTGACTGCTCTCGAATGAAGGCGGCTGCATCGTATGAAGCTGCAGCAGTGCGTCACAATGTAGATCGATCACTGGAATCATTATGCTTTTGGCCTTACCATTTTTTCCAGATCAATATATTCATCAAACTGTTCTTCAGTTAAGTAGCCGAGCTTGACTGCTGTTTCTTTCAGTGTACTATTATCTGCAAATGCCGTTTTCGCAATTTCTGCCGCTTTCTCATATCCGATATGAGGGTTCAGTGCTGTAACGAGCATAAGAGAATTGCGTACATGCTTTTCGATAATTTCCTCATTCACTTCAATTCCTGCTGCACATTTTTCATCAAAGGAAAGAACAGCGTCTGAGAGGAGGCGGACAGACTGCAGGAAATTGTAAATGATGACTGGTTTAAAGACGTTCAGCTCAAAATTTCCCTGGCTGGCAGCAAATCCAATCGCTGCATCGTTCCCCATCACCTGTACGGCAACCATCGTAAGTGCTTCAGACTGTGTTGGATTTACTTTGCCTGGCATAATGGAACTGCCTGGTTCATTAGCAGGGATCGTAATCTCCCCAATGCCTGAACGGGGGCCGCTTGCCAGCCAGCGTACATCGTTTGCAATTTTCATCAGGTCTGCAGCCAGAGCTTTTACCGCCCCATGTGTGTACACGATCTCATCGTGACTGGTTAATGCATGAAACTTATTTTCTGAAGAGTGGAACGTTACGCCTGTAATTCTGGAAATATGGTCCGCCGTCCGTTTTCCAAACTCTGGATGGGCATTTATCCCGGTGCCAACTGCTGTACCGCCAATAGCAAGGTGGCGAAGCTGCTCTGCAGACTGTTGAATCATTTCCTCTGATTTGTCCAGCATATGCACCCATCCGCTCATTTCCTGCCCAAGCGTCAACGGTGTTGCATCCTGAAGATGCGTGCGCCCAATTTTAATCACATCGTCAAACTGCTCTGCTTTCTTTCGAAGGGTTGTTCTGAGCTGCTTAACAGCTGGGAGCAGTCTGGCATGCACTTCCTGTAGAGCTGCGATATGCATAGCAGTCGGAAATGTATCGTTGGAACTTTGTGACTTATTTACATCATCGTTAGGGTGGATGGATAATTCAGAACCGCCCTCACGGAATTTTTCGTTGCTGCGGAAAGCAACTACTTCATTCATATTCATGTTGGACTGCGTTCCGCTTCCCGTCTGCCACACAACGAGTGGAAAATGGTCATAGTTTTTAGCTTCGCGCAGTTCCTGGCAGACGGTCTGAATCATGTCTGCTTTTTCAGCCTCCATGTTGCCCAGATCTGCGTTGGCCGCAGCGCAAGCTTCTTTCAGTACGGAAAATGCATCTGTAATTTCACGCGGCATTGTTTCTGCACCGATTTTAAAGTTTTCTGTACTTCGCTGCGTCTGGGCACCCCACCACTTGTCAGCTGGCACCTGGATTTCGCCTAATGTATCCTTCTCTGTCCTGAATTCCACGTTCTAACGCCTCCCGAGACATAATATGTAAACACTTACAATGGATAAAATACATCTTTAACGTTACCTATTTTTGCTTGTAAAATCAAGACAGCACCGTCTTTTGGAAAGAAAAAACAATGGTAACGATTGAATTTTCTGAATGATATCGTTATGATGGCTATGTAAGTATTAACATTTACTGGAGGTGTCCGCATGGAAGTTCTAGAAGCGCAACAAGGTACATACCAGCTTGAAGACTACGAGAAAATGCGAGAATCCTTTGACTGGGAGCAAACAAAAGAAGCATTCTCCTGGCACAGGACAGGTAAGGTTAATATTGCTTATGAAACCATTGACCGGCACGTAGACGAAGGGCGAGGCAACAAGACGGCTCTTCTTTATTCAGATGCGAACCGGGACGAACGCTACACGTTTCAGGATATGAAGGAGAAAACGAACCAGGCTGCGCATATGTTTAAAGAAATGGGTGTCGAAAAAGGCGAACGGGTATTTATTTTTATGCCCCGCTCACCAGAGCTGTATTTTGTTCTTCTGGGAGCAATCAAAGTCGGTGCAGTGGTTGGTCCTCTATTTGAGGCATTTATGCAGGACGCTGTTCGCGCCCGTCTTGAGGACAGCGAAGCGACGACGATTGTGACGACTCCGGATTTGGTCTCCCGCATTCCGCACGAGGACTTGCCTGCATTAAAACATATCCTCGTAGCCGGCGATCAGGACCTGCCTGCTGGAGATAAATTTGTTTCACTCGACGAAAAAATGAAAGCGGCTTCAACGGATGACAGCGCGTTGGAATGGGTCGACCTTGAAGATGGATTTATTCTGCACTATACGTCAGGCTCAACTGGCAAACCAAAAGGCGTTTATCACGTACACCACGCGATGCTGCAGCATTATCAAACAGCGAAGTGGGTACTAGACCTTCGGGAGGACGATGTTTACTGGTGTACTGCCGACCCTGGCTGGGTGACAGGCACCTCCTACGGGATATTCGGCCCATGGCTTAACGGAGCGACTAACGTTGTCCGTGGCGGCCGTTTTTCTCCAGATGACTGGTACGGTACGATCGATAAATATAAAGTAACGGTCTGGTACAGCGCTCCTACTGCCTTCCGGATGCTGATGGCAGCTCCTAAAGAAACGCTCGAAAAACATGATCTCAGCTCGCTGAGGCACATTTTAAGCGTCGGTGAGCCGCTAAACCCTGAAGTTGTCCGCTGGGGATGGGATGTGTTCCAGCACCGCATTCACGACACATGGTGGATGACAGAAACAGGAGCGATGCTGATTTGCAACTACCCATCCGAACCGATCAAACCTGGTTCAATGGGCCGGCCGATTCCTGGTGTAGATGCTGCGATCATCGATGACCACGGCAATGAACTGCCGCCAAATGAAATGGGCAACCTCGCGATTAAAGCCGGATGGCCTTCTCAAATGCGAAAAATTTGGAACAATGAACCGAAATTTAATGAATATTTTGCTATTGAGGGCTGGTACGTATCCGGTGATACAGCTTACCGCGATGAAGACGGTTACTTCTGGTTTCAGGGCCGTAACGATGATGTCATAATGACAGCGGGTGAGCGAGTAGGACCATTTGAAATCGAAAGCAAACTTGTAGAGCACCCTGCTGTTGCGGAGGCCGGCGTAATCGGAAAGCCCGATGAAATTCGCGGACATATCATTAAAGCGTTTATAGCGCTGCGATCCGGTGAAGAAGAATCAGATGAACTAAAGGAAGAAATCCGAAAATTTATTAAAACGGAACTTGCTGCTCATGCAGTCCCACGTGAGATCGAGTTTAAGGATAAGCTTCCAAAAACGCGCAGCGGTAAAATCATGCGACGGGTCTTAAAGGCCTGGGAGCTTGACGAACCGACAGGCGACCTCTCTACAATGGATGACAATTAAGGAAACGCACAAGCTGAAACCCGCCTCAATGGGCGGGTTTCAGCTGATTTTAAACGTTAAACTCCTACATAATCCTGAAAGCAGAAATGAGGGGCTGTCTAAAAAGCTCTTCTTGAAACAAAAAGCGGTGCCGGATATGTCCGGTACCGCTTTTTTTTGGAATGAAATGAGAAAAAGACAAAAAAATAGCAGAAATCCGAGCGGCCTTC